>DATKVA010000026.1:0-36019 GCA_035530315.1 Rhodanobacter sp. | reverse complement strand
CTCGCCCGCATTCCGGTCAGCGGCTCGAACCCCGATGCGATCGTCTACGATCCGGCCAGCGGTCACGTACTGACGATGAACGGGCGCAGCGATACGGTCAGCGTGATCGATCCGGACGCCGGCAAGGAAGTGGCGACCATCGCCCTGCCCGGCCGCCCCGAATTCGCGGTCAGCGACGGGCAGGGCCACGTGTTCGTCAATCTGGAAGACAGGGGCGAACTGGCGCGGCTCGACAGCCGCAGCGACAAGCTGGAAAACGTCTGGAGCCTGGCACCGTGCGACTCGCCCAGCGGCCTCGCCTACGATGCCCGCTCGCGGCGGCTGTTCTCGGTCTGCGACAACAAGCTGATGATCGTCACCGATGCCGTCGATGGCCATCAGGTCGCCCGGGTGGCGATCGGCAAGGGCCCGGATGCCGCTGCGTTCGATGCACGGACGCGGCTGGTCTACAGCGCCAACCACGACGGCACGCCGACCATCGTGCATGAGGACGACGCCGATCGCTACACCGTGCTGGCCAACGTCCCGACCCAGCCAGGCGCGCGCACGCTGGCGCTGGATCCGGTGACGCACCTGGCCTGGCTGGTGGCTGCCGATGCCGTACCGCGCGGCGCCCCGGTCAAGGGCTTCACGCTGCTGGCGGTGGGCAGGCACTGACGCAATACGCAGGTAAAAAGGGGCGCCCGATAGGCGCCCCGAAAACTGGTGGGTCGTCCGGGATTCGAACCCGGGACCAATAGATTAAAAGTCTACTGCTCTACCAACTGAGCTAACGACCCATCGATGGCTGAAGCCAAGCAGACAATTTTACGGTCTGCACGGCAGCGGCACAAGCAACGGCAAGCTTCAGGCGTAGCGGGTAGGATCGGGCAGCCCCGCCTCGCGGAAGCCCTGCGCGCGTAACCGACACGCGTCGCAATGACCGCAGGCGCGGCCTTCGGCATCGGCCTGGTAGCAACTCACCGTGACCGAAAAATCGACACCGAGGCGCTGGCCCTCGCGAGCGATATCGGCCTTGCTCATGTGCATCAGCGGCGTGTGGATACGGATGCCGGCACCCTCGACACCCGCCTTGGTCGCCACATTGGCCAGGGTCTCGAAGGCTTCGATGAAGGCCGGCCGGCAGTCCGGATAACCCGAGTAATCGACCGCGTTGACGCCGCACCAGATGTCGCTGGAACCCAGCACTTCGGCCCAGCCCAGCGCGATCGACAGCATGATGGTATTGCGCGCCGGCACATAGGTCACCGGGATATCACTGCCGCCTTCGCGGGTATCGACCGGCACATCGATATCGGCGGTGAGCGCGGAGCCGCCGATGCTGCGCAGATCGATGCCGACCGTCTTGTGCTCCGCTGCACCGAGCATCTGCGACACGCGGTCCGAAGCCGCCAGTTCCGAGCTGTGGCGTTGGCCGTAGGCCACGCTCAACGCATGCACCTGATAACCCTGCTCGCGCGCCAGGGCGATGGTGACGGCCGAATCCATGCCACCGGAGACGAGCACGACGGCTTTGCGAGGAGAATTGTCAGACATGGTTTGGATCCACACACATTACCTTCCCGCCGCGTCGTTCCACAGCAACTTGTGCAACTGCAATTGAAAGCGCACCGGCAACTTGTCGGCGATGATCCATTCGGCCAGTTCGCGCGGCTCCACCGCACCGTGCACCGGCGAGAACAGCACCATGCAGCGCTCGGCCAACGCATGCTCGACCAGCTTCGCGCACGCCCATTCGTAATCGGCGTGGCTGGCGATCACGATCTTGATCTGGTCGTGTGCCTGCAGGTGGTCGAGATTCGACCACAGGTTGCGCGCGCTCTCGCCGGAACCGGGAGCCTTCAGATCCATCACCTTGCGCACGCGCGGATCGACGGCACCGACATCCAGCGCACCGGAGGTTTCCAGCGACACGTCGTAACCGGCATCGCACAGTTTTTGCAGAAGGATCAGGCAGCGCTTCTGCGCCAGCGGTTCGCCGCCGGTGACGCAGACATGTCGCGCGCCGTGCGCAGCAACCTCGGCGAGGATGTCGTCGATCGCACGCCAGTCGCCGCCATGAAACGCATATTCGGTGTCGCACCAGACGCAGCGCAACGGACAACCGGTCAGCCGGACGAAGACGGTGCGCCAGCCGATCGCGTCGGCCTCGCCCTGGATCGAGTGGAAGATTTCGGTAACCCGCAACCGCCCGGCCGTGCCCGTGGCAGCCGTGGTGGACGCCACACGTGCGCTGCCGCCGTTCGCTGCCACGACCCTCGCCTCAGTTGGCCGACTGCAACTGGATGCGATGCAGACGTTCCTTGGCCAGGCTGGCCGCACTGGAACCCGGGAAGCGCGTCGTCACCGTCGTCAGCGTGGCCTGCGCCTGCTTCAAGTGCTTCAGCTCGAACTGGCAGTAGCCGACCTTGAGCATGGCATCGGGCACTTTCTCGCTCTGCGGAAACTGGTCGAGCAGGTGCTGGAAGGCTTCGAGCGCCACCGGGTAATTCATCGTGACGTAGTACGACTCGCCCAGCCAGTACCAGGCGTTGGGCGTGAGGGCGTGATTCGGGTATTGCTGGATGAAGCCGCGAAACTCGCGCGATGCCTGCACGTAATCGCCGGACTGCAGGGCCTTGAAGGCCACATCGTAGGCAGCCTGTGCGGCAGCCGGATTGGCGGCACTGCCTGGTGCGCCTGCCGGCGCGCCCGTGGCATCAGACGCTGCCGCAGTGGATGCGGATGCGGGTGCCGCCGAATTGTCGGGTGAGGGTTTGCCGGCCGGCGCATTGGCTGCCGCAGCACCTGCGCCACCGCTTTCCAGTCGCCCGAGGCGGGCATCGAGGTCGGCATATTGCGCCTTGCTCTTGTCGTCGAGTTCCTGCAGATGATGCTGCAACTCCTCGATCTGACCTTGCTGCTGGCGTATCTGCGCCTGCAGTTGCTGTATCTGGTTGACCATGCCGATGCCGGACTGGTCTCTGTTCTGCGCCCGCTGCTCCAATAGTGCGACGCGGTCGGCAAGGCTCAGTCGCGAATCCTGCGCCAGCACCGGAAACGCGAACAGCATGGCGGACGCGATCGCGCCCGCCATGCCGATCCTGGCTGCAAAGCTGTTAGCCAGTCGCTTCATCATTACTGCGCCGTGTAGACGATCTCGACGCGGCGATTCTTGCTCCAGCAATCCTCGTTGTGCTCACGGCACACCGGCTTCTCCTTGCCGTAGCTGATCACATCGAGCTGGCTGGCCGAACCACCGGCCGCCTGCAGTGCGCTGGACACGGCATTGCCGCGACGCTCGCCGAGGCCCAGGTTGTACTCGCGCGTGCCGCGCTCGTCGGCGTTGCCTTCGAGACGGATGTGCGCAGTCGGGCGATCCTGCAGATACTTGGCGTGGCACGCAATGATCTGCTGGAACTCCGGCTTGATCTCGCTCTTGTCGAAATCGAAGTACACGACGCGCTGACGCAGGCAGGCATCGGTATCGAGATCGGCGGGGGTGTACTTGCCATTGGAAACGGGAGCCGGGGCTGGCGGCTGGGCGGCCGGTGCTGGGGCTGGCGGCTGCGGCTTGACTTCCTTCTTGCTGCAAGCGGCCGCGCCAATGCAGAGCAGGGCGACCAGGGCGACGCGAACGGTCTTATTCATGGTAACGATCCTTACGAACGGGTTGAGTTCCAAACAAACGATGACGATGACGGGACAAACGCGCCGGTGATCCGGCTGTTATATGCACTATGAAAGACCGAAAGTGCGGTCGGACCGCACTTTCGCCCTGACTGGCCACGACGCGGCAAGGCGCCATGGCCGGAAACCGAAACACGCCAAAGGCGCTGTTCGGGCCCGATCCCTGGGCACCATGCTGTCGCACTTGCGCGCAACAGCATGGAAAAAATCAACGTTGCCGGTACGGACCCCAGGAAGGTTCGCGCACATCGCCATCGGATAAAACGAGGCGCTGACGAACCAGTCCGTCGGCCGAAACGGCATACAGCACGCCGCGAGGTCCCGCGTTGGAGGCATACAGCAGCATGCTGGCATTTGGAGCGAAACTGGGAGATTCGTCGAGCGGACCCGGCGAAATAAACCGCACCTGATCACCCAGACTCCTATCCATTATCGCAATACGATACACGTTCCCGTTGCCCTGCACCATCGCGATCTGCTTGCCGTCATAGCTGACCGCGGCGTCAAGATTTGTCTGCCCCTGGAAGCTGATTCGCTGGGCCTCGCCACCGGTCGCCGGGATCTGGTAGATCTGCGCCTCGCCCGAACGATCCGAAGTGAAATAGATGCTCTTGCCATCGGGTGCCCAGACCGGCTCGGTATCGATCGCCAGATTGTGGGTCAGCCGGGTTTCCTTGTGCGTGGCCAGGTCGAGCACGAACAGTTCGAGGTTGCCGACGTACGACAGCGCGACGGCCAGCTTGGTGCCGTCCGGCGACCAGGCCGGAGCGCCGTTGATGCCCTTGGCATGCGCCTCCACCAGTTGCCGCGAGCCGGTGGTGATGTCCTGCACGTAGATCGCGGAATTGCCGCTCTCGAAAGAGACGTACGCAATTTTCTTGCCGTCGGGCGACCACCTCGGCGTGAGCAGGGATTCCTTGGAACGGGCGACCACCTGCGGGTTGAAGCCGTCCGAATCGGCCACGATCAGCGAATACGTGGTGTGGTTGCCGAGACCGACCGCGGTGATATACGCGATGCGGGTCCAGAAAGCGCCGCGCACGCCGGTGATCTTCTGGTAGATGATGTCGGCGATCTGGTGGGCCAGTCCGCGCATGTCGCCTACCGGCGCCGGCGGCATCGCCTGGTGCAGCAGGCTCTGCTGCTTGTTGACGTCCCACAGCTCGTACTCGACCTGCACCATGCCGTTGCCGGAATCCTTGATCCGGCCCACCACGATGTAGTCCTGCTTGAGCAGGCGCCAGGTGGCGAACTTGATGTCCGAACCCTGGGAGGGAAACTCCACGATGTCGCTCTTGGCCAGCGCACGGAACTTGCCGGAGCGGTTGAAATCGTTGCGGATCACGTCGGCGATGTCGGTCGGCAACGGCGTACCGCCCTGCTGCGCGAACGGCACCACCACGATCGGCGTGGCGGTCTTGACGCCGCCGACGATGTCGACGTTGAGCGACTGGGCGGCGACGGGGCCGACAAACAATCCGGCCAGCAGCAGCAGGATCAGGGCGAAGGTTGAGCTGAATTTGCGCATGGGCTTGATCATTGCGGTCTGAAAGTGAAGGTGAGGTGGCGCTGGAACACGCTTTCAAAGCCCTTGTAGGGCAAGGTCTTGGTACGCAGCACCGCATTTTCGACCGAACGCCGGCCGGCATCGTCATAGGGGCAACTGGAATCGACGGTAGCGCTCATCACGTCACCGCCAGGTGACTGCACGATATGCACCTCGCACGGAAGACTGGGCATGTTATCCGGACGCAGCCAGTTCGGTGTGACCGCATTCTGAATGGCCGCCGTATATTCGTCGGCCAGACTGCTGTTGGGGCTGTTGTTGCCGCTCTGACGTTGCTTGGCGACAGGCAGATCCGGCTGACCATCATCCTGCGCGTTCTTCAGATCCTCCATTTGCTGCTTGGCCTGCCTGGCCTTGCTGTCCAGTTTTTTCGTGTGTGCCGCCGCCGCGTCCATCTTGGCAAACAGTGCGTCGAGCTGCTTCTGCTTTTCCTCTTTCCGCTTGGCCGCGGCCGCATCCAGCTCGGACTGGCGCTGGCGCTCTTTCTCCTCCTGCAGTTTCTTGGCCTCCTCGGCTTGCTGCATGGCATCGGCGACCACTCGCTCCTGGTCCACCACGTCAGGGTGGATGGGCGGCGGCGGCAAAGTCTTCACCGGCAGCTTTATCGGTGAGGGCGGTATGGGTGGCGGGGCTACCGTGGGCGGCGGTGGCGTGCTGTGGGGCACGGGCCTGGCCTTGACCGCCTTGGGCGGTGGACTGCCGGTCGGGCCGATCAGGGTTGCCTCGATGATCGGGCCCTGCAACTGGAGCGGCCTGGAACAGGTGATCGGATTCATCGACGCGGGCAGACCCAGCGCGTTGAAGAACTGCTCGTAGCTCGAACACGGCAGGATCGCGAGGAACAGAAACCCCACGATGCCGATATGCAGGATGGCGGAGAGAACGACCGCCCTCGGCGTCGCCTTACTTTCGTCCATTGGACGTGCTCTTGCCCTGGTTCTGCGGTTCACCCGGCTGGCCCATCAGGCCTACCTTGGCGACACCGGCCTGCTGCAGATCGGCCAGCACCTTGAACACGCCGCCATAGCTGCCGCGCTCGTCGCCACCGACCAGCACGCTGACCTCGGGGTTCACGCGCACGAACGCGCCCACCTTGGCCTTGAGCGCATCCTCGTCGACCAGCTCTTTTTTGGCGCCGCTCAGGGTGAGATAGAGCTGGCCGTTCTGCAGCACCGACACCAGCACCGGGTTCTTCTTCTGCTGCAGCGACTTGGCGTTGGCCTGCGGCAGCTGCACGTCGACACTGGAGTTCATCATCGGCGTGGTGACCATGAAGATGATCAACAGCACCAGCATCACGTCGATGTACGGCACGACGTTGATTTCGGATTTCAGCTTGTAGCGCTTCGGGCGTCTGTTGGGAGTTCGCATGACGGCAATCTCGCTCAGGCCACGTCGTCGGTCTGGATCTGCCGCTGCAGCACGGAGGAGAACTCTTCCTGGAACACGTCATAGCGCGATGCGACACGCTCGACCTTGTTGGCGTAGCGGTTGTAGGCCCACTGCGCCGGAATCGCCGCGAACAGGCCCATCGCGGTGGCGATCAGCGCCTCGGAGATGTGCGGCGCGACCACCGCGATGGTCACGTCCTTCATCTCGCCCAGCCCCTGGAACGCACCCATGATGCCCCACACGGTACCAAACAGACCCACGTACGGGCTGATCGAACCGACATTGGCGAGGAACTCCAGATTACGCTCGAGCAGGCCGATCTCGCGGGTGCCAGTGACCCGCATGGCGCGCTCGGCGCCCTCGATCACGCTGCGCACGTCGTGCGTCTTGCGCTGGCGCTGGCGGGCAAACTCGCGAAACCCCGACTCGAAGATGTTCTCGATGCCGCCATTATCGCCGGCACGATTGCTGACCTCGCGGAACAACTGCGCCAGATCGCCACCGGACCAGAAGCGCTCCTCGAATTCCTCGGCGCTTTCCATCGCCGCCTTGGTCTGCGAGTACTTGCGGATGATGATCACCCACGACAGGAACGAGAACGCCAGCAGCACCAGCAGCACCAGCTTCACCGGCCAGCTCGAATCCGCGATCAGCGAGAAAATGTTCAATCCACCGTTCATTGCTTGAAGGTTCTCCGCCTGTCGGTTTGGTTGTCTTGGGACCAGCTGTCTTGGAACAGGTTGGCTTGGGGCCGGCTGTCGTCGAGCCGGTTGTCTATAGGGCAGGCGCTGGGAACAGATCGCCCGGGATCGGTGCCGGCTGCATGCGCCGGATGTCGACGCAGGCCACGCGCACCGTGGCACGAACCAGATTGCCGCCGTCCGCCCGCACGATCGTCTGTGCGAACAGGATACTGGCTGCGCGCCGCTCTTTGACTTCCACCGTTACCGTCAGTTCATCATCCAGCAGGGCAGGCCGAAGGAAGTCGATCCGCATGTCGCGCACCATGAACGCCAGGCCGGCAGACTGCTTGAGGCCCGACTGGTCGATGCCGATCGCGCGCAGCCACTCGCTGCGGGCACGTTCCATGAAACGCAGATAGCTGGCGTGATAGACCACGCCGCCAGCGTCGGTGTCTTCCCAGTAGACCCGCACCGGCCAGCTGAAAGGCGGTTTTTGCGCGGAGTCAGACATCGCCGGCATCGTCGCTGAACAGATCGGCCGGCTGGATCTGGCGCGGCGGCGGGGTCAGGCCCAGATGGCGCCAGCCTCTGGCGCTGGCCATGCGGCCACGCGCGGTACGAATCAGGTAACCCTGCTGGATCAGATACGGCTCGACCACGTCCTCCAGCGTGCCGCGGTCCTCGCTGAGTGCTGCGGCCAGCGACTCCACCCCGACCGGGCCGCCGTCGAAATTCTCGATGATGATGCCGAGCAGGCGCCGATCCAGCTCGTCGAACCCTTCCGGATCGATCTTCAGCATGTCCAGTGCCGCCTGCGCCACCGGCAGTGTGATCTCGCCGTCGGCACGCACCTCCGCGTAATCGCGCACGCGGCGCAGCAGGCGGTTGGCGATGCGCGGCGTGCCGCGCGAGCGGCGGGCGATTTCCTGGGCGCCGGACGAGGCGCAGGCAATGCCGAGGATGCGCGCGGCACGCCGCACGATCGCGGCGAGCTCGTCGACGCTGTAGAACTCCAGCCGCTGCACGATGCCGAACCGGTCGCGCAAGGGCGCGGTCAGCATGCCGGCACGGGTGGTTGCGCCGATCAGCGTGAACGGCGGCAGGTCCAGCTTGATCGAACGGGCGGCCGGCCCCTCGCCGATCATGATGTCGATCTGGAAATCCTCCATCGCCGGGTACAGCACTTCCTCGACCACCGGCGACAGGCGATGGATCTCGTCGACGAACAGCACGTCGTTCGCCTCCAGGTTGGTCAGCAGTGCGGCCAGATCGCCCGCGCGTTCCAGCACCGGGCCGGAAGTGGAGCGCACGTTGACGCCCAATTCGTTGGCGATGACGTGGCTCAGCGTGGTCTTGCCCAGACCCGGCGGGCCGAAGATCAGCACGTGATCCAGCGCGCCACCGCGCTTTCTGGCCGCCTCGATGTAAATCGACAGCTGCTCGCGCACGGCCTGCTGGCCAAGGTATTCGGCCAGCCGCCGTGGGCGGATCGTGGCTTCCAGCTCGGCGTCGTCCAGTTGGGCGACCGCGGCGATGATGCGGGAATCGGTCATGCGGGCATTATGGCAGGCCGGCCATGTACTTGTAGGAGCCCGCTTGCGGGCGATGCTCTGGTTTCGATGTACATCGGGGCAGAAGCATCGCCCGCAAGCGGGCTCCTACAGAGCGCCAGTCAGATTTCGACTTGCGTACCCAGCTCGATCAGGCGGTTGCCGGGAATCTGGAAAAAGGCCGTGGCCGGCAGCGCATTGCGCGACAGGAAGGCAAACAGCTTGTCGCGCCAGATCGCCATGCCGGGGCGCCGCTTGTCCGCCACGATGGTCTCGCGCGACAGGAAGAACGTGGTGTCCATCAGGTCGAAGCCCAGACCTTCGCGTCCGCACAGGGTCAATGCCGACGGGATGTTCGGATCCTCGGCAAAACCGAAGCGCAGCTCCAGACCGTAGAAATCGCCTTCCAGCAGCGTCAGGTGGATGCGCTCGTCCGGCTCGGCCAGCGGCGTCTCCAGCGTCTCCACCGTCAGCAGGACATTGCGCTCATGCAGCACCTTGTTGTGCTTGAGGTTGTGCAACAAGGCGTGCGGCACGGCATGCTGGTTGGCGGTGAGGAAAACCGCCGTACCCGGCACGCGCGGCGGCGGATGCTTGGCGATACTGGCGATAAACGGCGCCAGCGCCAGCCCGCTCTGCTTGATCTCGCGCACCACCAGTTCGCGGCCGCGTCGCCAGGTGGTCATCAGCACGAATACCCCCAGCCCGAGCACCAGCGGGAACCAGCCGCCGGACTCGATCTTGATGATGTTGGCACTGAAAAACCCGATATCCACCGTGAGCAGAAGGATGCCGACAGCAATGATGGTCGGCATGCGCCAGCGCCACTGATAGCGCGCCACGATCAACGCCAGCAGCGTGGTGATCACCATGGTGCCGGTCACCGCGACGCCGTAAGCCGACGCCAGGTTGTCGGACGAGCGGAACCTGAGTACCGCTGCCAGAATCAGCACCAGCAGGATACGGTTGATCCAGGGCACGAAGATCTGTCCCGACATCTCCGAGGAGGTATGCACCACCCGCATGCGCGGCAGATAGCCGAGCTGCATCGCCTCTCGGGTCATCGAGAACGCGCCGGAGATCACTGCCTGCGATGCGATCACCGTGGCAGCGGTGGCCAGGGCGATCATCGGGAAAAGCAGTGCCTTCGGCACCAGGTGGTAGAACGGATTGACCACGGCGCCGGGATCGTGCAGCAACAGCGCGCCCTGACCGAAGTAGTTCAGCACCAGCGCCGGCAGCACGAACGCAAACCAGGCCAGCCGAATGGGCTTTCTGCCGAAATGCCCCATGTCGGCATACAGCGCCTCGGTCCCGGTCACCGCCAGCACCACGGAACCCAGCGCGAAGAAGGCCTCTGCGTGATTGCGCAGGAAGAACGAGATGCCGTAACCGGGACTGAGCGCCCACAGCACGCCCGGGTGATGCACGATGCCACGAATGCCGAGTGCCGCAATGCTCAGGAACCAGATCACGCAGACCGGCCCGAATACCGCGCCGATCCGATGGGTGCCGTGCTTCTGCAGCCAGAACAGGCCGATGATGACGCCCAACGTGATCGGCACGATCCAGCGCTCCAGGCCAGGCGTGGCCACTTCCAGTCCCTCGACGGCCGACAGCACCGAGATGGCGGGCGTGATGACTCCGTCGCCGTAGAAAAGCGCGGCACCGAAAATGGCCAGCAGCGCGATGATCAGGCGCAACCGCGGAATGCCCTGCACGCTGCGCTGGGCCAGGGCCATCAAGGCCATGATGCCGCCCTCGCCCTTGTTGTCGGCACGCATGATGAACAGCAGATATTTCACCGATACCACGATGATCAGCGCCCAGAAGATCAGGCTGAGGGCACCGAGCACGTTCTGCGATGTAGGCCCGATGCCCTGCTCGCCGAACACTGCCTTGAGCGTGTACAGCGGGCTGGTACCGATGTCGCCGTAAACCACGCCGATCGCGCCCAGCGCCAGGGCGGCCAGGCGCGATCGCGGTTTTCCGGAAGAGTCTGCAGGAGATGTCATGAGTGTGCGATTCCCCGGGGCGGTACGACGCATTGCGTCTACGCCGCGGCTAGAGAGCTAAATTTCCACCTGTGCACCCAGCTCGATCAGCCGGTTGCCGGGGATCTGGAAAAAGGCCGTGGCCGGCAGCGCATTGCGTGCCATGAACGCGAACAGCTTGTCGCGCCAGTGCGCCATGCCGCGGCGCAGATCGTGGGCCACGATGGTATCGCGCGACAGAAAAAACGTGGTGTCCATCATGTCGAAGCTCAGACCTTCGCGTCCGCACAGGGTCAACGCCAGCGGAATGTTCGGATCCTCGGCAAAGCCAAAGTGCAGGATGAGCTTGTAAAACTCGCCGCCCAGCGGGATGAGCCGGATGCGCTCGTCGGCCTCGGCCACCGGCGTTTCCAGAATGCTCACCGTCAGCAGCACGTTGCGCTCGTGCAGCATCTTGTTGTGCTTGAGGTTGTGCAGCAGGGCTTGCGGCACCAGATTCTGCTGCGCCGTGAGGAACACCGCCGTGCCGGGCACCCGCAACGGTGGGTGCTCGGCCATGCTTTCAAGGAACGGGGCCAGCGCCAGGCCATCCTGCTTGATGGCGCGCACCACCAACTCACGGCCGCGCCGCCAGGTGGTCATCGCGACGAATATCAGCAGGCCGAGAACCAGCGGAAACCAGCCGCCCAGCATGATCTTCAGCGTATTGGCGCCGAAGTAGCTCAGGTCGATGCACAGCAGGACGCAGCCCAGCGCGATGACCAGGGTACGGCTCCACCGCCACATGCGCCGCGCCACGATCATCACCAGCACGGTATCGATCGCCATGGTGCCGGTTACCGCGATGCCATAGGCACCGGCCAGCGCATTGGACGAACCGAAGCCGACCACGGTGGCGATCACCATCACCATCAGCGCACGGTTGACCCACGGCAGAAAAATCTGCCCGATCGCTTCGCGCGAGGTGTGCACCACCTGCATGCGCGGCAGAAAGCCCAGCTGGATCGCCTGGCGGGTAATCGTGAAGGCACCCGAGATTACCGCCTGCGAGGCGATCACCGTCGATGCCGTGGCCAGCCCGATCATCGGGTACAGCGCCCAACCCGGTACCGAGTGATAGAACGGATTGTCGATCGCCTGCGGATGAACCAGCAGCAGGCCGCCCTGGCCGTAGTAATTGAGCAGCAGCGCCGGCATCACGAACCAGAACCACGCAGTACGGATCGGAAAGCGGCCGAACTGCCCCATGTCGGTGTACAGCGCCTCGGCGCCGGTCACGCACAGCACGACCGAACCCAGTGCCAGCGCGGACGCCATGCCATGAGTCGTCAAAAAACGCACCGCATACCAGGGATTGAACGCATGCAGCACTTCGGGTGCCTGGACGATGTTCCACACGCCGATCACGCCAAGGCTGAGAAACCACAGCACCATCACCGGCCCGAACACCACGCCGATCCGGGCCGTCACGCGATGCTGCATCCAGAACAGGCCCAGCAGCACGGCCACCGTGATCGGCACGACCCAGTGCTCCATGCCCGGCGCGGCCACCTTCAGCCCCTCGACCGCGGAAAGTACCGAAATCGACGGGGTGATCACGCCATCGCCGAAAAACAGCGCGGCTCCCAGCAGCGCCATCACCACGATCATCCGACGCATGCGCACCGATTTGCCGCTGGCGCGCCGGGCCAGTGTCATCAGCGCCATGATGCCGCCCTCGCCCTTGTTGTCGGCACGCATGACCAGGCTCACGTATTTCACCGCCACCACCATGATCAACGACCAGGTGATCAGCGAAAGGATGCCCAGCACGGTACGCGGATAGGGATGCAGGCCGTGCCGTGGCAGAAAAGTCTCGTGCAAGGTGTACAGCGGGCTGGTGCCGATGTCGCCGAACACCACACCGACGGCACCGAGGATCAGCGTGGCCTTGCTGCCGCGGTGCGGATCCGCATCGCTGGTTGTCGGCCGTGGCTGCGCGTGCTCGTTCATGAAAATCCTGACAGCCTAGCCGCCGAGCGCGGCGCGCAGCGCCTTGCGGATGATGGCTTCGGCGTTGTCGCCGCTGGCGACCACTTTCTGCACCAACCGCGTCACCTCGGCCGGCTTGTACCCAAGCTGCAGCAGAGCCACCGTGGCCTCGCCGGCCGGATCGAGCGGCGCATCGCCGTGCGCGAGGGCGCCGGGCAGGCTCACACCCGGTGCGTCCAGCCGATCGCGCAGTTCCACCACTATGCGTTCGGCGGTTTTCTTGCCGATGCCGGGAATCCGGGTCAGTGCAACCACGTCGCCGGTTTGTACTAACCGCGCGAAGTCGTTGACGGATACGCCGGAAAGCACCGCCAGCGCGATCTTTGCACCGATGCCGCTGACCTTGAGCAGGTTGCGGAACAGCGCGCGCTCGGCCTCATGCAGAAACCCGTACAGCGCCACGCTGTCTTCCTTCACCGCGTAATGGGTGAGCAGGATCACTTCCTTGCCCACGCCTGGCAGGTCGTAGATCGTCGACATCGGCGCTTCGAGTTCGTAACCGACCCCGCCGACCTCGATCAGCAGCCGCGGCGGTTGCCTGGAGATCAGGGTGCCACGCAGCCGGCCGATCATCGGCGGCGCCCCCAGTCCCGTTTCGTCGGCGGCGCCTGCGTACCTGATTTCATCGACGGCGCCTCCAGGCAGAGCGTGGAATGCCTACGCGCTCCAGGCTGGCGCGCGTATGCGCGTGAGTCACCGCGATCGCCAGCGCATCGGCCGCGTCGGCCTGCAGCGGCCCTTTCAGGCCCAGCAGGATGCCGATCATGTGCTGCACCTGAACCTTGTCGCTGCGCCCGCTGCCCACCACGGCCTGTTTCACTTCGGTTGCGGCATATTCGTGCACCACGATCCCCTGACTGACCACCGCGCAAATCGCGGCGCCTCGTGCCTGCCCCAGCTTCAGCGCGGAATCGGGATTGCGCGCCATGAACACGCGCTCGATGCCGCACTCGGTCGGCCGATGCGCGGCGATGATGCCACACAGCTCGTCAAAGATGCGCTTCAGGCGCAATGGGAAGGTGGTTTCGCCAGCCACCGCCAGCGCACCGTGAAAGACGTGCACGAGCTTGCCGGCGTCGTCGACGTCGATGATGCCGACGCCGGTACGCTGGCTGCCTGGGTCGATGCCGAGGATGCGCATGGCGTCAACGGGACTCGGGACTCGGGACTTGTTTTTGTCGGGACTCGGGACTCGGGACTCGGGACTCGGGAAAAGTACGGTGTACCGTACGCGTAGGAGCGCACCCTGTGCGCGAATGCTTTTGTTCGGTCGCAGGCGAAAAGCTTTCGCGCACAGGGTGCGCTCCTACATGCCGCAATCGATACCGCCGGGGGGCGACACGCAGCATGGGCGCTGCGGGCTGCTGATCGCCGAGTCCCGAGTCCCGAATCCCGAGTCCCGACAAAAGAATCCCGTTCATGACCCTTCCGCTGGCAACAGCGCGTTGTGATAGATCTCATGCACGTCGTCGAGTTCTTCGAGCCGGTCGATCAGATCGAGCAGGGTTTCCTGTGCCTCGGCAGGAATCGCCGTGCGGTTTGCCGGCCGCATCACCACCTCGGCCCGCGCGGGTTTGAGGCCGGCATCGGCCAGCGCCCGACTCAGCGCATCAAAGTTTTCCGGCGAGCACAGCACGCTGCTCTCGCCCGCCTCGTTCACCACATCGTCGGCACCGGCCTCCAGCGCGGCATCGAGGATTTTTTCCTCCAGCGCCGCGTCGCCGGCCGTATCGAATACCAGCTCGCCGCAGCGGTTGAACTGGAACGCCACCGAGCCGCTAGTGCCCAGATTGCCGCCGTGCTTGGTCAAGGCGTGGCGCACATCGGCGACGGTGCGCACCGGATTGTCGGTGACGCAGTCGATGATCAGCGCAACACCCGCCGGACCGTAGCCTTCGTAGCGCAGTTCCTGCATGTCGGCGCCGCCATCGGCGCCGGAACCGCGCTTGATCGCGCGATCGATGGTGTCGCGGGTCATGTTGGCCGACAACGCCTTTTCCACCGCGGAACGCAGCCGCGGATTGCCGGCCGGATCGGCTACGCCGGAGCGGGTGGCCACGGTGATCTCGCGAATCAGTTTGGTGAATACCTTGGCGCGCTTGGCGTCTTCGGCATTCTTGCGACCTTCGATGGACGGCCCTCTTCCCATGACAATGCCTGCACTGTGACAAAGATGAACGAACCGGGAATTTTACCCGATTTCGATCCACGTGCCGGTCGGCGGCAATCGGCCCGATTGCCGCAGGGGTCGATGGCCGGCAGGCAGGCCATCGACCCGGACCGCAAATGGTCCCGGCTTTTTGTCCTTCGACTTCGGCCTGCGGCCTACGCTCAGGACGAACGATGGAGATTTCGCGTTTGAAGGCCCGATCAACCGGCGTGCACGAAATGCCCGTGACGCAGGAACTGTGCCGTCTGCCGCGCCACTTCTGGCGAGAACAGCAAGCCGGTATGGTTCGCCTCGACCACGCAATGGTCGGCCAGACCTGGCAGCCGGGTTTCCTCGACCGCCACGGTGCCGTCATGTTCGCCCTCGAAATGACCCAGCACGGCACCCAGGCCCAACGGCATGCGGCCGGCGATCATGCCCACTTCGCGCGGTCCGTCCCAGCGCGCGAGACCCTGCTGCAGCAATTCATGGTTGTGCCCCAGCAAGACTTCGCTGCCACGGCCCCAGCCGGCGAAGCCGCGCGCCGCCGCGCTGCCTTTCAGCGGCGAACCGAGGCAGACAATGCGCCCCCGCGGCAACTCGTTCGCGTCAAGGCAGGCGCGCAGCGCCAGCAGACCGCCGAGGCTGTGACCGACCAGATGTACCGCATCGGCTTCCGCTGCCAGCTCGGTCATGCGCGCCCGCAGCCGGTCCAGGATGCTTTGCTGGGTGGCCGCCACACTCATGTAATCGAACCGGTGAACGCGAAAGTCCGCTTCGATCAACCGCCGATGCAGCATCGCCAACGCGAAGCCGCGCATCCACAGGCCGTGCAGCAGGATCACATGTTCAGACATCGCGCGGATGATGCCTGACACGACGTGAAGGAATCCCGGGCGCCAACCGCTCCGGCTCAGCCATCGGCTGCAGTGCCAGGCAGCACCTGCACGGACAGTTCCTTCAACTGTGCCGCGGCAACCGTCGAGGGGGCGTCGGTCATCAGATCCTGCGCGCTGGTGGTCTTGGGGAACGCGATCACGTCGCGGATCGACTCGGTGCCGGCCAGCAACGCGGCGATGCGGTCGATGCCGAAGGCCAGGCCGCCGTGCGGCGGCGCGCCGAATCGGAGAGCTTTCAATAAAAACCCGAACTTCGCCTCGGCCTCCTCGGCGCCGATACCGAGCAACTCGAACACCGTGCTCTGCATCTCCGGTCGATGGATGCGGATCGAGCCACCGCCGATCTCGTTGCCGTTCAACACCATGTCGTAGCCGCGGCTCACCGCATTGTGCGGATCGGCGCGCAGCTGCGCGGCGTCGTCCACTTTCGGCGCGGTGAACGGGTGATGCAGGGCGACGTAACGCTGCGCCTCGGCGTCGTACTCGAACATCGGGAAATCGGTGACCCACAGCGGCGCCCAGCGGTTCTCCACCAAGCCGCGATCCTTGCCCACCTTCAGGCGCAGTGCGCCCATGAAATCGGTGACCGTCTTCCACGCGCCGGCACCAAAGAACAGCATGTCGCCGGTCTGCGCCTCGGTGGCCTCGAGGATGGCTGCCAGCGCCGCATCGTCGAGGAACTTCGCCACCGGCGAATGGATCCCCTCGCGCCCCTGCGCCAGATCGTCAATGCGCAACCACGCCAGCCCCTTGGCACCGTAACGGCCCACGTACTCGGTCAGCACGTCGATTTCCTTGCGGCTGAGCGTGCTGCCGCCGGGCACGCGCAGCGCGGCAACGCGGCCCTGCGCATCATTGGCCGGCCCGGAGAACACCTTGAACTCGACGTGCTTCACCGCCTCGGCGATGTCGACGAGCTCCAGCGCAATGCGCAGGTCGGGCTTGTCCGAACCGAAGCGACGCATCGCCTCCGCCCAAGTCATGCGCGGGAAGACTGCGTCCAGTTCGACGTCCTGCACTTCCCTGAACACGTGACGGATCAACTCCTCGACGAAGTCCTGCACGTCGCGCTCTTCGACGAACGCGAACTCCAGGTCGAGCTGGGTGAATTCCGGCTGGCGATCGGCGCGCAGATCCTCGTCGCGGAAGCAGCGCGCGATCTGGTAGTAGCGGTCGAAGCCGGCCATCATCAGGATCTGCTTGAACAGCTGCGGCGACTGCGGCAGCGCATAGAACTGACCTGGATGCACGCGGCTGGGCACCAGATAGTCGCGCGCACCCTCCGGCGTGGCCTTGGTGAGGATCGGTGTCTCGATATCCTGGAAACCGCGTGCATCGAGATACTGGCGCAGCACCTGCACCAGCCTGATGCGCTTGCGCATCATCGCCTGCATCTCGGGACGTCGCAGGTCGAGGTAGCGGTAGGTGAGGCGCATCTCCTCGTTCGGATTCTCGTGCAGCGCGAACGGCAGGTCCCTCGCGGCGTTGAGAATCTCCACCGTGTCGGCGACCAGTTCGACCGTGCCGGTCTTCAGCTTGTCGTTGGCCGCCAGACGCTTGCGCAGCGTGCCGGTGACGCGCAGGCAGTATTCGTTGCCGATCTCGCCGGCCGTCGCGAATGCCGCGGCGTTGTCCCGCTCGATCACCACCTGTGCCAGGCCTTCGTGATCGCGCAGATCGACGAAGGCCACGTGGCTCTGCAGGCGGATGGTATTGACCCAGCCGCACAGGGAAACGGCCTGGCCGACCAGCGACTCATCGACAAGACCGCAGTAATGCGTGCGCATACGAAAGGGAACTCCGGGCCGCGGGGCGGCATGAGGTTTGCGGCCTGTCGGACTTTGGTCGGCCAATCAGGAATTTTGACTCGACCGGCAAAGCCCGACAGCTAGCCGGGAAAAGACGCGAATGTTAGCACCGCCGCTGCAGGCGGGACGCCGGGCCGACGCACCCTCGCCACCATGCCGGCTTCGCAACACGGCCAACCCTGGCACCGCCGATATCGGTCACGATGCCAATCAGTCGCTGCCGGCAGCCGGCGCGCGCGCTGCGGTCGACGATCCCGCCGTCGCTGGAGCGGGAGCAGCGGTCGTGGCGACGGGAGCAACCGCAGCGCTCCTGTCGGCACCGGAGGTATTGCCCGCCTCACCCGCAAGATTGCGTTTCTTGTCGCCATCCTTCTTGAAGTCGGTCTCGTACCAGCCGCTGCCGGCGAGGCGGAACGAGGGCGCGGTCACTTGCCGAGCCAGCCCGGGCTTGCCGCACGCGGGGCAGTCGGACGGGTCGGGGTCGGACAACTTCTGCAGGCGGTCAAAGGTGTGGCCACAGACGCGGCAGCTAAAGGCATAGATCGGCATGAGTGGATTCTTCCCGGGCGCATCTGGGCGCCATCGATGCCGTCGAGTATGGCGTCTGCCCTCCGGATTTCAAGCAACCCCGCGTATCGCCGGCAAGCCATGGCAGCGGCCCGGGCTCGCTCATCCGGATCCGGATTGTCGCGGTAGCTACGAATGCTACCCGCTCTCATTCGAGCCCGAACAACCGGTCCAAGCTGCCGGCCGAGCCCTGCGAACGGAGTGGCGTGGCCATGGCTGCGGCCGTGATTGTGCACTGCAACACATTACGATATCCGCGAGAGACGAGAAGATTGTTTCATCTGTATCAATTATTTGAACGCGTTTATCAGGTTCACATGGCAAAACCATGGCGACTACATTTCCTCAAGTTGACGCGAAGCAGCAATTCAAATAGGGTCAAATTGTCGCAGGGTGAAGGCGATGTACATCCTGTGATCGCGCTGCTGGGATGCAACGCTCAAATAGACCGATAACTAAATTTTGCGTCAGTCCATTGACTGAATTGGGGAAAATTCATGAGTGATCAATTATTGCGGCGCCCGCTGGCTGCCGCCCTGCTGCCCTTGCTGGGCATGAGCCTGGCGTTGGCGGCAACCACGACACGGGCTCAAGACGCCACACCGCCACCCAACAAGAAGGACACCAAACAGCTGCAACAAGTGATCGTGACCGGTACCCGCAGCAGCGACCGTACCGTGGCCGAATCGCTCTCCCCGATCGATGTGCTGACCCCAGCGGATATCAACGCCAGCGGTGGCACCGATCTGGGCAGCGCACTGAACAGCTTGCTGCCTTCGCTCGATTTCCCCCGCCCCGCCATCAACGACGGCAATGACGCGATCCGCCCAGCCACCTTGCGCGGCCTGTCCCCGGACGATGTTCTGGTGCTGGTCGACGGCAAGCGTTACCACACCAGCGCGCTGGTGAACTACCTCAACACCACGGTGGGACGTGGCTCGGCACCGGTGGATCTTGCCACCATCCCGATCTCGGCGATCGACCACATCGAAGTACTGCGCGACGGCGCGGCCGCCCAGTACGGCTCCGACGCCATCGCCGGCGTGATCAACGTAGTACTCAAGCACGGCGCCGCGAAAGGCAACAACGAAATCACCGTCAATGGCGGCATCATGGACAAGGGCGATGGCGCGCAGAATGGCGTACAGGGTTCGGTGGGCATCAATCTTGGCGATGCCTCCAGCGGCAAGGCGCCCGGCTGGGCACGGCTGGCGTGGAACTACCAGAACGCCATGAACACCCAGCGCGCGGAAAACTCGGACATCACCACCACCATTGCACCCACCATCAGCACGATCCCGTACGAGCGCTATGGCGACCCGGCCGTGGTCACCAAACAGGCCATGATCAATTTCGGCTATACGCTGACGCCGAACATGGAGCTATACGGCTACCTCAACGCGGGCCGGCGCGACGTCACCTCCAACGGCTACTGGCGTCGCTGGTTCCAGGACCGCAACGTGCAGGAGGTCTATCCCAACGGATTTCTGCCGCAGATCGTCAATCACAGCAACGACTATGCCGCCGTGCTGGGCGTGAAAGGCCTGACCGCCGGTAACTGGCACTGGGATCTCTCGGCCGACTACGGCGAAAACATATTGACGTTCGACATCCAGAACAGCATCAACACCAACCTCTACCGCACTACGGGCTCTTCGCCGACCTATTTCCACGCTGGCGTGTTCCGCAACAAGCAAGGCGTGGTCAACCTCGATCTGAACAAGGAATTCAGCTGGGGCTTCCTGCCCAACCCGGTGACCGTGGCGTTCGGCGGCGAGTACCGCAACGAGCGATACGTCATGAATGCCGGCGAACCGGCTTCGTATTTCTTCGACCCCAGTACCATCGTCCCCGGCTCGGCCACCCCGAGCAACCCGTCGGGCACGCCTTACCCGGGCGGCTCGCAGGTGTATCCGGGAATTGCCCCGTCGGAAGCCGGCAGCTTCGGCCGCAACAGCTATGCAGCCTACGTGGACCTGGAGACCGATCTCAGCGACAAGCTTTCGGCTGGCGTAGCCGCGCGCTATGAAAATTACAGCGATGCCGGCTCGACCCGTTCGGGCAAGGTCTCGCTGCGTTACCAGCTGACCGACAGCTTCGCCCTGCGCGGCACGGTGTCCAACGGTTTCCGCGCCCCCTCGCTGGCCCAGCAGAATTACCAGTCCGTGGTGACGCTGCTGCAGGGCGGCGTACTGACCCAGGTAGGCACTTTCCGCACATCCTCGCCGGTCGCCATTGCTCTCGGCGCCAAGCCGCTGCGGCCGGAAAAATCCAGCAACTACAGTCTCGGTGCGGTATGGCAACCGACCAATGACTTCAGCGCCACGCTGGACATGTACCAGATCCGCATCTGGCATCAGGTTCTGTACACCGATCAGCTTACGGTCGTACCGACACCAGCCAACGGCGAAGTCGGCGCCGCCCAGTTCTTTGTCAATGCCGGCACCACGCGCACCCGCGGCGTGGATCTGATCGGCAACTACCGGATGGATCTTTCCGACTTCGGCAGGCTGAATCTCACGCTCAGCGGCAACTACAACCACACCAAGATCCTGGAAGTGAGCACGGCCGCGTTCGGTCGTGACAGCCAGGGGCTGCTTACCGACGCCACGCCGCGCACCAAGTTCGTGGTGGCCGGCGACTGGCTGTTCCGCCATTTCGACCTGCATGCCAATGTGACGCGGTACGGAACTGTCACCCGACTGGGCGATCTGCCGGATGCTTCGCAGGATCAGACGTTCGCCGCCCGCTGGCTGCTGGATCTCGCCACGAGCTACAGCTGGAACGACTGGACCTTCACCGTGGGTGCCGACAACGTCACCAACGTGTACCCGACCAAGGCTTCGTACAACAACCTGTACGAAGACCGGCCGGATGGCTTGCAGTATTCCTCGCTGTCCCCGTTCGGCTTCAATGGCCGCTACTGGTACGGCAAGGTCACCTACCGCTTCTGATCCAGCGGGCAAGACTGCAAAGCCAAGGCACATACCCAGAACGCCCCGGTTACCGGGGCGTTCTGCATTGGGGCGGCAACGATCCCGACCGGCGCCGCATCATGAACCGGAACTGGCCATGATCGGCCGCTTCGACGCCGCTTGAACCATGCCTGCCATGCATAGATGTTAGCCTCTGGGGCATCGGACTTGGACAGTCGAGGCGAGAATCCGGCTCTGCGAGGATAGATTTCTGATGCTTTACCGGCCCATGGTCGGTGCTTCCATGGGCATCACGCGACGGGTAATGGACTGCACGGACGGATTCGCAGCCCGGCCGGCCAACGGTCCGACAAGCCCCTGGCATAAGGCCTTCACCCGGACCGCGCATGCTGCACAATCTACGTCCGATCACCTCGCTGCTCGTCGGCACGGCGCTGCTGCTGCTGGGAGTCGGCCTGCTGACCACGCTGATTCCGCTGCGCGGCCATGCGCTGGGCTATTCAGCCACCATGCTCGGTGCGCTTACCTCGGCTTATTACGTCGGCTATTTCGTGGGCACGTTCGTGTTGCCCCCACTGATCCAGCGGATCGGTCACATCCGTTCGTTCGCCTTCTGCGCCGCGTGCGTGGCATGCCTGGTGCTGCTGCATGCGCTGAGCAGCAATCCCTGGCTGTGGTTGGTACTGCGGCTACTGGCGGGAGTATCGCTGGTGGGCCTGTACGCGATCATCGAGAGCTGGCTCAATGCCCAGGCCGACCCGACCCGGCGCAGCACGGTTTTCGCCATCTACATGATGGTGAACCTGGGCTCGCTGGCGGCGGCACAACAGCTGCTGCGCATCCAGGGCGAGCCGTTCGTGCTGTTTATCGTGGTCGCCCTGCTGGTGTGTGCCGCCACCCTGCCGGTGGTCGCCACGCGCCAGGTGCAACCAACACCGCAGCCCGCGCAGCGGCTGGAACTGCGGCGACTGTTTGCACTGGCGCCCAGCGCGGGCATTGGCGCACTGCTGTCGGGCCTGGGGCTGGGCGCATTCTGGGGGCTGCTGCCGGTGTATGCGCGCGGTTTGGGTTTTGACCTTGCGGCTGTCGGTACCTACATGAGCGCGGCGATTCTCGGTGGTGCCGCGCTGCAGTGGCCAGTGGGCCGCTGGTCCGATCGCTATGACCGACGCATCGCGCTGGCCCAGGTTTGCGCGCTTGCCAGCGTGCTGGCGCTGCTGCAACTGGTCATGCCCCGATGGCATGGAGCGATGATCGCGCTGATTTTCCTCTACGGCGGGCTGGCCTTCTCCGTGTATCCGATCGTGGTGGCCCATCTGGTGGACCACCTGCCAGCGGAAGATCTGCTGGCGGCAAGCAGCAGCGTGCTGCTGATCTACGGTATCGGTTCGGCGATAGGGCCAATCGCGGCCGGCACGCTGATGTCGACGCTCGGTCCCGACTCGCTGTTTGGCTGGTTCGCCCTGACTCAGGCGCTGCTGGCCGTATACGCCGCATACCGGTACTGGCATTTCGATCGCGAGCAGTCGACCGAGGCCAATTTCCGGATGATGCTGCGTACGACCCCGGCGGCATTCGAGATGCTGTCCGAAGCAGAGGCACCGACCGAGGCGCCGTGAGTCGCGCGAGTCGGCCGGCAACAGCCTGCCCTGGGAGCGCCTGTCGGGCCTTGGCCGGCCGACAGGCTCCCAGGCTCAGCGCTTGCTGAAATGCAGGCGACCCTGCTCCAGATCGACTGCAATCGTGTCGCCGGCACTGAAGTCACCAGCCAGTAGTTGCTGCGCCAACGGGTTCTCCAGCTGTTGCTGGATCGCCCGCTTCAGCGGCCGCGCGCCATAGACCGGATCGAAACCGGCATTGCCCAGCAGCGCCAGCGCGGCATCGCTGATTTGCAGCTTGAGTTGACGCTCGGCCAGACGCTTCTCCAGGTAGGCCAGCTGGATCTTCGCGATCGCGCGGATCTGGGTTTTGTCCAACGGCCGGAACACCACGATCTCATCGAGCCGGTTGATGAACTCGGGGCGGAAATGCGCCTGCACCACGCCCAGCACCGAAGCCTTCATCTGCGTGTACTGCTCTTCGGCATCGCCGCCTTCGCTGTTCTCGGACGCGTCCTGGATCATCTGCGAGCCGAGATTGGACGTCATCACGATCACCGTGTTGCGGAAATCCACCGTGCGGCCCTGGCCATCGGTGAGGCGTCCATCGTCGAGCACCTGCAGCAGCACGTTGAACACGTCCGCATGCGCCTTCTCCACCTCGTCCAGCAGGATCACGCTGTACGGCCGGCGGCGCACCGCCTCGGTGAGATAGCCGCCCTCCTCGTAACCGACGTAGCCCGGCGGCGCGCCGATCAGCCGGCTCACCGAGTGCTTCTCCATGAACTCGCTCATGTCGATGCGCACCATGGCGTCGGTGGTGTCGAACATGAATTCGGCCAGCGCCTTGCACAGCTCGGTCTTGCCCACGCCGGTGGGGCCGAGAAACAGGAACGAGCCGCTGGGCCGGTTCGGATCGGACAGGCCGGCACGGGCGCGGCGGATCGCATCGGAAACGGCCTTGACTGCCTCGTCCTGGCCGACCACCCGGCGATGCAGGTCGTCCTCCATGTGCAGCAGTTTCTCGCGCTCGCCCTCAAGCATCTTGGCGACCGGAATGCCGGTCCAGCGCGCCACCACTTCGGCGATTTCCTCGGCCGTGACCTTGTCCTGCACCAGCTTGAAATCCTGCTGTTCGGCCGCCTGCGCCGCGGCGAGCTGCTTCTCCAGTTCCGGCAACTTGCCGTACTGCAGCTCGCTCATCTTCGCGTAATCCTGGTGGCGCTGGGCCGACTCCATGTCCAGCCGCGCCTGCTCGATCTGCTCCTTGACCCGGGTAGTACCCTGCAGCGCGGCTTTCTCCGACTTCCAGATCTCATTCAGATCGGAGAACTCGCGCTCGAGTTTCTCGATGTCGGTTTCCAGATCGGCTAGGCGCTGCTTCGACTCGCTGTCTTTCTCCTTCTTCAGCATCTCGCGCTGGATCTTCAGCTGGATCAGCCGGCGCTCCTGCCGGTCCAGTTCCTCCGGTTTGGAGTCGATCTCCATGCGGATACGCGAGGCGGCCTCGTCCATGAGGTCGATCGCCTTGTCCGGCAGCTGGCGGTCGGAAATGTAGCGATGCGACAGCGTGGCCGCCGCGACGATCGCCGGGTCGGTGATCTCCACGCCGTGATGCACGGCATACCGCTCCTTCAGGCCGCGCAGGATCGCGATGGTGTCCTCGACGCTGGGCTCGCCCACGAAGATCTTCTGGAAACGACGTTCCAGCGCGGCGTCCTTCTCGATGTACTTGCGGTATTCGTCCAGCGTGGTGGCGCCGATGCAGTGCAGCTCGCCGCGCGCCAGCGCCGGCTTGAGCATGTTGCCGGCGTCCATCGCGCCGTCGGCCTTGCCGGCACCGACCATGGTGTGCAGTTCGTCGATGAACAGGATCACCCGGCCTTCCTGCTTGGCCAGGTCGCTGAGCACGGCTTTCAGGCGCTCCTCGAATTCTCCGCGGAACTTCGCCCCGGCGATCAGCGCGCCCATGTCCAGTGCCAGCACGCGGCGATCGCGCAGGCCTTCGGGCACCTCGCCCTTGACGATGCGCTGGGCCAGCCCCTCGACGATCGCGGTCTTGCCCACGCCTGGCTCGCCGATCAGCACCGGGTTGTTCTTGGTGCGCCGCTGCAACACCTGGATCGTGCGGCGGATCTCCTCGTCGCGACCGATCACCGGATCGAGCTTGCCTTTTTCGGCACGCTCGGTGAGATCGATACAGTATTTCTCCAGCGCCTGGCGCTGCTCCTCAGCGTTCTCGCTCTGCACCTTCTCGCCGCCGCGCAGCTTGTCGATCGCCGCCTCCAGGTTTGGCTTGGTCGCGCCGGCAGCCTTCAGTGCCGCGCCCAGCTCGCCCTTGTCGTCGAGTGCGGCCAGCACGAACAGCTCGCTGGCGATGAACTGGTCGCCGCGCTGCTGCGCCAGCTTGTCGGTGAGGTTGAGCAGCCGGTTGAGGTCGTTGCCGAGGTTGATGTTGCCTTCCTGGCCGCTGACCTTCGGCAGCCGTTCCAGGATCGCGTTGACCCGCTGCTGCAGCGCCGGCACGTTGACCTGGGCCTGGGTCAGCATCGGCGCGGTCGAGCCGCCCTGCTGGTTGAGCAGGGCTGCCATCACGTGTGCCGGTTCGAGCATGTTGTGGTCGCGGCCGACGGCCAGCGACTGCGCGTCGGCCAGTGCCTGCTGGAAACGCGAGGTGAGTTTGTCCATCCGCATGAATCACTCTCCGTCTGATAGGAAGGCATCGGCCAGCCAAAGCCCGACAGGCTGCCCGGCCTTGCCACTGTCTGCCAAATGCGGACAGGAACACATGATTCAAGTCAATGACGGACGCACCCGATCGCGGCTGCGGCCTGCGCTCAGGTCTTTGCCAGCCAGATCAGGCTGGCAAACCGACCACTGCTCAAGCCTTCCCCGCGATGCGAGTAGAAGCGCGGATCGGTCAGCGTATCGAAGCCGCCACCATGAACGCGGGCAATGCCTGCGGCAGCAAGTCGCTGCCGCGCGAGTGCGGCCAGATCGCACCACCAGTGCCCGGGCCTGGTCGGCGTGAAACAGTCTGCCGCCGCGGCGGCGTGCCCGACGAACGCCGCACGCACCTCCTCGCCCACCTCGTAGGAGCTGGCGCCGATGCACGGGCCGAGCCAGGCCAGCTGTCGCTCCGGTGGCACCTGTAGCTGCTCCGCTGTCGCCTCCAGCACGCCGGCGGCCAGCCCGCGCCACCCGGCATGGGCGGCGCCGATCGCGCTGCCGTCGTCGGCGCAGAACAAGACCGGCAGGCAGTCGGCGGTGAGAATCGCCAGCACGGTACCGGGCAGGCGCGAGACTGCCGCATCCGCCTGCGGCTCGTCGCTGCTCGGCAGCGGCCCCAGCTCGGCCACGCTGCGGCCATGCACCTGCTTCAGCCAGCGCGGTAGCGCCGGCAGATCCAGAGCCTGTTGCAGCACGCTGCGATTGCTGCTGACCGCATCGGGCTGATCGCCATTGCGCAGCCCGAGGTTGAAGCGGCCGAACGGCGGCAGCGAAACGCCGGGCCCGTCGCGCGTGGTGACGGCCGTGCGTACCTGTTTAGGCACCGGCCAATCGGGGAATATCCATGGTTCGGTCATTGACGGTTCGCCCGGATCAATAGTCGTCCGCGCCATGGACGAGCAGATCCTGACGCAGCGCCTCGATCAAGGCCTGCTGATCGGCCGGCCGTTCGGCACTGAAGGACAATGCTTCGCCACTGACCGGGTGGATGAATGAAAGCCGCTCCGCATGCAGCGCCTGCCGGCGGAATCCGCGCAGCGCGGCGATCAGTTCCGGCGTGGCACCCCTGGGCAGCTTCAGGCCGCCGCCGTACAGTGGATCGCCCAGCAGCGGATGCTTGATGTGCGCCATGTGCACGCGGATCTGATGGGTGCGTCCGGTTTCCAGTTGGCACTGCACCAGGCTGTGGGCCCGAAAGCGTTCGCGCAGCCGGTAATGGGTGACCGCGTGCTTGCCGTCCTCTTCGTCGCGCACCGCCTGGCGCAGGCGATCGCCCATCGATCGGCCGATCGGCGCATCCACCGTGCCGCCGGCCACCATCGTGCCCAGCACCACCGCCTCGTACTGCCGCTCCACCTCGTGGCGCGACAGCAGATCGACCAGCGCGGTATACGCCGGCAGGGTCCTGGCCACCACCATCAGGCCGGAGGTGTCCTTGTCGAGCCGATGCACGATGCCGGCACGCGGCAGCTCGGCCAGCTTCGGATCGTGATGCAGCAGCGCATTGAGCAGGGTGCCAGCTGGGTTGCCGGCCCCCGGATGCACCACCAGCCCGGCCGGCTTGTCCAGCACCAGCAAATGCGCATCCTCGTAGACGATCTGAAGCGCGATCGCCTCGGGCGCACTGCTCACCTCCGCCGCCAGCTCGACCTGCAACCGCACCAGCTCGCCGCCGCGCAGCAGCTGACGGGGCGGCACCTGCATACCATCCAGCGTCACCGCACCGGACTTGATCCAGCCCGTGAGCCGCGAGCGCGAGTAATCCGGGAACATCTCGGCCAGCGACTGGTCGAACCTGCGTCCTGCCGCCGTGAGCGGCACTGCCGCCTCGTGCCGGATGACGGTCATGCCTCCCCCCACGGGCTGCCACCGGTTTCGGCTATCATGCCTTTTCGATCAAACATCCGAATTCATTCCCATGCGTGTACCCAAGTTGCCGATGTTCAAATTGCCTGCACTGAGGGCGTTCGCCCTGTTCGCGCTCATCGTGTCGATGAGTGCCTGTTCGATATTCGGCTCCAAACGCAACAACCTCGACACCCTGCCGGTGGATGCGCTGTACAACAAGGCCCACGCGTCACTGGAATATGGCGACTATTCGGCTGCCACCAAGCAGTACCAGCGTCTGATCGCACGTTTCCCATCCGGCAAATACAATCAACAGGCCCAGCTCGACCTGGCGTATTCGCAGTTCAAGGACAACCAGCCGGACGATGCATATTCGACCGTCAACCGCTTCATCAAGACCTATCCGGCCAACAAGCATGTTGATTATGCCTACTACTTGCGTGGTCTGATCAATTTCGATCGCACCAGCGGCATGATAGAGCGCTTCATCTACCGCGAGAGTTCCGACACGCGCCGCGACCAGAGTTACAGCCTGCAGGCGTTCGACGACTTCTCCGAACTGTCGCGCCGCTTTCCCGACAGCGCCTACACGGCCGACGCGCGCCAGCGCATGATCTATCTGCGCAACAACCTGGCGCAGTACGAGATCAACGTGGCCGAGTTCTACCTGCGCAACAAGGTCTATATCGGCGCGGCAGACCGTGCCCAGTATGTGATCGAACACTATCAGCAGGCGCCGCAGACTGGCGACGCCCTGGCCATCCTCACCCGCAGCTATCTGGCGCTGGACCACAAGGAACTGGCCGCCCAGACCCGCAAGGTGCTGGCGCTGAACTACCCGAACCACCCCTACCTGACCGATCCGAAGTGGCCACGCGCGCCTTCCCTGCTGCGCAAGCTGATCCCGTTCTCCGGGCATCACTGATTCGTTCCGCCACCCGTGGGAGTCCGGAGCCCGCCAGCGGGCTCCGGACGTCTTGTTCAATGCCAGCCTGACGTGATGGGATAACGCCGCTCGCGCCCGAACGCCCGGGTGGTCACGCGCGGCCCCGGCGCCGACTGTCGCCGCTTGAACTCGTTCTGCAGCACCAGCCGCACCACCCGGCGCACGGTATCGGCAGGGAAACCCTGTGCCGCGATCTCCGCCTGCGACTGCTCGGCCTCGATGAAGCAGGCAAGGATGGCATCCAGTTCGTCATACGCCGGCAGCGAATCCTGGTCGGTTTGGTTGTCGCGCAACTCGGCCGATGGCGCCCGCTCGATCACTTCCGGCGGGATGGTCCAGGAACCGGAACCGGGGATCGGGGACCGGGAACCGACGAGGCTGGCGGTTTCGACAAGGCATTGCGCTTGCGCTCTGGTCCCTGGCCCCTGGGCCCCGGTCCCCGCCTCATTCCGCCACCGTGCCAGCCGGTATACCACCGTCTTGTAGACATCCTTCAACGGCGCATAGGCGCCGCACATGTCGCCGTACAACGTGGCATAGCCGACGGCCATCTCGCTCTTGTTGCCGGTGGACAGCAGCAGGCGACCATGCTTGTTGCTGAGTGCCATCAGCATCACGCCGCGCGTGCGCGACTGCAGGTTTTCCTCGGTGGTATCGGCAGCCTTGCCGGCAAACGCCGGGGCCAGCGCTGCCAGGAACGACGCACAGGTCTGTTCGATGTCGATGACGTGGTAAGCCACGCCGAGCCGCTCGGCCTGCGCGCGCGCGCCGTCCAGCGACAGCTGCGAGGTATAGCGCGAGGGCATCATCACCGCGGTGACCCGCCCTGCCCCCAGCGCATCGACTGCCAGCGCCAGCGTCAGCGCCGAATCGATGCCGCCGGACAAGCCCAGCAGCACGCCGGGAAAACCGTTCTTGTCGATATAGTCGCGGATGCCGCGCACCAGCGCCGCATACAGCGTGGCCGCATGCGAGGCATCGGCGGCCACCGGCCAGCTCTCGGCGTGCAGGGTGTGTGTGGCCGGATCGAACTCGGCCCACAGCCATGCGTCGACGAAGGCCGGCGCCCGTGCCGCGATCGAGCCGTCGCCATTGACCAGCGTCGATGCGCCGTCGTAAACCAGCTCGTCCTGGCCGCCGACCAGGTTGAGATAGGCGATCGCGCAACCGGTCTCGCGCGCCCGTGCCACCAGCACTGCTTCGCGCCGGGCCTGCTTGGCGTCGTCCCAGGGCGAGGCATTGATCACCACGATCAGCTGGGCACCGGCCGCCGCCGCCTGTGCCGCCGGCTCCGGCTGCCACACGTCCTCGCAGATCAGCAGGCCGACCCGCACACCGTCGATCGTCGCCGTGACCGTACCGTGGCCGGACTGAAAGTAGCGCTTGTCGTCGAAGACGCCGTAGTTCGGCAGCGCCTGCTTGTGTGCCGTGACCTCGACGCGCCCTTCGCGCAGCAGGCTGGCGGCGTTGTACAACACCTCTCCCACGCTGTGCGGATGGCCGACCAGCGCGGCAATGCCGCTGGTGGCGGCCGCCAGTGCGCTCAGTTCGCTTTCGCAGGCAGCCAGAAAGCTCGGCCGCAGCAGCAGATCTTCCGGCGGGTAGCCGCTCAGGCTGAGCTCGGGAAACGCCACCAGTCCGGCACCGCCGTTGCGTGCCTGCGCCATCAGGTCGCGCACCTTCGCGGCGTTCGCCGCCACCGCACCGACCGCAAAATCGAACTGGGCCAGCGCCAGACGCAGCTTTGCCATGAACCTGTTGCTCCACAAATGACGAAGGCCGCGACGGGTGGTCGCGGCCTTCGCATTTTAGCGCTCTGCGAGCGACTTGCTTCGGACCAACAACTTCCTGCTGCCGCGCCCCACTCTGGTTTGTGGGAGCGGCTACATCAGCTTGGCGAGCGTCTTGCCCAGGTCGGCCGGCGACTTCACCGTGGTGACGCCGGCCTTCTCCAGCGCGGCAAACTTCGCCGCGGCAGTACCCTTGCCGCCGGAGATGATCGCGCCGGCATGACCCATCCGCTTGCCGGCCGGGGCCGAAGCACCGGCAATGAACGACACTACCGGCTTGGTCACGTACTCGCCGATGAACTCGGCGGCGTCTTCCTCGGCGCTGCCGCCGATCTCGCCGACCATGATGATGCCCTCGGTTTGCGGATCGTCCTGAAACAGCTTGAGGCAGTCGATGAAGCTCAGCCCGTTGATCGGATCGCCGCCGATGCCGATGACCGTGCTCTGGCCCAGGCCCTCGTTGGTGGTCTGAAACACGGCCTCATAGGTCAACGTGCCCGAACGCGACACGATGGCAACCTTGCCCGGCATGTGGATGTGGCCCGGCATGATGCCGATCTTGCACTCGCCCGGGGTGATGATGCCGGGGCAGTTCGGCCCGATCAGCACGGTTTCCGGATGCTGCTGCAGCACGTTCTTCACGCGCAGCATGTCCAGTACCGGAATGCCCTCGGTGATCGCCACGATCACGCGGATGCCGGCGTCGATCGCTTCCAGAATGGAATCGGCTGCGAACGGTGGCGGCACGAAGATCACCGACGCGTCGGCACCGGTCTCGAAGACCGCTTCGGACATGCTGTTGAAGACCGGCAGGCCGATGTGCTCGCTGCCGCCCTTGCCCGGCGTGACGCCGCCCACCACCTTGGTGCCGTAGTCGATCGCCTGTTCGGCGTGGAAGGTGCCCTGCTGGCCGGTGAAGCCCTGCACGATCACCTTGGTGTTCTTGTTGACTAGAACGCTCATGAGTTATGTCCTGTGCTCGTGTAGGAGCCCGCTTGCGGGCGATGCCTTTTGCCTTGATGTGGCATCAGAGCCAAGAGCATCGCCCGCAAGCGGGCTCCTACCGGATGATTATTGGGCGGCGGCCACGGCTTTGCGCGCCGCGTCGTTGAGATCGTCGGCTGGCGTGATCGCCAGGCCGGAGTTGGCCAGCAGCTCGCGGCCCAGCTCCACGTTGGTGCCCTGCAGGCGCACCACCACCGGAATGGTCAGGCCCACTTCCTTCACCGCGGCGATGATGCCCTCGGCGATCAGGTCGCAGCGCACGATGCCACCGAAGATGTTGACCAGGATGCAGCGCACCTTGTCCGAGGACAGGATCAGCTTGAACGCCTCGGTCACCCGCTCCTTGGTGGCACCGCCGCCGACGTCGAGGAAGTTGGCCGGCTCGCCGCCCGCCAGCTTGATCACATCCATGGTGGCCATCGCCAGGCCGGCGCCGTTGACCATGCAGCCGATGGTGCCGTCCATCGTCACGTAGTTGAGGTTGTGCTGCACGGCCGCGGCCTCGGCGGCGTCTTCCTGGCTTAGGTCGCGCATCGCGGCGAGGTTCGGGTGGCGGAACTCGGCGTTGTCGTCGGAGTTGACCTTGCCGTCGAGCGCGGCCAGGTTGCCGTCTTCCAGGATCGCCAGCGGGTTCAGCTCGACCAGCGCCAGGTCCTGCTCGTTGAACAGCTTGTACAGGCCCAGCATGATCCTGGTCAGCTGGTTGACCTGCTTGGCGGTCAGGTCCATCGCGAAGCCGAGCTGGCGGCACTGGTACGGCTGCAGCCCTTCGACGAAATCGATCACGATGGTGTGGATGTCCTCGGGCGTCTCCTTGGCGACCTGCTCGATGTCCACGCCACCGTGCTTGGAGGCGATGAACGAGATCGCCTTCGAATCGCGGTCGACCAGGATCGACAGGTACAACTCGCGGGCGATGTTGGTGGCATCGGTGACCAGCACCAGGTTCACCGGCAGCGCACGACCGGCCGACTGGTAGGTCTCCATCTGGGTGCCCAGCATGCCCTTGGCGGCGGCGTGAACGTCATCGAGGCTCTTGCAGAACTTCACGCCGCCAGCCTTGCCGCGGCCGCCTGCGTGGATCTGCGCCTTGACCATCCACTGCGTGCCACCGAGGTGTTTGGCGACATCGACGGCGGCGTCGGGGGAATTGGCGATCTTGCCCGGCGGAACGGCGATGCCGTACTGCGCGAACAATTCTTTGGCCTGGTATTCGTGGAAATTCATTCGATACCTCGAGCGAACGGAAAAACGTGGCGACCGCACGCGTAAAGTCTCTAGCGCAGGCCAGGAAGGTCGGACGGCGGAGTAACGCGCTGCCGGCATGCAGTGCGCGGCCACCGGAACCGGCGAAACCGCGCAATACGGCCAGCCATTTTCGCGGAAGCGGGCCACGATGAAAAGGGCGACGTATTTTTCTGCCCTGCAGCCCTGCCCGTCATGCCCGGATAGTCAACCGGGGCAAGGTCCCGGCCGGGCCATGCCAGATCCCGGGATGGCTGGCGCCACGGGAGTCCACGAAGCTGGAAACCCCTGCAACGGATGCCGCTCCAGCGAATCGCTGCCGACCGACAACCTTCCGCCGCTGCCCGGGTAGACGGCGGATCGGCCCGCTCTATACTCATCCGGAACCGTCATCGGATGACCCGCGAAGTGTCAAGCACCGCATCACTCTCCAGTTCGGCATCCGGCGTCGCGACGATCCGTCACGAGCTGTCGTTCCTCAACGCGTTCCGTCTGGTGCAGGCGCTGGTCTATGTCGGTCTCGCCTACAGTCCCGCCTGGCTGGGCTGGCCCGAGCTGGGGGCGGCCGACTTTGCCCACAGCGTGACCGGACTGTACCTGCTGTTTGCGCTGGTCTCGCTGCTGTTCAATCGCCGCAGCATGCCCTACGCCAACATGGCGGTCTCGATCGCCCTGGTGGTGGACATAGCCGCCGCCGTGCTCACGATTTCCGCCATGCACGATGCACGCATCGGCATCGCGATGATGCTGGCGGTGAACCTCAGCGCCGGTGCGTTGATCCTGCCCTTGCGGCTGTCCAGTTTCTTTGCCGCACTGGCCACGCTGGGCATGCTCGGACACCTTTTTGTCGGTACCGAGTGGGGCAACAACCCGGGCGATCGCGATCTGCTGGAAGCCGCCCTGTTCGGTCTGGCGTATTTCGCCAGCACCACCTTGTGCCATGTGCTGGGCCGGCAGTTGCGCGCCACCGAGGCGCTGGCCGAGCAGCGCAGCACCGACCTGGCCAATCTGGCGCAGGTCAACGAGCTGATCATCCGCCGCATGAAGACCGGCGTGCTGCTGGTCGATGACGCCAACCGCATCCACCAGATCAACGAATCGGCCTGGATGCTGCTGGGCAACCCGGGTGCCAACCAGCGCGATCTCGGGCAACTGGCGCCGGAGCTGTCGCGCCGGCTTTATCACTGGATGACCTCCGGCAAGCTGGACGAAACCGCTACCCAGCTCGCCGACGGCGTGCCCGAAGTGGTGCCGCGCTTCAGCCGCCTGGCGCCCAACGACGACTCGCATGTGCTGATCTTCCTGGACGACACCTCGCTGCTGTCGCGCCGAGCCGAGGAACTCACACTCACCTCGCTGGGCCGCCTGTCCGCCTCGATCGCCCACGAGATCCGCAATCCACTGGCGGCGATCCGCTATTCGGCACAGCTGCTGGCCGAGTCCCAAAGCATGGACAGTACCGACCAGCGCATGGTCGAGATCATCAACAATCACTGCATCCGGCTCAACGAGATCATCGAGAACATCCTGCAGCTGTCGCGACGCGAGCGCTCGCGGCCCGAGACCCTGGACCTGGGTCACTGGGCGCAGGATTTCGTCGAGGAATACAGCCAGGGCAATGATCTGGGCGCCGATTCGCTGCGGGTCATCGCCAGCGGCAGCGAACCAGTCGTGGCGATGGCCGACCCGCAACAACTGCAGCAAGTGGTGTGGAACCTGGTGCAGAATGCGCTGCGCTACGGCCGCATGCCGGGCGAGCCGGCACGGGTCATGGTGGTTGCCCGGCAGGGCGAACATGGCGTGCCGATCCTGGAAGTGATCGATCGCGGCCCCGGCATCGCGCCCAAGGTCGCCGCGCAGATCTTCGAACCGTTCTACACCACGCACGAATACGGCACCGGGCTGGGCCTCTACCTGGCGCGGCAGATGAGCGAAGCGAACCAGGCGGCACTCGATTATGTCCGTGTCGCCGGCGGCGGCAGCTGCTTCCGCCTGATCCTGACGCCGGCCCACAAGGGCAAGTCCACCGGCGAGGAAGCGCCGGCGGTCTAGCTCATCAAGTCGAACGCACGATCAACGTGACCGGCAAGGTTTCCGATTTCACCGGCTGCCCGTGGATCAACGCCAGCACCTTGCGTGCCAGCTGAGTGCCGCCTTCCTGCCAATCCTGACGTACCGAGCTCAGCGGCGGAATGAAGCTTGCCCCCAGCGGCATGTCGTCGTAGCCGACGACCGAAACATCGCCGGGTACGGAACGACCAAGCTCCAGCGTGGCGCGGATCGCGCCCATCGCCAGCAAATCGCTGCAGGCGAAAATGGCATCGAAGTCGACCTTGCGTGCATGCAGCGAGTGCACCGCATCCATGCCCGAGTCCGGCGTGAATTCGTCCCGACGCATCAGCAAGGGCTTGATGCCATGCCGGGCCAGCGCATCGACGAAGCCGTTCAGTCGCGCGAAGATTTCAGGATGGCTGGGATTGCCGATGAACACCGGGCGACGACGCCCGAGCGCAAGGAAATGATCGGCCACCACGGCACCGCCCAGCCGGTTGTCGCTGCCGACCACCACATGCGAGTCACCTGCCGAACCGGCACCCCACACCACCATCGGCAGACCCAGCTTGTCGAACCGTCGCACCGCATCCTGATGCACGCCCTGACCAAGCAGGATCAGGCCATCGGCGCCCTGCACCGCGGCGGCGCTGGCACCTTGTCGCGTGGTCAGCAGCACGCTGTAGCCCGCCGCCGTCAATTCCTGCGAAATGCCGCCGAGCAGCACCAGCGGATAGGGATCGAACATGGTGCGGTCGGTGGATGGCTTCATTTCCACGATCACCGCCACCGTGTGGCTGCGGCGCAGGCGCAGGTTGCGTGCGTTCACATTGAGCTTGTAGCCATGCTCGAGGGCAAGCGCCTGGATGCGTTCGCGGGTTGTGGCGTTGACCAGCGGGCTATCGCTGAGTGCTCTTGAAACGGTGATTTTGGAAATTCCGGCCAGATCCGCCAGATCGGCCATGGTCAGGCTCGACTGGCGGGCATCGTCGGCGGCTGGTTTTTTGCTTTTGCGGCTCAAGACCGACCTCGGTTGCGGATACTGACGACGGGGAATGGCATCTATCTCGTGAGAGTACAGGTGACACCGCACAAAAAAAATCCGCGCACCGATTGATGGGCATGATTTTTTTGCGCACCTGCAGCACTGGAGCATTTTTTTTTCAAGTCATGCGTGACGACTCGCAGCGCCTGAGCAAATGGCGCCAGCGGGATCCCGCTGGCGCGCTCGGCGCCACGCGCCAACGATGCGTTGCAGCAAATGATACCGATGTCTTGTTATCGGTATCATTTGCTGCAATGCTTGCGCCCCAGTCCGCTGCCGGATGCCGCAAATCGCAGCAGACATGGCACGTCGAAAGAGTCTGAGGGAGGGAGTCGAGTGGTCAATCCAGAGGCACTGCTGCCGCTTGCGGCAGCTGTGAACGCCCCCATGGAATCGGATAGCGATCCGTGGCGACTGGTTCGCCGCGGACGCGATCCCGCCGGTTTCGCCCAGGACGAAAGCCTGTTTGCCCTGGCTAACGGCAGCTTGGGGGTACGCGGCAATCTGGAAGAAGA
>DATKVA010000025.1:0-26324 GCA_035530315.1 Rhodanobacter sp. | reverse complement strand
GGGCTTTGCTGGTCGAGGCGAGAATTCGGCTGTGCGAGGACAGATTTTCGACGTTTCGTCGGCCCATAGTGGTGCTATGGGTCGGCGAAGCGGCGGAAATATGGACCGCACAGACGGATTCGCAGCCCGGCCGAGCAAAGTTCGACAGGCTGCTAACGGTTTCCGGCGTGGCCGCAACCTCGACAAGATCGGCCTGGAGGCGCAGGACACGTCCGAACTGTTCTTCGACGACCTGCTCGTGCCGGCGGACAACCTGCTCGGCGGCCAGGAAGGCCAGGGCTTTTTCCAGATGATGCAGGAGCTGCCGCAGGAACGCCTGATCGTGGCCTTGGCCGGCATCGCCGCGATGGAACTGGCGATGCAGGTGACGCTGGCCTACACCAAGGAACGCAAGGCATTCGGCAAGCCGATCTTTGCGTTCCAGAACACCCGCTTCAAGCTGGCCGAGTGCCAGGCTTTGCTGCTGGCATCGCGCGCACTGGTGGATGCGGCCATGGTCGCCCACCTCAAGGGCGAGCTGGGGGTCGATCGTGCCGCGCTGATCAAGTACTGGATCACCGACAACCAGTGCAAGCTGATCGACGAGTGCCTGCAGCTGTTCGGCGGCTACGGTTACATGAAGGAATACCCGATCGCCAGGCTGTGGACCGATTCGCGGGTGCAGCGCATCTATGGCGGCAGCAACGAGATCATGAAGGAGCTGGCGTCGCGCTTCCTGTGACGTTCCGCGCCGACCGTTTCATCGAACCCCGATTCCCGGCAAGGAAATTCCATGACTGAGGCCTACATCTACGATGCCGTGCGTACGCCGCGCGGCAAGGGCAAGAAAGACGGCAGCCTGCATCAGGCCACGCCGGTATGGCTGCTGCGCACGCTGTTGCAGGCGCTGCGCCGGCGCAACGCACTGGACACCGCGCTGGTCGACGACGTGATCCTTGGCTGCGTGACGCCCGTGGGCGAGCAGGGCGCGGACATCGCGCGCACCGCCGTGCTGGATGCCGGCTGGGCGCAGAGCGTGGCTGGCGTGACCCTGTCGCGCTACTGTGCCTCGGGGTTGGAAGCGATGAACATGGCCACCGCCAAGATCGCCTCCGGCATGGAAGACATGCTGGTCGCCGGCGGCGTGGAGTCGATGAGCCGCTGGCCGATGGGCAGCGACGGCGGCGCCTGGGCCATGGATCCACGCGTCAACACTGAGCTGGCGTTCGTGCCGCAAGGTATCAGCGCGGACCTGATCGCCACGCTGGAGGGCTTCAGCCGCCAGGATCTGGACGCCTTTGCCGCCGAGTCGCATCGCCGCGCCGCGCTGGCCTGGGACGAAGGCCGCTTCGACCGCTCCATCGTGCCGGTCACCGACCTCAACGACATGCTGATGCTGGGCCGCGACGAAACCATCCGCCCCGGCACTTCGGTCGATTCGCTGGCCAGGCTCGCGCCGTCGTTCGAGGCGATGGGCGCGATGGGCTTCGACGCCACCGCGCTGGAGAAATACACCACTGTCGAGAAGATCCGGCACATTCATCACGCCGGCAACTCGTCGGGCATCGTGGACGGTGCCGCGCTGATCCTGCTGGGCAGCCTCGAAGCCGGCATCAAGGCCGGCCTGAAGCCGCGTGCCCGGGTGCGCATGGCAGCGGTCGTCGGCTCCGAACCGACCATCATGCTGACCGGCCCCACGCCTGCCTGCCGCAAGGCGCTGGGCAAGCTCGGCATGGTCCCCGGCGACATCGACCTGTGGGAAATCAACGAAGCGTTCGCCACCGTGCCGCTGAAGACGGCGCGCGACCTGGGCATTTCGCTGGATCGGGTGAACGTCAACGGCGGCGCCATCGCGATGGGCCATCCGCTGGGCGCCACCGGCGCGGTCATCATCGGCACCGTGCTGGACGAACTCGAGCGCAGCGGCAAGGCCACGGCCCTGGCCACCCTGTGCATCGGTGCCGGCATGGGCATCGCCACCATCATCGAACGCGTTTGAGGGCCACGCCATGAGCGAACAAAACACCGTCCAGTTCGAGCTCGACGCCGACGGCATCGGCCTGCTCACCTTCGACCAGCCGGGCCGCGCGATGAACGTGCTCAACCCCTCGCTGGTCGAGCCGTTTGCCGCGATCGTCGCGCGACTGGAAAGCGACGAGACGATCAAGGGTCTGGTGCTCACCTCGGGCAAATCGACCTTCGTGGTCGGTGCCGATATCGATCAGCTCGCCACGATCGCAAGCGCCGACGAAGCCTTTCGATTGTGCGAAGACCTCAAGCGCGTATTGCGCCGCATGGAAACCTGCGGCAAGCCGGTGGTGGCCGCGCTCAACGGCACCGCGCTGGGCGGCGGGCTGGAGCTCGCGCTGGCCTGCCACGCCCGCTTCGCGCTGGACGATCCGGCACTCAAGCTGGGCCTGCCCGAGGTCAAGCTCGGCCTGTTGCCGGGCGGCGGCGGCACGCAGCGCCTGCCGCGCCTGATCGGCATCCAGAAGAGCTTCGAGCTGATCACCCAGGGCACCGAACTGCGCGCCGCGGAGGCCAAGGGTCTGGGCCTGGTCAACGAGCTCGCCGCCAGCCGTGCCGAGTTGCTGCAGAAGGCGCGCGACTGGTGCCTGGCCAATCCCCGGCCGGTCCAGCCGTGGGACAAATCGGGCTTCCGCATGCCCGGCGGCGACAGCCGGCATCCGGGCATCGTGCAGTTGCTGGCGATCGCGCCGTCGATCGCCAACGCCAAGTCGCACGGCAATTACCCGGCGATCACCCACATCATGTCGTGCCTGTTCGAGGGCGGCCTGCTGGATTTCGATGCCGCCTCGCAGGTGGAGTCGCGCTACTTCGCCGCCTGCGTGGTCTCGCCGGCGTCGAAGAACATGATCGGCACGCTGTGGTACCAGCTCAATGCGATCAGGAAAGGCCAGTCGCGCCCGCGCGGCGTGCCGGCCAGCAAGGTCGGCAAAGTGGGCGTGCTCGGCGCCGGGATGATGGGTGCGGGCATTGCCTATGCGTCGGCCAAGGCCGGCATCGAGGTGGTGCTGCTCGACACCGCGATCGAGAACGCCGAGCGGGGCAAGGCCTGGTCGCAAGCTCTGCTCGACAAGGCCGTGGCGCGCGGCAGGAGCACCGCGGCGAAACGCGATCAGCTGCTGGCGCGCATCCGGCCCACCACGCGCTACGAAGATCTCGCCGGGTGCGATCTGGTGATCGAGGCGGTGTTCGAGGATCGCGCGATCAAGGCCGCGTGCACGCAGCAGGCCGAGGCGGCGATCGCGACCGATGCGGTGTTCGCCTCCAACACCTCCACGCTGCCGATCACCGGTCTGGCCCAGGCCAGCATGCGTCCGGCGAACTTCATCGGCCTGCATTTCTTCTCGCCGGTGGACAAGATGCCGCTGGTCGAGATCATCGTGGGCGCCCGGACGTCCGACGAAACCCTGGCGCGCGGTTTCGATTACGTGCTGCAGATCGGCAAGACCCCGATCGTGGTCAACGACAGCCGCGGTTTCTACACCTCGCGGGTGTTCGCCACCTACGTGATGGAGGGCATGGCGATGCTGGGCGAGGGCGTGCACCCGCGTTCGATCGAGGTGGCCGGCATGAAGGCCGGCATGCCGATGCCGCCGCTGGCGCTGCAGGACGAGGTCTCGCTGGGCCTGTCGCTGCACATCATGGAGCAGACCCGCAAGGACCTGGCTGCCGAGGGCAAGCCGCTGCCCGAACATCCGGGTGACGCCGTGCTGCGCACGGTGGGCGGCGAGCACGGCCGCCTCGGCAAGAAGATCGGCAAGGGGTTCTACGACTACGACGGCAAGGACAAGGCCCTGTGGCCGGAGCTGACCCGGCTGTATCCGCCGCAAGCCGGGCAGCCCGCGCAGCAGGAACTGATCGACCGCCTGATGTTCGCGCAGGCGAACGAGGCCGCGCGCTGCTTCGAGGAGAACGTGGTGCGTTCGGTCGCCGACGGCAACATCGGCTCGATCTTCGGCTGGGGTTTCGCGCCGTTCCACGGTGGAGCCTTGCAGTTCATCAATGCGATGGGTGCCGCGCGCTTCGTCAAGCGTTCGCGCGAGCTGGCCGCGCGCTACGGCGAGCGCTTCGCGCCGGCCGCGATCGTGCTCAGGCAGGCAACCGAAGGCGGGCGTTTCGAGGACGTCGCGTGACAGGCGAACGCGGCGCGCCGGCGGGGCTGCTCTCGTGCCTGCTCTCGGGCCTGCGCGTGATCGACCTCAGCCGCAATTTGCCGGGGCCTTTCTGCACGCGGATGCTGGCCGATCTCGGCGCCGAAATCATCAAGGTGGAGCCGCCCGAAGGCGATCCCACCCGGCCGCTCGGGCCATTGTTCGATGCGCTGAACCACGGCAAGGAATGCCGCCGCATCGATTTCCGCCAGCGTGCCGACGTGCAGCAGCTGCGCGGCTGGCTGGCCGACGCCGACGTGATGCTCGACAGCTTCCGTCCCGGCACTTTGCAGGCGATGGGGCTGGACTTCGACAGCCTCAAGCGGACCCATCCGAAACTGGTGATGGTGTCGATCACCGGCTATGGCCAGCACGGCGTGTGGTCGCAGCGGGCCGGGCACGACCTGAACTTCATGGCCATGTCCGGTGCGCTGGACCAGTCGCGCGCGCCCACCGGCGAGATGGCCTTGTCCAATGTGCAGTGGGGCGATCTGGCCGGCGGCAGTGCGATGGCCGCCATCGCCATCCTGGCCGCCGTGTTCGATGCGAACAAACGCGGCCAGGGCCGCCACATCGACGTCAGCATGGCGCATGGCGTGCATGCCCATCTGCTCCTGCCCAAGGCGACCGCGAACCTGCTGACGCCGCTGCTGGGGCATCGTCCGGGCGCCGGCGAAGACCTGCTCAACGGCGGCCTGCCTTGTTACAACCTGTACGCCACGGCCGATCGCCGCCAGCTGGCCGTGGGCGCGCTGGAGTTCAAGTTCTGGCGGGCCGCGTGCGCCGTGTTCGAGCGCCCCGACTGGGTCGAGCGGCATTGGCAGCGCGGCCAGCTGCCGGGTTCGCCGGACTGCGCGGTGTTGCGCGCTGAAGTGGCCGCACTGGTGGCTTCGCAGCCGCTGGCGTACTGGGCCGCACGCTTCGAGCCGGTCGACGCCTGCGTCACGCCGGTGCTGACCCTAGAAGAAGCGCAGGCGCACCCGTTGTTCGCCGATGAATCCCATGCGCAACCCTGGACCGCGGTCCAGCCATCCCCTGTCTCGCCGGAACCCCCAGCGCCATGACCGCACTCGACTTGCTCAACAAGCTGCCCGCCGCCATCAACCCGCAGGCTGTCGCGGGCTTGAACCGTACCATTCAGTTCAATACTTCGCAGCCGGCCTTCGTGGTGATCCGCGACGGCGCTTGCGCGGTCACCCCGGGCAGCACCGACGCCGCCGACCTGACCCTGACCCTGGCCGACGACGATCTGGTCGGCTTGCTCACCGGCAAACTCGACGGCATGATGGCCGTGCTGACCGGAAGGCTGAAACTGCAGGGCGACCTGACTCTGGCGCAGCAATTGGGGCGTTACTTCGATGCCAGTCGGTTGACCTGATCCGCGTGCAGTCGCGTGGTCCGGGCGACGAATCGGCATTTCCCTCGAGTGTGTGCCGCAGGACAGGATCGCGATGGTTGACCCACATGCCCCGACGCTGCTGCACCGCTTTCTGGACTGGGAGAAGGAACAGCCGCAGGCGATCTACCTGACCCAGCCGCAACCGGACGGGCGGGTGATCGACTACACCTGGGCCACGGTCGGCGAGCAGGCGCGCCGGATGGCTGCGCACCTGCAGTCGCTGCAGTTTCCACCGCGCAGCCAGATCGCCCTGCTCGGCAAGAACAGCGCCCATTGGCTGATCGCCGATCTCGCCATCATGATGGCCGGACACGTCAGCGTGCCGCTGTACCCGACGCTGGGCGCCGAATCGGCGCGCTACGTCCTCGATCACTGCGAGGCCCGGCTGCTGTTTGTCGGCAAGCTGGACGGCAGCACCGACAACTGGCCGCGCATCGAGGCGGCATTGCCTGCCGGCCTGCCGCTGATCGGCCTGCCGCTGGGGCCGCGCCGGGACATCCCGCAGTGGAACACCCTGATCATGCAGCACGAGGCGCTGCAGGCGGTGCACGACCCGCAACCCGACGAGCTGTGCACCATCGTGTATACCTCGGGCAGCACCGGGCAGCCCAAGGGCGTGATGCACAGCTACCGCAGCATGATGTCGCCGGCCTCGGCGGTCGCCGACGCGATCGGCGTGAGCAGCGCGGATCGACTGCTGTCGTATCTGCCGCTGGCGCATATCGCGGAGCGCTCGCTGATCGAGACCAACTCGCTCTATTACGGGCTGCGGGTGTTCTTCGTCAACAACCAGTCCAGTTTCGTCGCCGACGTGCAGCGCGCGCGACCGACGATCTTCTTTTCCGTGCCGCGGTTGTGGACCAAGTTCCAGCAGGCGGTCAACGAAAAACTGCCGCCGTCGAAGCAGAAGCTGCTGTTCGCCGTGCCGCTGCTTTCGCGTCTGGTCAAGCGGCGCATCCTGCGCGGCCTGGGCCTGGACCAGACCCGCATTGCCGTCACCGGCTCGGCGCCGCTGCCGTCGGACATCATCGACTGGTACCGCAGCCTCGGGCTGGAACTGCTCGATGTCTACGGCATGACGGAAAACTTCGCCCTCTCGCACGGCTGCCGGCCGGGGCAAGTGCGGGTCGGTTACGTCGGCACGTGCCAGCTCGGCGTGGAGGCACGCATCGACGCCAATGGCGAACTGCTGGTCAGGAGCCCGGGCCAGATGCTGGGCTATTACAAGCTGCCGGAGTTGACCGCGCGCGACATCCTGCCCGACGGCTTCTTCCGCACCGGCGATCGCGGCGAACTGGACGCGCAGGGGCGGTTGCGCATCACCGGCCGGGTCAAGGAGTTGTTCAAGACCGCACGCGGAAAGTATGTCGCGCCGGTGCCGATCGAGATCAAGCTGGGCAACCATCCGAAGCTGGAAAGCGCCTGCGTCACCGGTCCCGGCCAGCCGCAACCGTTCGCGCTGCTGATGCTGTCCGAGGATGCGCAACGGGAGCTGGCCGGCAGGGTGGATGCGCGCGCGGAGCTCACCGAGTCGTTCGAGTGTCTGCTGGAACAGGTCAATGCCACGCTGGAAGACCACGAGCAACTGGACTACCTGGTCGTGGTCAAACAACTGTGGACGATCGAAAGCGGCCTGCTGACGCCGACGCTGAAAATCAGGCGCGATGCGATCGAGAGCCGCTACCTGCCGAACGTCGAAGCATGGCATGCGCTGCGGCAGAAGGTGATCTGGGAGTCGTAGGGCACACCTCCGATTTGTTTGTAGGAGCGCACCCTGTGCGCGAAAGCTCTTTGCGGATGTTCATCGACAAGAGCTTTCGCGCACAGGGTGCGCTCCTACACCACCCCGGTGAGGTAGTACGCGGCGATCACCACCAGCACCGCCAGGGTCTTGATCACGGTGATCGCGAAGATGTCCTTGTAGGCCTGCCGATGGGTCAGCCCGGTGACCGCCAGCAGGGTGATCACGGCGCCGTTGTGCGGCAGCGTATCCATGCCGCCGGAAGCCATCGCGGCCACGCGGTGGAATACCTCCAGCGGAATGCCGGCGCCGTGCGCGTTGGCGATGAAGGTGTCGGCCATTGCGCCGAGCGCGATGCTCATGCCGCCGGATGCCGAGCCGGTGATGCCGGCCAGCGCGGTGACGGTGACCGCCTCGTTCAGCAGCGGGTTCGGGATGGCGTGCAGCGCATCGGCCACCAGCTTGAAGCCGGGCAGGGCGGCGATCACCGCGCCGAAGCCGTATTCCGAAGCGGTGTTCATCGAGGCCAGCAACGCGCCGCCGACCGCTGCCTTGCTGCCTTCGGCGAAGCGCTGCATCACACGTTTCCACGCGGTCAGCAGCACGCAGGCGATGCCCAGCAGCAGCGCCCCTTCCACCGCCCAGATCGCGGCGATCTTCGAGACCTCCTGCACGACCGGTTTCGCATGGCCGACCACGGCAGGTACGAACGATTGCGTGCTGCCGTAGACGTGCGGGATCAGGTCGGTGAGCAGCTTGTTGCCGACGCCGACCAGCACCAGCGGCAGCAGCGCGAGCAGCGGATGCGCGAGTTTGCCATGCTCGAATGCCACCGGTTCGTTGACGAGGTTGTCGCCGTAGCCTTCGCCCGCCGCAGCCGCCGTGCGCCGCCGCCACTCCAGATAGCCCAGGCCGACGAGCAGGATGAAGATCGCGCCGATCGTGCCCAGCCATGGCGCCGCCCACGCGGTGGTGCCGAAGAACGAAGTGGGGATGATGTTCTGGATCTGCGGCGTGCCGGGCAGCGAATCCATGGTGAAGGTGAACGCGCCCAGCGCGATGGTGCCCGGGATCAACCGCTTCGGGATATCGCTGGCACGGAACAGTTCCGCGGCAAACGGGTATACCGCGAACACCACCACGAACAGCGATACTCCCCCATAGGTCAGCAGCGCACACACCAGCACGATCGACGCGATCGCCCGGCTGCGTCCGACCAGGCCAATGGTGGCCGCCACGATCGACTTGGAAAATCCCGACAGCTCGATCACCTTGCCGAACAGTGCGCCCAGCATGAACACCGGGAAGTACAGCTTGAGGAATCCGACCATCTTGTCCATGAACAGGCCGGTGAAGATCGGCGCGACCAGCGAGGGTTCGGTCAGCAGCACCGCGCCGAGCGCGGCGATCGGCGCGAACAGGATCACGCTGTAGCCGCGATAGGCCGCGAACATCAGAAAGCACAGCGCGGCCAGCACGATCAGAAATGCCATCCTTGCGGTTCCTCGGGGACTGGGTCGGGATTGACGTTGATTCCGAGTATCCGCGCGCCATCGGCACGAGGGCACTGTACGAAGGTACAAGTGCCGACTCGAAGTTGCTCGCCTACTCTCGGTCGCATCAGCATCCATCGCCGATGGCTGCGACTACTGCGAGGGGAAACCATGAAGCGCACCAACCTGAGTCTGGCCATCGGTCTGGCTACCGGCCTGTTTTGTGCGGCACCGCTCTACGCGCAGCAGGGCGGCGATACCGGGGCCACCGCTGCTGGCGCCAAACCGGCCAACGCCAGGCAGCTCGACCAGGTGATCGTCACCGCGCGCAAGCGCGAGGAGACTCTGCAGGATGTGCCGATCGCCGTAAGCGCATTCACCGCCGCCACGCTGTTCAAGCAGAACGTGCAGAACCTGAGCGACCTGCAGGGCAAGGTTCCCTCGTTGCAGATCTATGCGGCGCGAGGCTCCAACACCACCCTCACCGCCTATATCCGCGGCGTCGGCCAGGCCGACCCGACCTGGGGCTTCGATCCGGGCGTGGGGATCTATCTTGACGACGTCTATCTGGCCCGGCCGCAAGGCGCGGCGCTCGACGTGTTCGACGTCAGTCGCATCGAGGTGCTGCGTGGCCCGCAGGGTACCCTGTACGGCAAGAACACCATCGGTGGCGCGATCAAGTACGTCTCCAATCCGCTGCCGGTGAAAACCGGCGGCTCGGTGGAAGTCACCGCCGGCACGCACGGCGAGAAGGACGTCAAGGCCAGCGTGGGCGGCGCCAGCGCCGATCGAGTATGGCGCGGGCGCCTGGCGGTGGCCAGCGAGCACAACGACGGCTTCGGCACCGACCTGCTGAGCGGCAGCCGCAACGGCAACAAGAACACGAATGCGGCACGCGCCACGCTGGGCTTCTTCCCCTCCAGCACGTTCAACGCGCAGATCGAGTTCGACGGCGTGCGCGACAACTCCAATCCGCGCGGCGCCAGGATGCTGGTCGCCAACAAGTTCGATCCGGCCTACGTGCCGCTGTCGAGCGATTTCAATACGCGCAGCGGCATGGCGCAGCTGAATCACACCAAGATGTACGGCACCGCGCTCACCATGAACTGGATCGCCAGCGAGGACTGGTCGCTGAAGTCAGTCACCGCGGTGCGAGGCTCATCCACCGATACCAACATCGACTTCGACACCTTGCCGGAGAAGATCGCGGACGTGAATGCGGCGTACAAGGACCACCAGTTCAGCCAGGAACTGCAGGCCAACTACGATGCCGGGGGCAGCGTGCATGGCGTGGCCGGGCTGTACTACTTCGACGGCACGGCCAATGGCGAGATCCACAATATCTTCCTCGGCTCACCGCCGTACAGCACGCTGGGTTATTCGCTGTACGGCAGCACCGGCGGACGCATGGGCACCAAGAGCTACGCCGGCTATGGCGATTTCACCTGGGACATCGATCCGAGCTGGAGCCTGGACGTGGGTTTGCGCTACACGCATGAGACCAAGACCGCAGTGATCCGGAACTTCGGTTATGCGGATGCGAGTTTCCAGACACCGATCGCCACGCTGGCCAACTTCAGCGGCTCGCATGCCACCAGCAATATTTCGCCGAAAGTCTCGCTGGACTGGAGCGTGAACGACCAGATGAAGTTCTACGCCAGCTACAGCGAAGGCTTCCATTCGGGCGGCTACAACATCCGTGCCAACTGTGTGGCGGTTCCCGCATCGTGCCGGCCGATCAGCGACGAGAAGGTGCAGTCGTTCGAGCTTGGCAGCAAGATGACCTTCTTCGACGATGCGCTGATGATGAACACGGCGCTGTACCGCAACGTCTACTCCAACATCCAGTTGTCGACGTTCACTTCGTACACCTTGCCGAACGGCAGCCAGGCCTTCTTCGGCGACTTCACCAATGCCGGCAAGGGCCATATCGACGGTCTGGAAGAGGAGTTCGCGTGGAAGCCGTCGGAAAGCTGGACCGTCAGCGGCCAGTTCGCCTACCTGCATACCAAGTACACCCAGTTTCTCAGCAAGGGCGTCAACATCGCCGACCAGCAGCGGTTCACCAATGCACCGAAGTGGGCTGGCGGGCTGTCGCTGGAGAATACGCGCCCGCTGGGCAATGGCGGCAGCCTCACCGCGCGCATCAACTACACCTACCAGGGCATGGTGTTCCCGGAAACCACGTTGTCGCCGCTGATCGCCCAGGGCGGTTACAGCCTGTGGAACGCGGGCCTGATCTGGCAGATCGACCGGCCGTGGTCGCTGAGCCTGCAGGGCACCAACCTGGCCAACAAGTCCTATCGCACCACGGGTTACAACATCGGCGCGCTGGGTATCTACACCGGCTTCTACGGTACGCCGCGGCTGGTCACGCTGACGGCGCGCTATACATTCTGATGCATGATGCGAGCGTCAGCGACAAGCTTGCGCCTTCGTGCTCGCCGGCGACGGTGCAAGCTGCCATGCCACAAGAGTGCCGGAGGCTGCCGATGCACCCGAAAACCTGCATGCGTGCGATCGGTCTGGCGCTGATCTGCGTCAGCACGGTCTGCATGGCGAGCGCACCGCCGCTGCCCCGGTTGAAGCTCGACCCGACGCGTGTCGCGGTGGTCGGTTTGTCTTCGGGCGCATACATGGCGACACAGGCCCAGTTGGCCTATCCGGAGCTGTTCCCGAATGCAACACTGGTCGCCGGCGGCCCGTATGGCTGCGCCGGCGGACAGCTGAAGCTTGCGCTGACGACGTGCATGAAAGGTGTGCCCGCGCCGGATGTCGATGCGCTGGTGGCGCAAGCACACAAGCGCTCGGCGACGGGTGAGATCGGTGCGCTGAAAGATCTGGCCGGCGCACACGTCTACCTGCTGCACGGCAGCGCCGACGCCACGGTGACGCCGGCCGTTGCCGAGGCGGCCGCGCATTTCTACGAAAAGCTGCGCGACGACACCCCCGGCCTTGCCGGGATGCGGGTGCGTGACGACGGTGCACGCCATTTCGCGCACAACCTGCCGGTGGCCACAAAGGGCGACGATTGCGCCACGTCGGTTGCGCCGTACCTGGGCCATTGCGGATTCGATGCCGCGGGTGCGATTTTCGTGCAGATGTACGGCAAGCCGTCGCGTGCGGTGGCTGCCGCGGCACATGGCGAGTTGCGCACGTTCGACCAGGATGCACTGCGACCCGACGGTACCGATGCGCTGATGGCCAAGGTCGGCTACGTCTACCTGCCGCCGGATTGTCTGGCCGGCAACCCGTGTGGCCTGATGGTGGCGCTGCACGGCTGCAAGCAGGATGCCGAGGCAGTGGGCAAGGCATTCGTGAAGGACGCCGGCTTCAACCGCTGGGCCGACGCCTACGATGTGGCCGTGTTATATCCTCAGACACGCGCAAGTTTTGCGCCCTTGAATCCGCAGGCATGCTGGGACTGGTGGGGATATTCCGGAGCCGATTACGACTCTCGCCACGGCGTGCAGTTGCGCTGGCTGGTGAACGCGGTGCGGGCGTTGGGGTTGCCGGCCGGGCATTGATGGTGGCGTGCCGTCGTCCACGTCTTTATCTGACCGCAGGAGCGCACCCTGTGCGCGATGCTCTTGCTTCATTCGGAGCTGGGCGCTTCAGAGGCAAGAGCTTTCGTCTGCCTTCGGCAGCCGAGTTACTTCTCTTGGCCACGCAAGAGAAAAGTGACTCGGTCGCCGAAGGCGATCGACCGCTCTTCGCTCTGAAATCCTGCAAGGGCGTAAAAGCACCGCGACTGAAATCGCTCCCGCGGGCGCCGGCACCATGCTGAGTGCCAGCATCATTGCCTTCGCCGCGCTGTGCTGGCTCGGCCTGCTGTTCGGTGTGGCGTTGCTGGGCGAGCGCCGCCCGCACATCTTCGAGAAGCGCTGGGCGATCGTGTATGCGCTGTCGCTGGCGATCCACTGCACCTCGTGGACGTTCTACGGCACCGTCACCCAGGCCAGCCGCTCCGGCTGGTGGTTGCCGCCGACCTTTGTCGGGGCGATCCTGATCTACGTGTTCGCACTGAAATTCCTGCGCCGGCTGGTGCAGCTGGTGCGCGAGTACAACGCCGGTTCGCTGGCCGATCTGATCGCGGTGCGGCTGGGGCGTCATCCGGGGCTGGCGGCGATGGTCACGGCGGTGATGGTGATCGGCATCGTGCCGTACATCGCGTTGCAGCTGAAGGCGGTGGCGATGAGCTACGGCCTTCTCAGCCACGGGCAGCTGGTGCCGTCCGCGCCGTGGCAGGACAGCGCGCTGTACGTGGCGCTGCTGATGGCGCTGTTCGCGATGCTGTTCGGCACCCGGCGTGCCTCGACCATGGCGCACAACCGCGGGCTGGTGCTGGCGATGGCGTTCGAGTCGCTGTTCAAGCTCGGTGCGATGCTGGCCCTGGGCAGTTTGCTGTTCACCGCGTTGCCGGCCGGGTTGCCGATCACCGTGCCGCCGCCACCGGACAGCGGCGGTTTTCCCGCGCTGATCCTGCTCGGCGCGCTGGCGATGTTCACCCTGCCGCACCAGTTCTATGCCGGCGTGGTGGAGTGCCGCGACGACAGTCACCTGCGCACCGCGCGCTGGCTGTTTCCGTTGTACCTGCTGCTGATCTCGCTGCCGATCCTGCCGCTGGCGCGGATGGGCGACGCGCTGCTGGGGCCGAGCGGGGTGTCGTCGGACATGTACGTGCTGGCGTTGCCGCTGGCGCGCGGCGAGCATGGGCTGGCGCTGGTGGCGTTCCTCGGCGGTCTCAGTGCCGCCACCAGCATGGTGGTGATCGCCACGCTGACCCTGAGCCTGATGGTGGTCAACCACTTCATCGCGCCCTTGCGGGTGCGCGCCGGCTGGGGCCGCGACGAGCATGGCGACCTGCGCGGCGAACTGCTCAACCATCGGCGCGTGGCGATCCTGGTCGTGCTGCTGCTGGCCTGGACCTACAGCCGGGTACTGGCACGCAACGAGGCGCTGGCCGATATCGGCTCGATCTCGTTCTCCGCGCTGGCCGGGTTGACCCCGGCGCTGCTGGCGGCGGTGTATCGCCCGCAGCTAGGCTCGCGGGCGGTCATTGCCGGGCTGGCGGCCGGCACCTTGGTGTGGCTGTATGCGGTGCTGCCGGCGTTGCTGCCCGGCGCGCCGGCGTGGCTGCATGCCGGCCTGTTCGACCGGCGTTGGCTGGCGCCCGACGATTTGTTCGGCCTGGGTGACTGGAACCGCCTCGGTCGTGCGGTCGCGGTGAGCCTGGTGGCCAACGTTGCGGTGATGCTGACGGTAGCCGAGACGCGCTTTGGCCGGGCCGCGCGCATGATCAACGTGGGTCATGTCGGCGTGACCGAATTGCGTGCACTGGCCGCGCGTTTCCTGCCAGCGGATCGTGTCGAGCACCTGTTCGATACGGCGCCGCTGGCCGGACCGGCCGGCAGTGCCCTGGTGGCCGAAGTGGAGCACGAATTGGCGGCGGTAATCGGTGCTGCCTCGGCGCGGCTGCTGCTGGAAGTGGTGCATCGGCAGGGTCGCGACGATCTGGACACGGTGGTCGCGATCGTGGGCGAGGCGGCGCAGGATCTGCACTTCAACCAGCGCGTGCTGGAGGCGGCGCTGGAGAACATGAGCCAGGGCATCTGCGTGGTCGATGCCGAGCTGCAGCTGGTGGCATGGAACCGCCGCTACGCCAGCCTGTTCGACTACCCCGATGCGCTGCTGCAGGTCGGCCGGCCGGTCGCCGAACTGACCCGCTACAACATCGCGATGGGCATGCTCGGACCCGGCGAAGACGAGCGGCGCGTGCAACGCCGGCTCACCCACATGCGTGCCGGTACGCGGCATCTGTCCGAGCGGCGCTTTCCCGACGGCACCATCGTGGAGATCCGCGGCAACCCGATGCCCGGTGGCGGTTTCGTCGCCACCTTCACCGACGTCACCGCATTCCGCCAGGCCGAGATGGCGCTCAAGCGCGTCAACGAGACGCTGGAACTGCGGGTGGAGGAACGCACGCGCGCGCTGGCCGCGGCCTCGGCCGAGGCGCAGCGCGCCAATGAGGCGAAGAGCCGCTTCCTGGCGGCGGTCACCCACGACCTGATGCAGCCGCTGCACGCGGCGCAATTGTTCGCCCATGCGCTGACCGAGCACCGCGCCGACGCCGCCACCGCGCGTCATCTCAACGGCGCGCTGGCCGCTACCGAAGGCCTGCTGGCCGGCCTGCTGGACATCGCGCGGCTGGAGGGCGGGCGTCTGCATCCGCAACCGCGCGCGTTCGCACTGGCCGAGGTACTCGATCCGTTGGCTGCCGAGTTCCGCGCCATCGCGCTCGACCGCGGTGCGCGGCTGGATGTGGTGGGCACGCGGGCGTGGGTGCACTCCGATCCGCAATTGCTGCGCCGGGTGCTGCAGAATTTTTTGTCCAACGCGCTGCGCTATGCCGAACATGGCCGCGTGCTGCTCGGCGTGCGACGTCGCGGCGATCAGTTGCGGGTGGAGGTATGGGACACCGGCCCCGGCATCGCCGCTGACGAACAGCAGTTGATCTTCCAGGAATTTCGCCGTGGCAGTGCCGCGGGCGGGCAGGGGCTGGGCTTGGGCCTGTCGATCGCGCAACGCATGGCTGGCCTGCTCGGGCATCCGTTGGGACTGCGCTCATGGCCGGGCCGCGGCAGCATGTTCCATCTCGATATGCCGCGTGTACCGGCCACGCCGCGTGTGCTCGCCAGCGTCGATGCCCGGCAACCGCTGCCGGCCGGTCGCGCGCTGGTGCTGGACAACGAACCGGCCGCGTTGGCCGCACTGAGCAACCTGCTCACCGGCTGGGGCTGGCTGGTGCATCGCGCGCGCAATGCCGGGCAGGCGTTGGCCGTGCCGTGGCGGCCGGACCTGCACATCCTGGACTTTCATCTGGACGGCGGCCAGACCGGGCTGGAGGTCTGGCGACTACTGCAGGCGCTGCATGCCGAGGTGCCGACCGTGATGCTGACCGCCGATCGCGATGGCGAGTTGCGGCAGCGCCTGCTGGAAGCGGGGGTCGGGGTGCTCTACAAACCGCTCAAGCCGCTGGCGCTGCGGCAGGTGTTGCAGCGGGTGGTGGCCGCGGCCGTGCAGGTGTGAAGCCCGGTCGGTCGGCAGGAACATCCTTGCGCGGGTATCCGTCGCTTCGTGTTTCATGCGAGTGCATGTAGCAGAACCCGCAAATGCACCCCGGCATGATCGGCACGCAGGCGAAACTGCCCGCCCAGCGAGGTGACCCGGTCGCGCATGCCTTGCAGGCCGCGACCACCACGCGGCAAGCGCTGCGGCAGTCCGGTGCCGTTGTCTCGCAGATCCAGCAGTGCCAGCGTCCTGCCCTGACGTTTGCCGATGCGCAGGCGCAGCCGGAACTCACTGGCCTGCGCATGCTTGACGGCGTTGGTCGCACTTTCCTGGACCAGGCGGTAGATCGCGGTACTGGTCTCGTCATCGAGCAGGCGCGGATCACCGCTCAGTTCGGTGCGGTAGGTCATGCCGGCGGCATTCAGCAAATCGCGAATCGGCCCTTCGTCGAGCGCGCGCAGCAGGCCGAATTCATCCAGCACGGCGGGCCGCAGGTCGTCGAGCAGGCGACGCAGGGCGCCTCGCATGTGCGCCAGGATGTTGTTGATCGATGTGCTGATGTCTTCCATGCCGGCCTGGCGCAGCCGCGTCTGGGCCAGCTTCACGTGGGTCTGGATGGCGGTGATGTTCTGGCCCAGTTCGTCGTGCAGTTCGGCGGCCAGATGCCGGCGCAGGTTTTCATCCACCTGCAGGTTGCCACGCGCCGCCCTGCGCAGTTGACGGGCGAGCTTGTCCAGCTGCTGGTTGACCGCACCCAGGTGGTCATTCTGCTCGGATACCCGAGCGTTGCTCCAGCGCAACGCATCGGTAGCCGAGCCCAGCATGATGGCGCCGGTACCTGCCACCGCAAGATACAGATAGGCTTCGGCATCCGACGCCGGGTGTCCCAGGTACCGGGTTGCCAGGGTTATCCCGAGGCTGGATATGATCAGGGCCAGGCTGGCACCGCGCCAGCCGTGGCGAAAGGCAAAAAACAGTACCAGGGCCAGCGACAAGACCCGGGCAAATTGCGATTCCGGTGCGGCTTGTCCGGACAGCGCCAGCATGATCGCCATCGACGGCAACATGACCAGCAGGGCATCCTTCAGCAGCCGGGCCAGCGCCCGCTGGTCGTAGCGGGTGTGCAGCAGCATGATCATCAACGGCACCACAAGCACGATGCCCAGGTAGCGGCTGAGCAGTTCTTCGCCCAGTACCCGGACCATCAGTTGCGTGGACATGGGCGAGTGGAAAAGTGCCAGCAGGGCGGCATCCACCGCGGTGGTGGCGGTCACGATCAGCGTGGCCGACAGCAATAACTGGGCCACCTCCTGCGGGCTATGCAGGCTGGCCTGAAGATTGAACCGCCGCAGCAGCCACAGGCCGGCGGCCAGTACCAGCGGTGCGGGCAACTCGGCGAGGATGACATCCGGCCAGGCCGGCGTGCCCCCCGGGGCCAGATGAATGCCGATGGTGACCGTGAGTTCGGCGCCGAGCAGCCAGCCCCAGTTGCGCACCGGCGACAGCAGCAGTGCGCCAAACAGCAGACCGTACGGCAACATCCAGTAGGGCTGGACGGTTGGCCACAGCAGCAGCCAGAGCAACAGGTAAGCTGCGCCGAGCGACGGTCCGGATCGCATCGGGTGGAGTGGTTTCAGGCGCATCGGGAGATATTACATGCGCGGTTCGTGCGGTCATCGCAGTGCGTCCGTCGACGCAGCTGCCGTCGGCAGATATGCATAAGTTGCGGCTTGATGTGTAAAGTAGCCTTATGTACAGCATCGTTCTGGTCGATGACCACGCCATCGTTCGTGAGGGCTTCAAGCGGCTGATCGAACTCGAGCCGGATCTTGACGTGGTGGCCGAATGCCGCAGTGCCGATGATGCGGTGGAGGTGGCAAGCCTCTGGCACCCCGATCTGCTGGCGCTGGACCTGTCCTTGCGCGACACCAGTGGTTTGCCGCTGATCGAGCATTTGCTGGGCGTTTCCCCGAAGACGCGGATCGTGGTGCTGAGCATGCACGACAGCGAACCGTATGTGTCGGAGGCCCTGCGCCGTGGCGCTAGCGGTTATGTCACCAAGGGAGCGGCACCGGAAGAACTGGTGGCGGGGCTGCTCGCGGTGATGCAGGGCGAGTGCTTTCTGAGTTCGGACTTGCGCCAGCGCCGGGCCGAGCGGCCGGATGCGGCGCTGGATCCGGTCAGTCAACTGACCACGCGCGAACATGAAGTGTTCCTGCTGCTGGCCGGCGGACGTGTACCCAAGCAGGTGGCGGCGGAGTTGGGGATCGGCCAGAAAACCATTTACAACCATCGTGCCAGCCTGATGGGCAAGCTGGGCGCGGGTTCGGACCTGGATCTGTACCGGATTGCCAGCGAGCGCGGGTTGTTGTCGGACCGGCGTTGATCCGCAGCGCGGTGCGCGGCGTCTGCCCGCCGATGTGATCAACCGGTCTGCGCCTGCTCCAGCATCTGTCTGGCGTGCGCCCGGGTTTCGCGAGTGATCTCGACGCCGCCGAGCATGCGCGCCAGTTCATCGCGACGGCCGGCGGCATCGAGCTTGTCGATCCTCGTGTGGGTCGAGTGGCCGTCGCTGTGCTTGGTGACACACAGATGCGCGTGCCCCTGTGCGGCAACCTGGGGCAGGTGGGTGACGCACAGCACCTGGCGCAGCTTGCCCAGCGCACGCAGTTTCTGCCCTACCACCTCGGCCACCGCGCCGCCGATGCCGGCATCGACTTCGTCGAAAATCATGCTGCCGACAGTGTCCTTGCCCAGCGTGGCGACTTCGATGGCCAGGCTGATGCGGGCCAGCTCGCCGCCGGAGGCCACCTTGCGCAGCGGCCGCAGCGGCTGGCCGGGGTTGGCGCTGACCAGCAGTTCGCAGCGCTCCCGCCCCTGCGGGTCGGGTTCGTCGCCGCCGGCCGGCTCCAGTTCGATGCGCAACTGGCCGCCGGCCATGCCAAGCTCGGCCATCAGTGTGCCGACCTCCTCGCCCAGGCGAGCGGCAACGGACGATCGCGACTGACTCAGTTGCGCCGTGGCGACGTCGTATTCGCGTTGCAGGCGCTGGCGTTGTCCGGTCAGTTTTTCTAGTGCATCGCCGGCGCCTTCGAGCTCGGCCAGTTCGACCCGCAGCGCGTCGAGTCGGTCATGCAATTCGCCGACGGGCAGCCGATGCCGGCGCGACAGTTCATGCAGGTGCGCCAGATGGCTGTCGACGTCGGCATAGCGTTGCGGGTCGAGGTCGACATCCTGGGCATAGCGGCCGAGCCCGTCGGCGGCCTCCCCGAGCTGGATGGCGGCGTTGTCGAGAAGTTCGAGCAACGGCGCCAGCTTGTCGTCAAGCGCGGCCAGCTTGCCGAGCTCGGCATGCGCGCGGCCGAGCGCGCGGCGCAACGCGAACTCGCTGTCGCCATCGAGCAGATCGACCACGCCGGCAGTACCTTCGACCAGTCGTCCGGCATTCGCCAGACGCTTGTGGCTGGCCTCCAGTTCGAGCAGTTCGGCTGCCGGCAAGGTCCATTTTTCCAGTTCGCCGATCTCATGCTGCAGCAGTTCGATGCGTCCGGCGCGATCCTCGCCGCCACTGAGTTTGCGCATCCGCGCGCCCAGTTCGCGCCACTGCAAGGCCGTGTCGTGCACCTGTGCGAGCAGCGCATCATGGCCGGCGCAGGCATCGAGCAGGCTCAGTTGGTGCGCACGCGACAGCAGTGCCTGGTGCTCATGCTGACCGTGAATCTCGACCAGCAGCGAGGCCAGTTCGCCGAGCTGGCGGGCGTTGGCCGGGCGACCGTTGATCCATGCCCTGGAACTGCCTTCGGCGCGGATCACCCGCCGCAGCTGGCAGCCGCCGTCTTCGTCCAGCTCCTCCTGCCGCAGCCAGTCGCGGGCGGCGGGCAGTTCGGCCAGATCGAACTCCGCCGCCAGTTCGGCACGATCGCTGCCGTCGCGTACCATGCCGCTGTCGGCGCGAGCCCCGGCCAGCAGCATCAGTGCATCGACCAGCAACGATTTGCCCGCTCCGGTTTCACCGCTGACCACGGTCAGCCCCGGATCAAAGGCAACCTCGGCGGCTTCGACGACGGCGAAATGTCGGACGTAGAGCGAAGTGAGCATGGTCGATGAGGTGGTGAAGTCGGTGGATTGTAACGTCAGTGCGACCGTGCAAAATACAGCTTCCACTTGCAAGCCACCTGCGCAGACCTTATTTCTGCGGGGTCCCAAGGATCGCCACAGCGCATGATGAACCCTCACGCCCACGACCTCGATGCGCGCGCACGTCGCCTGCTGCGCACCCTGATCGCCCAGTATCTGGTCGATGGCGAACCGGTGGGCTCGCGTACGCTGTCGCGCTCGTCCGGGCTGGACGTGAGCCCGGCGACCATCCGCAACATCATGGCGGATCTCGAGGATGCCGGGCTGGTCGCTTCGCCGCATACGTCGGCCGGGCGGGTGCCGACGCCGCGCGGGCTGCGCCTGTTCGTCGACAGCCTGATCGAACTGCGGCCGTTGCCGCAGAAAGAGATGGCGCGAATACAGCGCGAATTGCCGCATGGGCCGACCACCACCATGGATCTGCTCGGCAACGTGTCGACCCTGCTGTCGGCCATGACGCGTTTTGCCGGCGTGGTCACGGTACCGCGCCAGGCCGACTTTCCGTTGCGGCATATCGATTTCGTGGCGCTGCCGGATGCACGCGTGCTGGTCATCCTGGTGTTCACCGACAACCAGGTGCAGAACCGCATCGTGCAGCTGGCCAAGCCACTGCACAACAGGGAGCTGGAGCAGGCGGCGAACTACCTCAACACCCAGTTTGCGGGGTTGCGCCTGGACGACATCCGTGCCCATTTGCTGAGCGAGTTGCGCGAGGCGGGCAGCGAACTCAACCGGCTGCTTGCCAGCACGATGGAGCTGGCCACCGCCTCGTTTGCGCCGCAAGCCGGCGGCAACGACGTGCTGGTCAGCGGCCAGACCAATCTCATGGCGTATTCGGAACTCGCCGACCTGCAACGGCTGCGCGAGTTGTTCGAGGCGTTCCAGCAGAAGAACGAGTTGCTGCAGCTGATGGAAATCTGTTCCCGTGCGCCGGGTGTACGGCTATTCATCGGCGAGGAATCGGGTTTCAGCGCACTCGACGGATGCAGCGTCGTGACCGCCAGCTATGGCGCGCAGGGGCGGGTACTGGGGGCCGTCGGGGTGATCGGTCCGACCCGGATGGCTTACGAGCGGGTGATTCCGGTGGTGCAGGCAACAGCCGAATTGCTCAGCGACGCCTTGAATCGCGCCGCCACGACCCTATAACCGCAACGGGAAACCGGTTTCCCGTTGAAACTGGATGGTCGGCATGCGTGCCGGCCGTGGACTTTCGTTTGGAGTGATGCATGCAGAACAACGACCCTCAGTCACATGGCGAGGCGCTCGATCAGGTACCTGACCAGGCTTCGACAGGCGAGCCGTCGATGGCCGAACTCACGAGCCTGCAGGCGCGCGTGGCCGAACTTGAGGCGAGCAACGCCGATCTGCGCGAGACCGTGCTGCGCGAACACGCGGAGCTCGACAACCAGCGTCGTCGTCTCCATCGCGATCTCGAACAGGCCCGCCGCTTTGCCAACGAGAAGCTGCTGAACGAGTTGCTGCCGGTCTACGACGGTCTGGAGGGCGGCCTGGCGGTGGAAGGCGGCGATCTTGCCTCGATGCGCGAAGGCATCAGTCTCACCTTGAAGGCGCTGCTGAAAGTGGCCGAAAACCACGGCATGTCGCAGCTCGATCCACTCGGCCAGCCACTCGACCCCGAGCGCCATCATGCGGTGAGCATGGTCGAGGCGCCGGGCAAGGCGCCGGGCACCGTGGTTGCCGTGCTGCAGAAAGGCTATGTGCTGAACGATCGTCTGCTGCGCCCGGCGCTGGTCACGGTGGCAAAAGACTGATCGGCTTTGGCGCCGGCAGCTGTCCTGAATGGCACGCCGGCTACGCACGAAATCGCATCAGGGGCCTTGTCGGCATTGAATCCACCGGCCAGACCCCCATTTGAAAATCAGTCGCGGCCGCGGGGGCCGCAGGAATCTGGAGCACACACATGGGCAAGATCATAGGTATCGACCTGGGCACGACCAATTCGTGCGTTGCCGTGATGGATGGCAGCACGGTCAAGGTCATCGAAAACTCGGAAGGCGACCGCACCACGCCGTCCATCGTCGCCTTCAACAAGGACGGCGAGGTTCTCGTGGGCGCCTCGGCCAAGCGCCAGAGCGTGACCAACCCGAAGAACACCTTTTATGCAGTGAAGCGCCTGATCGGCCGCAAGTTCACCGACGCCGAGGTGCAGAAAGACCTGCACATCGTGCCCTACGGCATTGTCGCGCATGACAACGGCGACGCCTGGGTGCAGACCTCCGACGGCAAGAAGATGGCGCCGCAGGAAATCGCCGCCAAGGTGCTGATGAAGATGAAGAAGACCGCCGAGGACTACCTCGGCGAGACGATCACCGAGGCGGTGATCACGGTGCCGGCCTACTTCAACGACAGCCAGCGCCAGGCCACCAAGGACGCCGGCAAGATCGCCGGCCTCGACGTCAAGCGCATCATCAACGAGCCGACCGCGGCCGCGCTGGCCTATGGGCTGGACAAGAAGGGCGGCGACCGCAAGATCGCGGTGTACGACCTCGGCGGCGGCACCTTCGACGTGTCGATCATCGAGATCGCCGAAGTCGACGGCGAGAAGCAGTTCGAGGTGCTGGCCACCAATGGCGATACCTTCCTCGGTGGCGAGGACTTCGACATGCGCGTCATCGATTATCTGGTCGATGAGTTCAACAAGGAACAGGGCATCGACCTGCGCAAGGATCCGCTGGCACTGCAGCGCCTGAAGGATGCGGCCGAGCGCGCCAAGATCGAGCTCTCCTCGGCGCACCAGACCGACGTCAATCTGCCTTATGTGACCGCCGATGCATCCGGCCCGAAGCACCTGAACATCAAGCTGACCCGCGCCAAGCTGGAGGCGCTGGTGGAGGAACTGGTCAAGCGCACGATCGATCCATGCCGCACCGCCCTGAATGATGCCGGCCTGCGCGTGTCCGACATCAACGAGGTGATCCTCGTCGGCGGCCAGACCCGCATGCCCAAGGTGCAGGAGTCGGTGAAGGACTTTTTCGGCAAGGAGCCGCGCAAGGACGTCAACCCGGACGAAGCCGTCGCCGTGGGCGCGGCGATCCAGGGTGGCGTGCTGGGTGGCTCGGTCAAGGACGTGCTGCTGCTGGACGTGACCCCGCTGTCGCTGGGCATCGAGACGATGGGCGGCGTGATGACCAAGCTGATCGAGAAGAACACCACGGTGCCGACCAAGGCGGCGCAGACGTTCTCCACCGCCGACGACAACCAGACCGCGGTGACCGTGCACGTGCTGCAGGGCGAGCGCGAGCGCGCCAGCGCCAACAAGTCGCTGGGCAAGTTCGACCTGCAGGGCATCGACGCTGCGCCGCGTGGCATGCCGCAGATCGAGGTCACCTTCGATATCGACGCCAACGGTATCCTGCACGTGTCGGCGAAAGACAAGAAGACCGGCAAGGAGCAGAAGATCGAAATCAAGGCCGGCTCCGGTCTGTCCGAGGAGGAGATCCAGCGGATGGTCGCCGATGCCGAAGCGAACAAGGAAGACGACCGCAAGTTCCACGAACTGGTGGCCACGCGCAACAAGGCCGATCAGCTGGTGCACGCCACCCGCAGCGCATTGAAGGAGCACGGCGGCAAGGTGCCGGCCGACCAGCTGAGCAGCATCGAAGGCGCCTTGTCCGATCTGGAAAAGGTCATGACGGGTGACGACAAGGCGGCGATCGAGGCCAAGATCGAAAAGCTCGAGCAGGCCTCGCAGGCCTTGCATGCGGCGGCCCAGGGCGGCGGCTCGGCGGATGCCGGTCCGCAGGCCGCGCCGGGTGGATCGGCGCAGCCGGACGATGTGGTCGATGCCGAGTTCACCGAAGTGAAGGACGACAAGAAATAATCGGCAGCCGTTATCGGCACGGTCGACTTCATCAGCCCGCGCCGGGAATTTCCTGGCGCGGGCTGATTGTTGTATATCGAGGTACGCGGAGCCACCGGCTCCATGCAGGGGTGGAACTGGCAGTATGGGTGCATGAATGAGCAAGCGTGATTATTACGAAGTGCTGGGGGTCGAGCGCAATGTCAGCGAAGCCGATCTGAAGAAGTGCTTTCGCCGGATGGCCATGAAATACCACCCGGACCGCTGCCCGGACGACCCGGCCGCACAGGAGAAATTCAAGGAGGCCAAGGAGGCCTACGAAGTGCTGGCTGACGCGCAGAAACGTGCGCTGTACGACCAGCATGGCCATGCCGCGTTCGAGCACGGCATGGGCGGTCGCGGCGGCGCCGGCTTTGGTGATGTCGGCGACATCTTCGGCGACATCTTTGGCGACATCTTCGGCAGGAACGGCGGTGGTCGCGGTCATCCGCGCCGCGGTGCCGACCTGCGCTACATCATGGAAATGGATCTGGAGGAAGCCGTATTCGGCGTCAGCCGGCAGATCGACATACCTACCCAGGTCAACTGTCACCATTGCAATGGCAGTGGATCGGAAGACGGCAAGGTCAGTCGCTGCCGGACCTGTCACGGCCATGGCCAGGTACGCATGCAGAACGGCATTTTCTCGATCCAGCAGGCCTGCCCGCATTGCGGCGGTACCGGCCATACCATCGAAAAACCCTGCAGGAAATGCCACGGCGAGGGCCGCATCGAGGAAACCCGGACGCTGTCGGTGCAGATTCCGCCGGGCGTCGACAATGGCGATCGCATTCGCCTCAGCGGGCAGGGCGAGGCGGGTCCCGGCGGTACGCCGGCCGGTGACCTGTATGTGGACGTGCATGTCCGCGAACATGCCATCTTCCAGCGCGAAGGCAATGATCTGTACTGCGAATTGCCGATCCGTTTCTCGCAGGCGGCGCTGGGTGCCGAACTGCCGGTGCCGACGCTGGAAGGCGAGGTGCCGATCAGCATTCCTGCCGAAACGCAGACCGGTACGCAGTTCCGCTTGCGCGGCCGTGGCGTCAAGTCGGCGCGCAACAGCCGCACCGGGGACCTGATCTGCCGCGTGGTTGTGGAAACCCCGGTACGGCTGACCAAGCAGCAGCGTGAACTGTTGGAATCGCTGGAAGCCACGTTCAGCGGCAGCGATGCCGACAAGCACACGCCGCGCGCGAAGGGGTGGGTCGATGGCGTCAAGCAATTCTGGTCGCGTGTGACGGCATGAACAGGCTCCGGCGACCCGGCCGACCAAAGCCCGATCAGGCTGGTAGCATGTCCCGCTCGACCGTTCTGACTGGAGTGTGACGATGTCCCGCCCCCTTCGTCTCGCCATCAGTGGTGCCACCGGCCGGATGGGAAGCGCGCTGAGGAGCCTGCTCGATGGGGACCCGCGTTTCGAGTTGGTGCATGCGGTGGTGTCTCCCGGCTCGCCGCACGATGGCCGGCCGGTATTTGCCGGCAGCTCCCAGCCGCTGTGCTATGCGCATGACTGGAGCAAGGCAGGTACCATCGACGTGGTCGTGGATTTCAGTGGGCCGGCGGCACTGGCCGCGGCACTCGACTATTGCCTGGCGCACGGCACGCCGCTGGTGAGCGGCACCACGGGCATCGACGCCGGGCTGGAGGCGCGGCTGGATCGGGCCGGGCAAGGCATCGCCGTCATGCGTGCGGCCAATTTCAGCCTCGGCGTCGCAGTGTTGACGCGGTTGTTGCGTCAGGCAGCCGCTGCGCTGCCCGGTTGGGATCTGGAAATCCTCGAAGCGCATCATGGCCGCAAGCAGGATGCGCCGTCGGGCACGGCGCTGGTGCTCGGTCAGGCGGCTGCGGCGGCGCGCGACACCACACTGGAGGCTACGGCCGTGTACAGCCGTGAAGGCCGCACCGGCGAGCGTGTCCAGGGCAGTATCGGTTTCGCGGTGCTGCGTGGCGGCGATGTCGTCGGCGAGCACACCGCCATGCTGCTCGGGCAGGGGGAGCGGCTGGAACTGGGCCATCGCGCCACCGATCGCACCATTTTTGCCCGCGGGGCATTGCAGGCAGCGTGCTGGCTCAGTGGGCGTGCTCCGGGCCACTGGCATCTGGACGACGTGATCGCCGCGCCACCCTGAGCCGATCCATCGGACATTCATTCAGGTGTCGGCATTCGCCGGTTGCAGTGCCGGTGGCGGAGAGCCGCCGACGGATTCAGTCGCGATGCGACGCGCTGCGGTCGCGGTCGGCACCAAATCGGGTATCGAGGCTGCCGAACAGTTTCTTGAATGCCCGCGAGAATTTGCCGCGTTTGGTCTTGCGCAGCTTGTCTTCTTCGCTGGTCAGCCAGGCAACCTGGATCACCCGTCGCTCGCCTTCGTAGGGGAGATGGCCGTGGAAGGAATTGTCGCAGCGCTTGAATACGGCAAATTCGCCGTACAGCGGGGTCAGTTCCGGGACCACGAGACTGTCGATA
>DATKVA010000024.1:0-26084 GCA_035530315.1 Rhodanobacter sp. | reverse complement strand
GTCACCACCACGCCGGCCAGCGTGGCCATGTGCAGATACGACAGCATGTGGCAGGTGGACAGCGCCGTCAGCAGCAGGTCTTCGGGGTTGTGCCGGCCGGCATCACCGCGGAAGACGGGGTCGGACGAACCGGCCAGGGGCGGCTTGCCCGCGATGCGGATCTCGTGATCCCGGCTGTAATTGCGATAGCCGTCGGTACCGCTGCCGAGATTGCCGGTCCACTCCACGTCGACGCGGTAGCGATGCTGCGGGTTCACGGTTTCGATTCCTCTTGTTGAGCCATCAATGCCGCCAGTTCCGCGTCGCCATCGCCATTGCGCTCGCGCAGGCCGGCGATCACGCCCGCGCGATTGCGCGCAGGGTGGTTCTGGCTCAGTTTGAACTTGCCCTCGATGCGCTCGATCGTAACTTCGAGGCCGACGATCGCGTGCAGCGATTTCTCGACGTGATCGTCCGGCGCATCCGAGATCTTCCAGGGCTGAGGCTGGCCGGCCTCATGATGATCGGTCAAGGTTTCCAGCAGACGACGCAACCAGGCCGCATCGTCGATCACCCGCAGCCGGCCATGCACATGCGCCACCGCGTAGTTCCAGGTCGGCACCTCGCGCCCGGTCTCGTGCTTGCTCGGATACCAGTTCGGGCTGATGTAGCCGTCCGGCCCGCGGAAGACCAGCAGCACCTCGGCGCCATCCAGTTGCGCCAGCTCGTTGCCGCGGGCCACGTGGCCGTGCAGCGATGCATCACCGGCCAGCTCGAACGGCAGGTGATTGGCGCTCAGCCCGCTCGCCGCATGGGTCACCACGGTGGCGAACGGATACGCGCGGATCAGCCCGTGCAAGGTCTCGACGCGCGCTTCCTCGAAGTGCTTTGGCGTGTACATGCAGGTCCGCTCAACCCTGGCCGAGCAGCGAAGCCATCACCGCCTTCTGCACATGCAGGCGGTTTTCCGCCTCGTCGATCGCAACGCAGGCGGGCGAATCCATCACCGCGTCGGTGGCCTTGATGTTCCGGCGCAGCGGCAGGCAGTGGCTGAACAGCCCATGGTTGGTCAACGCCATCTTCGCTTCGTCCACCATGAAGTGCCTGTTGGCCTCGCGGATGGGTTTCTCCTGTTCCCACTTGCCGAAGAACGGCAGCGCACCCCAGCTCTTGGCGTAGACAACGTCGGCGCCACTGTAGGCTTCCTCGATATCGTGGCTGACCTTCAGCGAACCGCCGTTGTGTTCGGCGTTCAGGCGGCCGAACTCCATGTAGCGCTCGTCCAGCACGTACTCCGGCGTGGGGCACAGCAGGGTCACGTCCATGCCCAGCTTGGTGGCGATCAGCAGGGCCGAATTGGCCACGGCGGTATTGAGCGGCTTGGGATGGTAGGTCCAGGTCAGCACATACTTCTTGTTCTGCAGGTTGCCCAGGTGTTCCTTCAGGGTCAGCGCGTGGGCCAGCTCCTGGCAGGGATGGGTGATCGTCTCCATGTTGATCACCGGCACCGTGGCGTACTGCGCGAACGCCTTGATGACCTTGTCCTGGCGGTCCACCGCCCAGTCCTGGAATTTCGGGAACGCACGCACCGCGATCAGATCGACATAGCGGCTGAGCACGCGCGCCACTTCGGCGATGTGCTCTTCGGTGTCGCCGTCCATCACGCTGCCCAGCTCGAACTCGATCGGCCACGCATCCTTGCCCGGCGACAGCACGATGGCGTGCGCTCCCAGCTGGAAGGCGCCCAGCTCGAAGCTGGTGCGCGTGCGCATCGACGGGTTGAAGAACAGCAGCGCGACCGACTTGCCAGCCAATGGTCGCGCGCTTTGTTGAGGAGTCCTGTCATGGATGACAGGTTCTTGCGCAGGGATGCGCATTCCCCGCTTGAATCCGGCAGCCTGTTCCAGCAACGCGTCGATCTCGGCGCGACTGTAATCTTGCGTGGTGATGAAGTGGCGAATGGGCATAAATACATCTCCTAAATACACAAAAAACCCGGCACGCAGGCCGGGTTTTATCGTCGATACACATGAAAAGCGTGCGACAGCCTACCCGGCCGAATGTCGATAAAACGGTCGGCGCGCACGCGATGTCATGCCAGCAGCCGCGCGGGCGCTGGTGAGGACGGTGGCGGTATAGACGGCTGCTGACATGCGGATTCCAAGTGTCTGGCATGCATGATGGCGACAATTCCGCTGCCATGCAACAAAAAAAATCAAACCCCGAAACACTATCGCCGCCCAAGGGCGGCGATGGTGTCAACCCTGACAGGGATGGATCAGTCGGCAGGCTCGACCTGCACGCGTACCCGCAGGCGCTCGCCCGGGTCGTAGCTCAGACGCGACATGTAGACATCGCCGCGATAGCGGTACTCCACGTCGTAACCGATGATCCGGCGTTGCTCGCTGACCGTGTCGACCTCGTGGCAACGGGTCCGGGTGGTTGCGTAGTCGCCGCCGTGATCCGACACCCGGTTGCCCACCGCGCCGCCAGCCACGGCGCCCACGACAGTGGCCGCCGTGCGTCCATCGCCCTTGCCCACCGTATGACCCAGCACGCCACCGATCACCGCACCAAGCATGGTGCCCGCCGCGCTGTTGCCGCGGTCACGCCGCACCACCTGCTGGTCGTAGCACTGCTGCTGCGGCACCACCGTGCGCGTGACGCCCCGTACCGGATCGGCTCGCAGCACGTCGGCCCAGCCATAATGCGCACCATCGTCGGTGTTCGGGTAACGCGCGTCCTGCGCATGGACGCCGGTCGCCATCAAGGCCAATGCCAGCGTGGAAAGCCATATTTTGGTCATTGCGACCTCCAAGTTCAAAACTACGGTGCGCCTGCGCGCGATTTGAGTGCATTTCAGCAAATGCACACTGAATACACGCTTTAATCCAGCGGCGCCTCCTGACACGACGATCCCGCTGGCACCTTGATAAGATGTCGGGCTCGCCGCGCCATGATGCTGCACGGCCCCACGCTGCGGATCTTCCACCCATGCCGATTTCGCTCTACAACAGCCTGAACCGACACACCGAGCCATTCATCCCGCTGGATCCGCGCCGGGTCACGGTCTACCTGTGCGGGCCGACTGTCTACAACTACGTGCACATCGGCAACGCGCGCGGCCCGGTGGTGTTCGATGTGCTGGTCCGGCTGCTGCGCCGGCATTACCCGCAGGTGGTCTACGCCCGCAACATCACGGACGTTGACGACAAGATCAATGCCGCCGCACAGGCCCAGGGCGTGCCCATCGACATCATCACCGGCAAATTCGCCCAGGCCTACCGCGAGGATATGGCCGGCCTCGGCATCGCCGTGCCCGATATCGAGCCGCATGCGACCGCACATATCGCTCCGATCATCGCGATGATCGAAACGCTGATCGCCGGCGGCCATGCCTATGCGGCGGAAGGTCACGTGCTGTTCGACGTCGACTCCTACCCGGCCTACGGCGCATTGTCGGGCCGCGACACCGAGGAGCTGATTGCCGGCGCACGCGTCGAGGTGGCGCCGTACAAGAAGAACCCCGCCGACTTCGTGCTGTGGAAACCCTCGACACCCGAGTTGCCGGGCTGGGACAGCCCATGGGGCGTCGGTCGCCCGGGCTGGCATATCGAATGCTCGGCGATGAGCGCAGCGCATCTGGGCGAAACCATCGACATCCATGCCGGCGGCATCGACCTGTTGTTTCCGCACCACGAGAACGAGATCGCCCAGTCCACCTGCGCCCATGGCGGCAAGGTGTTCGCACGCTGGTGGATGCACAACGGCATGCTCACCTTCGACGGCCGCAAGATGTCCAAATCGCTGGGCAATGTGCTGCTGGTGCACGAGTTGCTGCAACAGCATCCGCCCGAAGCGCTGCGCCTGCGGTTGCTGAGCGGACATTATCGGCAACCGCTGGACTGGTCGGACAGCGCCATCGCGCAGGCCGTCAGCACGCTGGACGGCTGGTATCGCGTGCTGCGCGACCTGGCCGGGATCGAACTGCCCGCCGCTGCGTTGCCGGTCCCCGCAAATGTGGAAGCGGCGCTGTGCGACGACCTCAATACGCCGCAGGCGCTGGCCGAGCTGTCGCAGCTGGCCGACCAGGCCAGGCTCGAAGGCAACGCCCGGACCAAGGCCGCGCTGCTCGGCGGCGGCGCGCTGCTCGGACTGCTGCAACAGGAACCGGAGGCCTGGTTCAGGCGTGGTGAAAATGCAGTCGATGCGGCGCACGTCGAGGACCTGCTGCAGCAGCGCCGGAGCGCCCGCGCCGCCCGCGATTTTGCCCGTGCCGATGCGATCCGCGACGAACTCACCACACTGGGCATCGTCATCGAAGATGGCGCCCAGGGCACCCGCTGGAGTGTGCTGAAACGTTGAAGCCGCCCGGGCGGAAGATCCGGGCAACTTCATCTCGCGCGAACATGCGTTCGTGCATTCAGCTCGATCGCGCGATAATAAATTTATGAACGACATCGCCATTGCCAGTGCCGGCCAGGCGCAACAGGACATCGCCGAGGAATTCGCGTTCTTCGGTGACTGGACCGAGCGCTACCAGTACCTGATCGACCTCGGCAGGCAACTGCCGCCGTTTCCCGAGGAGTGGAAGACCGAGGAGCACCGCGTGCACGGTTGCCAGTCGATGGTCTGGCTGGTTGCCCACGGCGATGCCACGAACATGCATTTCGACGCGACCAGCGACTCGGCCATCGTCTCCGGCCTGATTGCGCTCGTGTTGCGGGTGTACTCCGATCGCTCCGCGCGCGAGATCCTCGCCACCGAGCCGCAATTCATCGCCACGATCGGACTGGCCAAGCATCTCTCGCCGACGCGCTCCAACGGTCTCGTGGCGATGCTGGCGAAGCTGAAGAGCTATGCCGCTGCCGCGGCAAGCCAAGGAGTGAGTGGAGAGAAGTGAGGAGTGAGAGAAAGCCTCGACGCAGCATGCCCCCCATCTCTCACTTCTCTTCCCTCGCTCCTCGCAAAAAGCCCCGCGCGAAGCGAGGCTTTTTGCTGCGGCGCGAAGCGGCGCGCTCAGTCGCCCATCTGTTTCTGCAGGTGCTCGCGGCGTTCCTGGGCATCCAGCGACAAGGTGGCAATCGGCCGTGCATCGAGCCGGTCGATACCGATCTCCTCGTCGGTTTCCTCGCAGAATCCGTAACTGCCGTCCTCGATCCGGCGCAGCGCCTTGTCGATCTTGGAGATCAGCTTGCGGTAGCGATCGCGGGTGCGCAGCTCCAGCGAGTTTTCCGTTTCGCGGGTGGCGCGTTCAGCCTCATCGCCGACGTCACGCACCTCGTCGCGCAGGTTGTCCATGGTCTGGCGGGACTCCTCCACCAACTGATCGCGCCAATCGCGCAACTTGTTGCGGAAGTAGGCCAGATGCTGCGGGCACATGTACTCCTCGTCGCTGGAGGGGTGGTACCCCTTGGGCAAGGTGACGGTGCTGGTGGATGGCAGCGCATAGCGGCCATCTTCGCGGGTGACGCCGTTATCGAATTTTTTTGCTGCAGATTTATTCATTGAGGACGACAAATTCTTCGGATTGATGTTGGGGGGAGCATGGTGCGCGGCAGCCGCGGCTGCTCGTGGTGTGACCATGGCGGTAGCGCTCGCCACCTTGCCCTTGTAGAGCGTGGTGGCGGGCGCTGGAGATGCCCTTTTGACAGCCACCGCCGGCGTTGCGGCTGGCGCCGGCTTGCTGGTCGGTTTGGCCGTTGCCTTCTTGACGGTGCCGTGGCCGGTCCCGGTGTTCTTGAGTGGAATTTTCTTCGGCGCTGCCTTCTTGACGACTGCTTTCTTGACCGCCGTTTTCTTGACCGCCGTTTTCACTGCCGCCTTGCGTGCGGCGGGCTTGCCGGCTGGCTTGGCCGTCTTCGGCTGCGGCTTGGCAGGAACTTTTCGGGCTGCCGGTTTCGCCGCAGGCTTCTTCGGGGCTGCGGATTTCGCGACGACCTTCTTCACCGCCGCCTTGCCCGCTGGCTTGGCCACACTGCGGCTTGCCTTGACTGGTGTCTTGCTGGCGCTCTTCACTGTCCGCCCCTTTGTGGCAGCTGTTTTCGACTTGCCGGCCTTGACGTCCTTCGCCTTGGCCGAAGCCTTTCCCTTCTGCTTCTGCGCCTTGGCGGCGTTTGAACTACGCGTCGTATTCGCCATTTCCCTCACCGTTTTATGGCCGTGGCGGCCGGGTGTTATAGCCCAAGTCTTCTACACCAGCAAGCCCGCTTCTGGAATACTTGCACAACCTTGATGCCCGAACTGTTTCGCCAGCGTGAATGATCGTGACCCGAATCCTGCTTTTCCTGCTCCGTTTCTACAAGCGCTGGCTCAGCCCGCTGCTGGGTCAGCGCTGTCGCTTTTACCCCAGTTGCTCCGATTATGCACGGATTGCCGTCATCCGCTTCGGTCCGTGGCGCGGTGGCCTGCTGGCCGGATGGCGACTGCTGCGCTGCCAACCCCTGTGCACGGGTGGCCCGGACCCGGTACCCGAGCACTTCCACTATCCCCATTGCCGCTGCCAAGAAAGATCCTCCGATACCGACTGACTGGCTGATCAAGAACGCCGAACTGGTCAACGAAGACTGCCGCTTCCACGCCGACCTGTGGGTGAAGAACGGTCGCATCGAAACGATTGCCGGCGATCTCGATGCCCGTTCCGGCGAACAGGCGATCGACGCCGGCATCCAGACACTGGCCGACGGCCGCATCCGTCAACGGCCAGTTCGTGTGGGACGGTTCGACCATCGACGACAGCGTGCGCGGACAGCGGCTGACGTTTGTGTGTTGAACGCTGGGAGCGGCTTTTGTAGGAGCGCACCGTGTGCGCGAAAACACGGTGTCATGAGGCAGCAAGGGTTCGCGCACACGGTGCGCTCCTACGAAAGCCGCTACGCATTGCAGCATCGGTTTGCTGCGAGCACCCGCCCCTCATCCCAACCTTCTCCCCAAAGGGGAGAAGGAGTAGATCACGGCGCCGAACCGTAGCCCCCCGCCACACCCTTGCTCGCATACGCCACTGCATCGTGGGGATGCAGGCTCTCCTGGTGTTCCAGGCGCACATGGAAATCGGCGATGCGCGGATCCGCGTCGAGCGCCTTCTGGATGCGCCGGGCGGCGTCTTCGCAAAACATCAAATTGCTGCCATTGGCGAGTGCGAAGGCCTGTTCGTCTTCGCGCTTCACTGCCGTCTGCACCGGCGTGCCCAGTGCCTGTTCGACGCGATCGAGCAGGCCGATCAGATCGAGCGGCACGCCCTTGGCGAAACGCACCAGCAGACGCGCCACGCTGCGCTGTGCATGCGGCGTGGCGACGATGCCCTGCTCGCTGCCGAGCCAGGCCAGTACCGCAGCACGATCCACCGGCTGGCCCGCACTGAAGTCCCGCGCGAACTGATCCTGGATCAGTTGCCGCGACAATGCCGCGGACGCCGGGCAGGTGGAGGCGTAGACCACCTCGGTGCCCAGTTCCAACTGGAAGCCGTCGGCGCACAGGCTGGCCTCGATCGATACCGGATACGCGCGCCAGCCGCTGTTGGCGCTGCGCAATGCGGCGCGGCGGATCAGGTGCTCGAAGCGGATGCTGATGCGGGCGCGATCCGCCAGCCCATCGTGCGACAGCAGGAATTCGCGTAGCAGCGCCTGCAGGCTGGCGGCATCGAGCACCTGCGTAGTCAGGTGCTGGTCGACCAGCAGGTACAGCCGCGACATGTGGATGCCGCGCTTGTCCGGGTGCATCAGGTTGACGAAGGCGCCGACCTGCGCACTGGCACGTTGCACCTCGCCATCGCCGGCATCGAAACGCACGGGAACATCGATGCCGTCCATGCCGACCCAGTCCAGCGCGCCGGCCAGATGGGGCTGTGCCTGGGTAGCGACATCGGGCATCAGGCGGGCGGTATTTTCGTGACTGTGCATGGGAATTCCTGTGATCGGACGAACTTGCTGCCGCTAGGAGCCTGTCGGGCTTTGGTGGTCGAGGCGAGAATTCGGCTGTGCGGTCCGGATTTTCGACGATTCGCCGGCCCATAGTGGTGCTATGGGCCAAGAAGCGGCGGGAATCTGGGCCGCGCAGGCGAATTCGCAGCCCGGCCGACCAAAGTCCGACAGGCTTCTAGACCTCGCCATTTTGGGGCGAATCACCGCGGCTGCAATAGGCGCGTGACGGAAACGCTGCGTATGGCAGCCCGGCCAAGCAAAGCCCGGCAGGGCTCAAACGGCGTGGCGACGCCATGCACGGGCGGCGTGCCAGGCGGCGAACGTGTCGGCCAGAGTGTTGCCCGAGGAGCCTTTTTGCAGCACCGCCAGGGGCTCGACGGCCCTGGCCGCGCGACGCGCCAACGCCACATGCTGCCGCGACTCCAGGGCGCGGAACACGCTGAGCGGACCGGGCAGCCCGGCTGCCTCGCGCCACGCCGCCTGCAGCTCGGCGAGCTGCGCCTTGATCGCCTGACTGCGCGCCTGACTGGGCTGGCGCAGCTCGCCGCGACTGAGCCCGTAACGCGCAAGCCGCGCCATCGGCAGCGGCAGCTGGCTGAGTTCGGCATCGTCGTGCAGGCGCCGCAAGGCGTGCAGCAAATGGGCCAGCGTGGCGTAGCGGGCAGCACGCAGCGACGAGGCGCCCTCGCCGAACCACCACGCGGTCTCCAGCGCGGCGAACGCGCCATGCAGCCTGCCGGCGGCCGCGACCTGCGCGGAAAAATCCACGGCCGTCGTGTCTTCCAGTTGCGCCATCGCCGCCAGCACCGGCGCGAGCCAGCGTTCCTGCGGCACGGCCTGCGCGCGTTGATCGTCGAACAGTACCTTGCTCAACGGGTGGCGACCGCCGCTGGTCGCGGCGCCAGCGAGTTCCTCGGCCCACCAATTGAGCTTGGCGACGGCGACCTGCGGTTCGTGGATGCCGTAGGCGGCGGCGAGCAGTTCCTGCTCCAGCGCGGCCAGTGCGACATGGCCGGGATAGCGCCGCGGATCGACGAAGACCAGTGCCACACGCTGCTGCGGTTGTACCGCCAGCCATTTGTCGACATAGCTTTGCAGCACGCCACCGGCTGGCGCGTCATGGCTCATGCGCTCACCGTCGCCGCCGGCAGCATGGCGATCAGCTGCGCCGGCGTATCCAGCACGGCATCGGCGTTCCACGCATGCGGATCGCCGCCGTCGAGATAACCCCAGGTCACCGCGACGGTGTAGAGCCCGGCAGCGGCACCGGCCAGCACATCGCGACGATCGTCGCCCACGAACAGACAGCGGGCCGGATCCAGTCCGGCCTGTTGGCAGGCCAGCAGCACCGGCGCCGGATCGGGTTTCTTCACCGGCAGGGTGTCGCCCGCCACGACGGCGTGCGCGCGACTGCTCCAGCCGATCCGTTGCAGCAGTTCGTCGGTGAGAAAGCCGGCCTTGTTGGTGACGATGCCCCAGCGCAGGCCTTGCACCTCGATCGCATCGAGCAAGGCATCGATGCCGTCGAACGGCCGCGTCGCCTGTGCCATCACCTGCTGATACAGCTCCAGATAACGCGGCAGCAGGATATCGAGCGCGGCATCACCACGTTCGGCGAAGGCGCAACGCAGCACCGCGCGCGCGCCGCGCGACACGACTTCGCGCACCGGCGCGTACGGAGGTGGCGCCACCCCCTCCTCCCCGCACTGCAACTGCAGGGCGGCGTAGAGGTCGGGCGCGCTGTCGAGCAAAGTACCGTCGAGATCGAACAGCACGCCCTGAATGCTGGCGGGCAAGCCCCTGCTCATGCCGGCTTGCTTGCACTGAGCAGATAGTTCACGGCGGTGATAGAGCTCAGCCATGCCTTGCGGTTCAGTGGGTTGTAGACGACCCCGGAGACATCCTCCAGCTCCAGTCCGGCGTGTCGCAGGAGACGCCCCAGCTCCGAAGGCTTCAGGAATTGCGCGTAGTGATGGGTGCCACGCGGCAGCATGCGCATCACATATTCGGCGCCGACGATCGCCGCGCCGAAAGCCGCCGGCGTGCGGTTGATGGTGGACATGAACAACCGGCCGCCGGGCTTGAGCATCGCGGCCAGATCGTTCACCAGCGCGGCCGGGTCGGGCACGTGCTCGACCAGCTCCATGCAGCACACCGCATCGAAGCTTGCCGGCTCGCCGGTCGCCAGCTCGGTCGACGACTGCATGCGGTAATCCACCTGCAGGTTCGACTCATGCAGATGCAGCCTGGCGATCTCGATCACCTTCTCGCCCAGGTCGATGCCGGTCACTTGTGCCCCCGCCTGCGCCAGCGTCTCGCTGAGCAGACCGCCGCCGCAACCGACATCGGCCACCCTCGCACCGCGCAGGTCGACCCGTGCCGCGACATAGGCGGCACGCAGCGGATTCAGGTCGTGCAACGGACGCGACTCGCCGTCGGGGTCCCACCAGCGTGCGGCCAGCTTGCCGAAGCGGGCGATCTCGTCGTGGCTAACGTTTGTTGGGGCGTCCGCACATGGGTGTGCGGGGGTTTGCGAAGGACTCGCGTTCGTGATCGGCATCGAAACAATCCTCAGGTGCGGCCATGGAGTTTAATGCGCCTGCCATTCGTACACCGTGATATCCCAACCGCCGCTGACATGGGCCGGGTCGTTGTGCACGATCGCAGTCGCCTCGGCCAGATCGGCCGCATGCAACAAGTAGGCACCGCCGGACTTGTCGCTGAATCCGCCGGACAGTTCCACGCGGCCCTCTTCACGCAGGCGATCGAGGTAGGCCAGATGCAATGGCACCGCCGCTGGATCGAGCTGCGGCCGGCGGATCAACAGGGCCAGGTAACGATTCATCGAAGACTCCGGTTCAGGCCGAGGCGATGCGTTCGCGCCAGGCGCGGGTTCGGGCAAGAACGGCAGCGGTGTCGATGCCGGTCAGCACGCGATCGGCCAACTTGTGCCGGCCGGCAATCCACACGTCGCTGACCTGGTGGCGGCCGGTGGCATACACCAGCTGCGAGATGACATGGAACAGCGGCTGGGATTCCAGATCGCTCAAGCGTACGGCGGCGAGATCGGCCTGCTTGCCGGTTTCGATCGAACCGACCTGCGCGTCCAGCCCCATCGCCCTGGCGCCATGCAGGGTGGCCGCCCGCAATGCGTAAGCGGCATCGAATGCCGCCGCATCCTGCGCTACCGCCTTGGCCAGCTGGGCGGCAGTGCGCATCTCGCCGAACATGTCCAGATCGTTGTTGGACGCGCAGCCGTCGGTGCCGATGGCCAGATTCACGCCGGCGCGGCGGAATTTTTCCGCCGGACAGAAACCCGAGGCCAGCTTGAGGTTGGATTCCGGACAATGCACCACCGACACCCCGGCCTCGGCGCACGCGGCAATTTCGCCGTCGGTGACATGGGCCATGTGCACGGCGATCAGCCGATCGTTGACCAGGCCGAGCTTCTGCAGCCGCTGGAACGGACGCAGGCCGCTTTTCTTTTTTTCCTCGTCGATCTCGTGTGCGGTCTCATGGGTGTGCAGGTGCACGGGAATGTCGAGCTGGTCGGACAGCACGCGGATCCGCGCGAAGCTCTCGTCCGACACCGTGTACGGCGCATGCGGCGCGAAGGCGGTGCTTACCAGCGGGTCGCCGAGAAAGCTGTCGTGCACTTCGCCGGCACGCTCGAAGTATTCGTCCTGGGTCTTCGCCCACGCGGTAGGAAACTCGATCACCGGCAGGCCGACCACGGCACGGAAGCCGAGCTTGCGGTAGGTGGCGCCCAGCACATCGGGGAAGAAGTAGTTCTCGTTGGCGCAGGTGGTGCCGCCGCGCAGCATCTCGGCTACCGCCAGTTCCGCGCCATCGCGCACGAACTCCGGGCCGATCACCTTCGCCTCGGCCGGCCAGACATGCTGCTGCAGCCAGACCATCAGCGGCAGGTCGTCCGCCAGACCGCGCAGCAGGGTCATCGGATTGTGTGTATGCGCATTGATCAGACCCGGGATCAACGCATGCTCAGGCAGCTCGACGCGCTCGCGCGGGGCATACGCCGTACGCGCTTCGGCGATCGGCAGCAGCGCCACGATGCGGCCGTCCTGGATCGCCACGGCATACCGCTCCAGCACTGCCGCATGCGGCTCCACCGGCACCACCCAGCGCGCTTCGATCACCAGGTCAACGGATTGCGGTGTCGTCAGACTCATCATCAACTCACACTGTGTCGTTTCGGATGCGACAAGGGGCGGTACCTCGCGGTTGCCGCCCCTTGCGTTGATCGTCATTCCGGCGCAGGCCGGACAAGCGCGAAGCGTGCGGAACGTCCGCAGGGGCCACGTACTGGCGAACGCGCGGAAAAAGCCCGCGGGTTTGCCAGTTCGTCACTTCACGCGGCTGACGTATTCGCCGGACCGGGTATCGACCTTGATGATCTCGTCCTGGTTCACGAACAGCGGCACGCGGACCACGGCACCGGTCTCCAGCTTGGCCGGCTTGCCGCCGCCACCGGAGGTGTCGCCGCGGACGCCCGGATCGGTCTCGACGATCTTCAGTTCGACGAAGTTCGGCGGCTGCACCGAAATCGGCCGGCCGTTCCACAATGTCACCACGCACTCTTCCTCGCCCTTGAGCCATTTGGCGGCATCGCCGGCGGCGGCCTTGTCGGCCTGGTGCTGCTCGAAGGTCTCCTGCTGCATGAAATGCCAGAACTCGCCGTCGCTGTAGAGGTACTGCATATCGGTATCGACCACATCGGCGCCCTCGAACGACTCGCTGGCCTTGAGGGTCTTCTCCACGGTGCGGCCGTTGAGCAGGTTGCGAATGCGGATGCGGGTGAACGCCTGGCCCTTGCCCGGCTTGACGAACTCCGCCTCGACGATGGTAAAGGGCTCGCCGTCGACGATGATCTTCAGACCGTTCTTGACGTCGTTCAGACCGTAGGTGGCCATGCAGTGGACTCCAGGTGGATTGATAATTCGATGGGCAAGGGTTCGAACAAACCCTCGTTCGCCTCGATCAGCGGCTAAAATGGATAGATCGACACGGGCTCATGCCCGATATTCAGGCCGCACATGATAACCGCAAGCACCTGCGCCCGCATAACGCCATCGGCAGCTGCCGAGCCCACTGACTGGCGGCAGCTGTGGCGCGATGCCGTGACCGATACCGGTGAATTGCTCGCCCTGCTGGGGTTGCAACATCTGGCCGAGCGGCTGCCGCCGGCGGACGCGGGCTTTGCGCTGCGCGTGCCGCGCGGCTTCGTCTCACGCATGCGCCGTGGCGACGCCCGCGACCCGCTGCTGCTCCAGGTGTTGCCCCAACTGGCCGAACTCGACCAGGTACCCGGTTTCGTCACCGATGCGGTCGGCGACATGGCTGCGCGTGCCGCCCACGGCGTGCTGCACAAGTACCATGGCCGTGCGTTGCTGATCGCCAGCGGCAGTTGCGCGATTAATTGCCGCTACTGCTTTCGCCGGCACTTCCCGTACGGCGAGGAGATCGCCGCCGCGGGACAGTGGCGGCAGGCGCTGGCACATCTGCAGAAGGATGCCTCGATCAGCGAGCTGATCCTTTCCGGCGGCGACCCGCTGGCCCTGGTCACCGCCAAGCTCGAGGAATTGAGCCGCGGCCTGGCCGAACTCCCGCACGTCACCCGCCTGCGCATCCACACCCGTCTGCCGGTGGTGCTGCCCGAACGGATCGACGGGCCGCTGCTGGCCTGGCTCGACGCACTGCCGCTGCAAAAGGTGCTGGTGCTGCATGCCAACCATGCCAACGAGCTCGATGCCGGCGTCGATGCCGCCTGCCGACGGCTGCGCGAGGCCGGTGTTACGCTGCTCAACCAGTCGGTACTGCTGTGCGGCATCAATGACGATGCGGACACGCTGGCCGGGCTGTCCGAGCGCCTGTTCGCTGCCGGCGTGCTGCCGTATTACCTGCACCAGCTCGACCGGGTGCAGGGCACGGCGCACTTCGAGGTGGACGACACCCGCGCGCTGGCGCTGATCGAGGCGCTGCGCCAACGACTGCCAGGTTATCTGGTGCCGAAACTGGTGCGCGAAGTGGGTGGCGATGCCGCCAAGCGCCCGCTGTAAACCGGACGCCGTTCACTCCCGGTCGGTGTTTTGCTGGCGGCCACCGACAGAATCCGTTACAAACACCGCAACGAACGGCGATGAAGACAGTCACAGGCAGCCAGCAGCGGTGAAAGGACAGTTCGACGCCCCATGAAAAAAGACTACGTCATCAAGATCCTGTTCATCGAGAACTCGCTCGAGGATGCTGAACAGATCATCAGTCTGCTGCGCAATACGGGCATTGCGGTGCGTCCGGCCCGCGCCACCAATCTGGAACAGGTGCAGGCCGCCGTGAGCGAGCTGGAGCCGGACATCGTGATGTTCGACCCCGCGGTGAACTCGATCGATCTGCGCGAAGTGATGAAACTGCTGGATGCGCACGGCCGTGACTATGCCCTGCTCGGCCTGGTCAACTCGATCGACAACCAGACCGTGGCGGACCTGTTCATGCGGGGAGCACGTGGCATCGCCATGCGCAGCCAGCCGAAACAGCTGATCGCCTCGCTGCAACGCGAGTTCGAGGCACTGCTGACCCGCCGCAAGGTTCGCCTGCTGGAGACATCGCTGCGCGAATCCGAGCGCCGTTGCGATGCACTGCTCGATTCCTCGACCGATGCGATTGCCTATGTCCATGAAGGCATGCATGTGCGGGCGAATCAGGCCTATCTGGATACCTTCGGATACGACAGTTTCGACGACCTGCTCGGGCTGCCGGTGATGGACATGATCGATCCGGCCAATGCCGAGGAGTTCAAATCCATGCTGCGCGGCCATGCACGTCACGACAAGCTGCCGCCACAGCTGGCTCTGCGCGCGCGCCGTGCCGATGGTTTCCACTTCGATGCCACGGTGGAGTTTGCCCCGGCCTCGTTCGAAGGCGAGCCATGTCTGCAGATCGTGTTCCGGCGGCAGCAGGTCGATCCCGCGGTACTGGCACAGTTGCAGCGCGATCCGGTCACCGGTCTGTTCAACCGGGCCCGCATGCTGGAAACCATCGATGACGCAGTGGCCGCGGCTGCCAAGGGCAAGAAAGGCCAATCGCTGCTGCTGATCGAACCGGACAACTGGACGTCGATCGTTGCGGCCATCGGCCTGGGCAAGACCGACGAACTGCTGGCCGCTTTCGCTGATCGGGTCCGCATGCTGCTGGGTGCCGACGACGTAGCAGGGATGCTCGCCGAACATACCCTGGGCATCGTGCTGGACACGCGCCAGGACGAGGCCATCAAGGAGTGGATCGGCAAGCTCCAGCACAGTGTGAGCAACGAGATTTTCGACGTCGGCACACGCTCGATCACCGTCACGGTGAGCATTGGCGGCAGCCTGCTCGGCGAAAAGAATGCCAACACCGATTTGCTGCTCAACCAGGCCAGCCAGGGCCTGCGCAACGCGCAGAGTCTGGGCAGCAGCCGGATCGAATTGCACGATCCGGCGGCTCGCGAAAAAGCCGACGAAGAACGCGATCGCTACTGGCTGGAATTGTTGAAGCAGGCATTGGAACAAAACGGCCTGGTGCTCTATCACCAGCAGATCATCAGCCTGCAGGATGTCGAAGGCGATTATTCGGAAATCCTGCTGCGCATGAACGGCCCGCAGGGCGAAGTCCTGCCGGGATTCTTCATGCCGATCGCCGAAAAGCACGGCCTGACCAAGGCGATCGACCGCTGGGTACTCGATCAGACGATCGACGTATTGAAGGCGCGCGAGGCACAGGGCCAGCAAACCACCTTCTTCATCAAGCTGACCGCTGCCTCGCTGCAGGATGACGACCTGTTGTCATGGCTGGCCAAACGGCTCAAGGCCGCATCGCTGCAACACAGCCATATCGTGCTGGAAATGACTGAGAGCAAGGTGATGACCCTGCTGCGCCCGGCGCAGGATTTCGTCAACGGCTGGAAGAAACTGGGCGGACGCTTCGCGCTGGAGCAGTTCGGCTCGGGCCTGAACTCGTTCCAGTTGCTGAACCACATCGATGCGGATTATCTGAAGGTGGATCGCAGCTACATGGCCGATCTGCCGCAGCATCAGGAGAACCAGAAAAAGGTCGCCCAGATCTGCCGGCAGGCGCACGAGCTCAAACGCCAGACCATCGCCGAATGGGTCGAGGACGCCACCAGCACCTCATTGCTGTTCGCCTGCGGAGTGGACTTCGTGCAGGGCAATTTCCTGCAGGAGCCGCTACCACTGACCTGAGGGAGCGGCTTTTGGGGGAGCACTTGAGGGCAACTGCTTGTAGGGCAACTGTAGGAGTGCGCTGGCGCGCGATGCATTTGCTCTGACCCAAGCCAAGAGCACCGCGCGCCAGCGCGCTCCTACAAAAGCCGCTCCCGCAAATCAGCAAAAACCCGCGAATCGCTTCGCGGGTTTTTGCTTGTATTGCGACTGCCGCGGTTCGATTTACTCGGCAGCGGCGGCTGCGGCTTTTGCGGCGGCCTTGGAAACTGCCTTGGCGGCGGCAGCGGCAGCAACGTCTTCCTTGATGCGGGCTGCCTTGCCTTCCAGGTCGCGCAGGTAATACAGCTTGGCGCCACGCACCTTGCCCTTGCGCTTCACCTGTACCGAATCGATCGCCTGGCTATGCGCCTGGAATACGCGCTCGACACCGGTCCCGTGCGAAATCTTGCGCACGGTGAAGGCGGAATGCAGGCCGCGACTGCGCTTGGCAATGACGATGCCTTCGAACGCCTGCACGCGCTCGCGATTGCCTTCCTTCACCTTGACGTTGACCACCACGGTGTCGCCGGGGCTGAATTCCGGCAGCTGGCGGGTGATCTGCTCGGCTTCGAACTGTTCAATGATCTTGTTCATGGCGCACCTGTCGGTTCACTTGCAATCAAATGTCAATCAATGCTGCGGTCATCGATCAACCGCACTGTCTTGCCGCGCCTGCTCCTGTGAAGCATGCTCACGGCGGAATTCATCCAGCAAGGCGCGGGATTCGGCATCCAACCCACGCCTTGCCAGCAGATCCGGACGACGCAACCAGGTCCGTCCCAGCGATTGCTTCAGGCGCCAGCGGGCAATCGCCGCATGGTCGCCGGACAACAACACCTCCGGCACGGTACCCAGCGCATCGTGCACCGGTTTCGTGTAATGCGGACAATCCAGCAGGCCATCCGAAAATGAATCCTGCTCGGCCGACTGCGCGTCGTTCAACGCACCGTGCTGCAATCGACCCACCGCATCGATGATCACCGCAGCAGCCAGCTCGCCGCCCGACAGCACATAATCGCCGATCGAGAGCTCCTCGTCGACCTCGTGCGCCAGCAGACGCTCGTCCACACCTTCATAACGCCCACAGAGCAGGGCGATGCGCGGCAGTTTCGCCAGCGCCTGTACCCTGCCCTGCGTCAGCCGCGATCCCTGCGGACTGAGATAAATCACGTGCGCCGGTTCCGGCGCGGCGTTGCGCATGACCGCCAAGGTCGCGCGCAACGGTTCGATCAACATCACCATGCCGGGGCCGCCGCCATACGAGCTGCTGTCCACGGTGCGGTGCCGGTCACTGGTGCAGTCGCGCGGGTTCCAGGTTTCCACCTGCAGCAACTCGCGTTGCTGCGCGCGTCCCACCACACCGACAGCGGCACACTGACGCACGAAGTCGGGAAACAATGTGACGACGTCGATGCGCATGACCCTTGATCCTCTGCGATCCGGCGACGTCAGAATTCAGGATCCCAGTCCACCACCATGCGCCCTGCCGACAAATCCACCGAACGCACACAAGAGCCCCGGACATAAGGAATCAGCCGCTCGCGCGTGCCATCCCTCACCACCACGACATCGTTGGCACCAGTGGCGAACAGGTGACTGATCCGCCCCAGTTTCACGTCTTGCGTGGTCACGACCTCAAGTCCTTCGAGATCGACCCAGTAATACTCATCCTCGCCTGGAGGTGGCAATTGCTCACGGGCGACATAGATGTCATTCCCGATCAACGCCCTTGCCTGCTCCGGATCGTCCACGCCGGGCAAATGGGCCACCATGCCCTTGCCCTGCACACGACCTTTGGCGCCCGTGATCTGCGTCTCCTTGCCTGGCGCTGCACCGAGCAGCCACGGCTGGTAGTCGAAGATCCGCATGCGCGGCTCAGCCCAGGATTCGATCTTGAGCCAGCCCTGCACACCATACAGCCCGACGATACGCCCGATCAGGACGCGCCGAACGGCTGCTGTCGCACTCATGCAGCCGTGCTCAGGCAGCCTGCTGCCTGGCGGCTTCCTTGACCAGCGCGGCAACCTTGTCGGTCAGCTGGGCACCCTTGCCCACCCATGCATTGACGCGCTCGATATCCAGCTCCAGGCGCTTGTCCTTGCCCGACGCAACCGGGTTGTAATAACCGATGTTCTCGATGTTGCGCCCATCGCGCTTGCTGCGCTGATCGGTCACAACGACGTGGTAGAACGGACGGCCCTTGGCGCCGCCGCGCGAAAGACGAATCTTGACCATAGTAAAACTCCAGAATTGCCGAATGAGCGGCAGCGCGTACGAGACCGTGCGCGGTAAACGGGGCATTTTAGCGGTTTTTCGTGAAAAGGGAAGACTCCGCATCTTCCAGAGGCACATGAACCTGCGCGATGTGCCGTGCTCGAACTCCACCCGGGAAGGCGCGCATCGCCACGGCCATCCGTCCCCTTGCACGAAGCCGGTGGAGCTCGACGATGCCGGCAACTGCGACACCAGCCGAACAACCGACCGCTTGACGGTCGAGTCCGGCATTTTCGCACAGATCGGCAACGCATCATGTCGTTCAACCTGCAGCGCATCGACCGGTACCCTGCCCGGCCACCGGGGAACCTGCTTTACTGACCGGGCGAACCATGGGTCAACTGGAGATTCCAATCCTCATGCGCGAAGCGTCAACGAACCGCTCCGTGTCGCCAGCCCCGGTCACGAAAGCCTTTCTTGCCTTGCCGCCGGGCATCTGGGCACTCGGCTTCGTGTCGATGTTCATGGACATCTCCTCGGAACTGGTACACAGCTTGTTGCCGATCTTCATGACTACCGTCCTGGGCACCTCGATGCTCACGGTCGGTATGGTCGAGGGCATCGCCGAAGCCACGGCGGCGATCACCAAGGTGTTCTCCGGAGCCATCAGCGATTACCTCGGCAGGCGCAAGTTGCTGGTCGTGCTCGGTTACGCACTGAGCGCCATCACCAAGCCGGTGTTTCCGCTGGCGTCCGGTATCGGGTGGGTGTTTGCGGCGCGCTTCGCCGACCGTATCGGCAAGGGCATTCGCGGCGCGCCGCGCGACGCCTTGGTCGCGGATCTGGTGCAGGCGCCGCAGCGCGGGACGGCCTACGGCCTGCGCCAAGCGCTCGATTCGGCCGGGGCTTTCATCGGGCCGTTGCTGGCGGTGGTCTGCATGCTGTGGCTGGCGAACAACCTCAAGGCCGTGTTGTGGGTGGCAGTAGCGCCGGCATCCCTCGCGGTGCTGCTGGTCGTTACCGTGCACGAGCCCGAATCCGCGCGGCAGTCCGCTGGCCGGCAGAGCCGCATGACCCTCGCCGACATGAAACGGTTGAGCCTTCGCTACTGGCTGATCGTCGCGCTGGGAGCGGTCTTCACCCTGGCCCGTTTCAGCGAGGCGTTCCTGATTCTTCGCGCCCGGGATGTCGGGCTTGCGATCGGTTACGTTCCGCTGATCATGGTTGTCATGAATGTCGTCTACGCCACCTTTGCCTACCCGGCGGGCGTCGCCGCCGACCGGTTTTCGGCACGTACGCTGTTGCTGCTCGGACTCGCCGTACTGATCCTTGCCGACGTCGCGCTGGCACTGTCCGCCGCGCCCGCGCGGGCCTTCATCGGCGCGGCGCTCTGGGGGCTGCACATGGCGCTCACCCAGGGACTGCTGTCCAAGCTGGTTGCCGGTACCGCACCTGGTCAGCTGCGCGGCACGGCCTTCGGCATCTTCAATCTGATCAGCGGCGTGTCGCTGTTGCTGGCCAGTGTCGTTGCCGGCACGTTGTGGGAAACCTTTGGCGCCGCGACCACCTTCATTGCCGGTGCGGCGTTTGCCACACTGGCCCTCGTCGGCTTGGTGCTCTATCGCCCGGCGGCCGGTTCGGCACGCGACTGAGACGGCCGGCACTCGACCACGCGCTGGCGCGGATTTACCCGTCAGTGCCGATGCACACCACTTGCACGGCGAACGCGGCGACTATCCGTACATGAACAACGCCTGCCGCACCTGTGTGACCGCAGCATCGATGCGCAACCGGCGTAGCGGACTGCCGACGTTCTATCCGTCACGCCCCATTCGACCGGCCTGCACAGGCCGTTAACGTGTTGACGAAATCGCCCGTTTTTTTCTTGCGGTCATTTGACGCTGGTCAACTGCACCCGGTTCAAGTCCGCCGAACATGGCCATGCCACTCCAGGCAAGTCCCCAAACCATTCCAAGGAGATTTACATCATGCGATCGCAAAAATTTCTGGTAATCGGCATCTCGCTCGCCCTTGCCGCTGCATTTCCGGCGCTGGCTGACCAGGGCCGCAGCGATGCGGGACAGCGCGGCGGCAGCATGCCGACTGGGCAGATGCAGCGCGGCACGACGCAGCGCGATCGCCTGAAGGACCGGGACCGGCTCCAGGATCAGGACCAGATCTACGGCTCCCAGCTGATGACCGTATCCGAACGCAACGCCTATCGCAGCCAGATGCGCACGCTGAAGACCCAGCAGGAGCGCGACGCCCTCCGCTTGCAGCACCACCAGCAGATGCAGAAGCGCGCCGCCGAGCGTGGCGTCACTCTGCCGGACACACCGCCTCAAGGCGCCGGCCCGGGCCAGGGCGGCCGGGGCAATGGTGCCGCCGTTCAGCAGCGCACCCAGCAGCAGATCGAGCAGCAACAGCGCACGGAGCAGCAGTCGCAAAACGACGGCAACTGACCTGCGGCATGACGCACAAGGGAGGAGCGATCGACAGGCGCCCTCCCTTGCGCCATGCCCGTGCGCTCCACGCGGGCATCCGATCCCCACGTTGACCATTGAAGGAGATATTTCATGCGCACCATGACGGTAGCTTCACTGATGACCATTGGATGCCTGGCATCGGGCCTGGCCTGGTCGCAAACCACGTTGCTGAAACAGGCGCAGGGGCTGTTCAAGCCGATACCCGCCACCGCGCCGCCGCTCAAGGGCAATGCGTCCACACCGGCCAAGGTGAATCTCGGCAAGATGCTCTACTTCGAGCCGCGACTGTCCGCCAGCCATTCCATCAGCTGCAACTCCTGCCACATGATCGGCATGGGCGGCGTCGACCTGCAGGAAACCTCGCTGGGTCATCGCTGGCAGCATGGCGGCCGCAATGCGCCGACCGTCTACAACGCGGTGTTCGACCTGGCCCAGTTCTGGGATGGGCGGGCCAGCGATCTCGAACAGCAGGCCGGCGGCCCGCTGGTCAACCCGGTCGAGATGGACACCACCGAGGCGCATGTGGTCGAACAGCTCAAGGGGATCCCGGGATACGCCCAGGTATTCGCCAAGGCCTTCCCCGGCACCGCCGATCCGATCACGTTCGACAACGTGCGCAAGGCGATCGCCGTCTTCGAGGCGACCCTGCTCACGCCGAACGCGCCGTTCGACCGCTACCTCAAGGGCAACGAGAAGGCACTCGACGCGACACAGAAGCAAGGGCTGGCGCTGTTCATCGGCAAGGGCTGCACGGCCTGCCACAACGGCATCAATGTGGGCGGCAGCATGTATGCCCCGTTCGGCCTGGTGGAACGTCCCGGTGCCGACATCCTGCCGCCCGGCGACAAGGGCCGCTTTGCGGTGACCAAGACCGCCAGCGACGAGTACGTGTTCCGGGTGCCGCCGCTGCGCAACATCGCACTGACCGCACCGTATTTCCATACTGGCAAGGTCTGGGATCTTCGCCAGGCCGTGGCGATCATGGGCAGCAGCCAGCTTGGCGCCCGGTTGACCGATGACGAGGTCAACAAGATCGAGGTCTTCCTGGGTTCGCTGACCGGCGACCAGCCCGTGGTGACGTTGCCGATCCTGCCGCCCAGCGTGGCCACCACCCCGCGACCGAAGCCGTAGGATTCCGCCGAAGGCGATCGCATGGATCGCCGGACCGGCCGCTGCAGCCTGCGGAATCGCTACACCTGCAGGCTGTCCGTAGTGGTTATCCCGGCGATCCATGTACAGGTGGACCTTGGCGACGTGGAAGATCGCGCGGCGCACCAAGGAGCCGCTGACCCTGCTGATGATCGATATCGACCACTTCAAGCAGTTCAACGACAGCTACGGGCACCAGGCGGGGGACAGCGCGCTGAAACGGGTCGCGACCAGCTTGAGTCGATCGTCCTTGCGCAGCTCCGATTTCGTGGCCCGCTACGGCGGCGAGGAATTCGTGATCCTCTCCGCCGGCATGACCGGCAGGCGCACGACGCAGTTTGCCGACGCATTGTGCCAACAGGTGCGCGACCTGCAGATTCCCCACAGCGCTTCCCGTACCGGCTGCCTCACCGTAAGCATCGGCTATGCCGTGCACCTGCTCTCCACCGACGGTGACCCGGCCGTGCTGCTGGAAAAGGCGGACAAGGCGCCGTACGCCGCCAAGCAACGAGGACGCGACCAGTCCTTCGGCGGTTGACCGACCCGCGCAGTGGGCGCACCTTGCCGACCACCCCGGCATAATCGGGCGATAGCCACCCGAACCGAACCGTGACCGCCGATACCACCGCCATCAACCAGCGCATGAACCGCTTCGACGGCCACCATCAGGTATGGCTGTTCGGCTACGGCTCGCTGATCTACAAGGCCGACTTCCCGTATGTCGAGCGACGCCCGGCATCGATCCGGCACTGGACCCGCCGGTTCTGGCAGGGCTCGCACGATCACCGCGGCACGCCGAACGCACCCGGCCGCGTGGTCACCCTGATCGCCGAACCCGGTGCCGTTTGCGCGGGCATGGCCTACCTGATCACTCCGCAAACCTTCGGCCAGCTGGATGCCCGCGAGAAGAACGGCTATCTGCGTCTGGCCACCGAATTCAGCCTCGACGATGGCCGCCACGTCGAAGGCCTGGTCTACATCGCCACGGCCGACAACGCCGCCTTCCTTGGCCCGGCCGGCGAACGCGAGATCGCCCGGCAGATCGCATCCTCGTACGGCCCGAGCGGGCCGAACAGGGATTACCTGATGCATCTGGCTGCCGCACTGCGCGAGCTGGGGGCGCAGGATGCGCATGTGTTCGGGATCGAGCGGGAGCTGGCGGGGTTGATCGGACGCGATCCCGCCGACGATTGAATGTCCTTGCCCGTCCATCACGTCCGACATACATTGTGTACAATATAATTGTGTTACATATAACATCCAGCAGCCGTGCGAGCTGCTGGCGCCCCCCCCCTTTCCGTTGCAAGGAGATTCCATGAACGCCCAAGTCGCGACACAGCCAGACGCCGAAGCCCTGTTCACGCCGATCAAGGTCGGTGAGCTGACCTTGCCCAACCGCTTGGCGATGGCTCCGCTGACGCGCAACCGCGCCAGCGCCGGCAACGTGCAGACCGCCATGAACGCGACGTACTACGCGCAGCGCGCCAGCGCCGGGCTGCTGATCGCCGAGGCAACCCAGATCTGCCCCGAAGGCCAGGGTTACATCGCCACCCCGGGCATCCACTCGCCCGAACAGATCGCGGGCTGGAAGCTGGTGACCGAGGCCGTACATGCCCGGGGCGGGCACATCGTGCTGCAGCTGTGGCACGTGGGCCGCATTTCACATACTTCACTGCAGCCTGCGGGCAAGGCGCCGGTGGCACCCTCGGCGATCCGTGCCGAGGCCAAAACGTTCGTCGCCACGGGCTTCGTCGATGTCTCGGAGCCGCGTGCGCTTGAACTGCACGAGATTCCCGCGCTGATCGAAAGCTACCGCCAGGCGGCCGCCAACGCCCGCGAAGCGGGCTTCGACGGAGTCGAGATCCACGCCGCCAACGGCTACCTGATCGACCAGTTCCTGCGCGACCGCAGCAACCATCGCACCGACGCGTATGGCGGCAGCATCGAGAACCGTACGCAACTGCTGTTTGAAGTTGCCACTGCGGTGACGAAGCAGATCGGTGCCGGCCGCACCGGCGTGCGCCTGTCGCCGCTGACCTCGTTCGGCGATGTCTCGGACAGCGATCCGCAGGCCCTGTTCAACCGCGCGGTGGAGCGTCTGGCCACGCTGAAGTTGGCCTACATCCACGTCATCGAGGGTGAAACCGGCGGCGACCGCGACCCGCAACCGTTCGACTATGCGGCGATGCGCAAGCCGTTCCACGGCGCGTGGATCGTTAACAACGGTTACGACCGTGCGATGGCGATCGATGCCGTGACCAGCGGTCGCGCCGATCTGGTTGCTTTCGGCCGGCCGTTCATCGCCAACCCCGACCTGCCGCGACGCCTGCGCGAGAACACGGCGCTCAACGTGCCCGACCAGAACACGTTCTATGGCGGCACCGAGCATGGCTACACCGATTACCCAGCGCTCGACTGAGCCGACGACGGCGCGAACAAACCGTCGGCCGCTTGTTCGCGCCGGAGACTTGGTTCAGGCTGATGCCATGAAAACCACCGCACTGCCACCTGGCGAATCGACGACGGACAGCTCGCCGCTGTGCCTGAAGCGGCAGCTGTGTTTCGCCCTGTATGCGGCCAGCAACCAGGTCACGCGGCTGGCCCGCCCGGCGCTTGACCGGCTCGGGCTGACCTATCCGCAGTACCTGGTGATGCTGGTGCTGTGGGAGCACGCGCCGTGCACGGTGGGCGAGATCGGTGCCCAGCTGATGCTCGATTCGGGCACCTTGACGCCGCTGCTGAAACGCATGGAAGCCAATGGCCTGATCACCCGCACACGCGATCCCGGGGACGAACGGTGCGTGCGCATCGCCTTGTCGCCCGTAGGCCGTGCACTGAAGCGACGCGCCGGCAAGATCCCCGACCAGATGCGTTGCCGGATCGCACTGCCGCCACCGACACTGGAAGCATTGCGCGAGCAACTGTTCGCCATGATTGCAGCCATCGACCCGTCCGGCGACGCGTAGCGGCCTGCCGGACTCCCGGCACGGCATGGCGCGACGGAAACGGGCTGACGCAGGCGTATCCTGCCGCCACGCGGTTCCTCCGAAGCCCCGCCACCATGGCACGGCAAGGCCCTCAAGGCCATTGGCGCAGGATGCACACCCCGATATCCCGGACAGGGAGCTGGCCTGGCTGGCGAACGGCATGCGCGCTGGCTGAACAAATTCCAACGAACGCGCGCCTTGACGCCGGCCACCCTTGAAACCATTCCCAGCGAACCTATCCGCTGTGGTCGGACGGACGGTCGATTCCGTCCGAGTCACAGCCAACTGGAGACCATGATCATGAACAATATCGTTCGTCATCCCGAATGGCCCGGCCGCGTTCTGGCGCAGGACCCCTTCGCCCTGGTGTTTGACCGGCTGTTCGACGGCAACCTGTTGCGCAACGGCTCCGCCGACGAATCGTCGGTGGTGACCAGCCAATGGGTGCCGCGGGTCGACATCAAGGAGGAGGCCGACCGCTTCGTGCTGTACGCCGACATCCCGGGCGTCGATCCGCAGGAGATCGAAGTACAGATGGACAAAGGCATGTTGACCATCAAGGGCGAGCGCCGCGAAGAGGCAGGCCTCGACAGCGACAACTTCTCGCGCATCGAGCGGCGTCACGGCAGCTTCCACCGCCGCTTTGCCCTGCCCGACAGCGCCAACCCCGAGGGCATTTCCGCATCGGGCCAGAACGGCGTCCTGCAGATCATCATCCCCAAGCGCCCGGAAACCACACCGCGGCGCATTCAGGTCGGCACCACGCTTCACTCATGAGTACGCAAAGGGGCCAGCACACGCTGGCCCCTTTTTCATGCCGGCGCGACAGCCGACGGGCCGTGACCATCGCGCACGCATGGTGTTACCGTCCGCCGTTTGCGGATCACGGCCGGCATACGGGATCATGACTCCTCGCGCCAGTTCACCGGCAGCGTAGGGAGGCGGTCCGGTCAACCTGGCTATTCGCACCCGGAGTGGACGACATGGCGGACACCATCTTCATGATCCATGGCATGTGGGGCGGGCCGGGCTACTGGGCCAACTTCCGTGGTTTCCTCGAACCGTTAGGCTATCGCT
>DATKVA010000023.1:0-9484 GCA_035530315.1 Rhodanobacter sp. | reverse complement strand
CATCTCGACGTCGTCGAGCAGGTTGCTGAAGAACGGCCAATCGCTCGCCATCTCGATCAGCGCCGCCTCGCCGAACTCCCTGGCGCCCTGCTCCAGTGCGCCGCCCAAGCCATACCAGCCAGGCAGGATCGAACGGCATTGGGTCCAGGCGAATACCCACGGAATCGCCCGCAGATCCTGCACACCGCGCATGCTGCGCCGGCTCGACGGGCGCGAGCCCAGGGTCATCCGCTCGATCACGTCGATCGGCGTGGCGCTGCGGAAATAGTCCACGAAGTGCGGGTGATCGACAAAGTTGCGATAGGTCCGCCGGCTGCCCGCCGACAGTGCGTCCATCTGCTCGCGCCAGCGAATTTCCCGCGGTTCGTCCTCGCGCGGGCGCAGTGATGCACTGAGTACCGCGCCGACGGTCTGTTCCAGATTGCGCAGCGCCAGCGCGCGGATGCCGTACTTGCGGTGGATCACCTCACCCTGCTCGGTAACCCGCAGCACGCCGGCCACCGAGCCGCGTGGCGAAGACATCAGCGCCGGCGCGATGCGCGCACCGCCACGACTGGCCGAGCCGCCGCGGCCATGAAAGAACGCAAGCTGGATGCCGCCGGCGTTGGCCACCTCCAGCAGCTCGACCTGCGCGCGCTGCAGCCCCCAGCGCGACGCCAGCGTGCCGCCGTCCTTGCCGCTGTCGGAGTAGCCCAGCATCACCCACTGCTGATTCCCCCGTGCTGCCAGATGCTGGCGGTAGACCGGATCGTCCAGCAGGGCGCGCAGGGTCGCGGGTGCATTTTTCAGGTCGTCGACGGTCTCGAACAACGGCGCGATGTCCAAAGGAACAGCGCCTTTTGCATTCGCCTCCTCTCCCCTCTGGGGAGAGGATTGAGGTGAGGGGCGGGTGCTCGCGGCAGCGTCGACCGAAATCTGCTCTGCAGATGTTTCATCGCCAGCGTATCCCCTCACCCCGGCCCTCTCCCCGAGGGGGAGAGGGAGCGAAGCGGGGGGCGAAACACCGAGCCCGCCGTAGCGCGCCAGTGCCAGTACCGCCAGCACGTCGGCTGCCGTGCGCGCCATGCTGATGATGTACAGACCGACGGCCCCGGCACCGTAACGCCCGCGCGCGTTGTGCAGCTCGGCGAACACCGCGCGCATGCTGACGGCGCTTTCGTCGCTGCTGCCGGCGAACGTCCGGCTGCCGCTGGCGTAGGGATGGAGCCGGCGGACCCGTTCGTCCGCGGTCCGCCCGTGCCAACCCGGATCGGCCTGCAGCGCGGCCAGCGCATCGTCGTGCACGCGCGAATCCTGCCGCACGTCCAGACGCGCCAGGTGCAGGCCGAACGTGCGCACGCGCCGGATCAATCGCTGCACGGCGTAGGCGCCGGCATGCAGGCCGCGATGGTCGATCAGGCTGTCGGCCATCAGTTGCAGGTCGTCCAGCAGCTCGCCGGCCGATGCGTAGCCTTCCGGATGACTGTCGTCCAGGCTGGCATCGAGGCGTGCACCGATCAGGGTCAGCAGGCCGCGGTATGGCATGTCGGCATGCCGCGGACGAATTCTGGCGGCAGCCAGCGGAAAGCGCGCGCGGTAATCACCCAGGCGCTTCAGCAGCTGTGACGAGACCGCGACGCGACTTTCGGTCTGGCTGAGCAGTCGCGCCAGCACGGCCACATCGGCGAGATAATGTTCGATCACGTGTGCGCGCTGGGTTGCCAGGCTGGCGGCGATGGTGTCGGCGCCGACATTCGGGTTGCCGTCCATGTCGCCACCGACCCAGGTGGCGAAGCCGAGCAGTTGCGGCAACTTCGCCGCCACACCGTAAACTGTCCGCAAGGCCTCGGCCAGCGACTCGTACAACGCCGGCACGATGCGGTAGATCGGGTTGGCCAGATAGAAGCCGACATGATCGTGCTCGTCCTGCACCGTGGGCCGGACCGGCGAGGCCTCGGCCGTCTGCCAGCCCGAGGACAGCGCCATGAAGATGCGGTCGTCATCCTCCTTGCGCTCCTGCGGCGTACGCGCCTGATCGAAATTGACGATCAGCGAACTGACGATCGCCTGCTCTTTCTCCAGCAGCGATCGACGCACCGCTTCGGTCGGGTGCGCGGTGAACACCGGCTCGATCCACAGCCGGTCCAGCCAGCCCAGCAATTCGTCGGCACCGACGCCCTGCGCCTTCAGCCGTCCGAGCACATCGAGCAGTGACTCGGGCTGTGGCGCACTGCCGTGCCGCTGGTAGTCGCGGCGGCGGCGGATGCGGTGGACCCGTTCGGCCGTGTTGACCGCCTGAAAATACGTGGCGAAGGCTCGCGCCAGGGCCTCGGCGTGCCCGGCATCGAGGCCGGCCAGCGACTCGGCCAGATCCGTCACCGACGCACCCTCGCGCCGGCGCCGGATCGCTGCCGTCCGCACCTGCTCGACCCGATCGAAGAACGCCGTGCCGTCCTGCTCGGCCAGCATCTGCCCGACCATGGCACCGAGCCGACCCACGTCCTCGCGCAACGGCTCGTCGTGGGGCAGGAACTCGGGGTCGCGGTTGGGTTCCATCGGTCTCTCCGGCATCGGCTAAAAGCCACCAGCTTAACCAATCATGCCCCGCATGAGTCATCCCGCTGGAACTGCCGGTATAATAAAAGCCTTGTCCCTGCCCGCCGAGGGGCGCTGCGACCGTCATCGTGACCGTGCGGATCATCCGCGACCGCTTGCACACCCCGTGCACGCTCTTCACGACAACGGCCAGGCTCGGCGTGGCACATTTCGCAACGGCGCCCGGTTGGATGTACGCGAAGTGATTCGCACCAAACCGGAGATACGCATGAATGCCGTGAGCAAAGAAGCTGCAACCCACGACTACAAAGTCGCCGATGTCTCGCTCGCCGACTTCGGCCGCAAGGAACTGGACATCGCCGAGCACGAAATGCCGGGCCTGATGTCGATCCGCAAGAAATACGCACCTAGCCTGCCGCTGAAAGGCGTGCGCGTCACCGGCTCGCTGCACATGACGATCCAGACTGCAGTGCTGATCGAGACGCTGAAGGACATCGGCGCCGACGTGCGCTGGGCCTCCTGCAACATCTTTTCCACCCAGGACCACGCCGCCGCCGCGATTGCCGCCGGCGGCACGCCGGTGTTCGCCTGGAAGGGCGAGACGCTGGAGGAATACTGGGACTGCACGCTGGACGCGCTCTCCTTCCCCGACGGCAAAGGCGGCTTTCTCGGCCCGCAGCTGGTGGTGGACGACGGTGGCGACGTCACGCTGCTGATCCACAAGGGCTACGAGCTGGAAAACGGCTCGACCTGGGCCGACGAAAAAGCCGCCTCGCACGAGGAACAGGTGATCAAGAACCTGCTCAAGCGCGTGCAGAAGGAGCGCCCGGGCTACTGGCACGCCGTGGTCAAGGACTGGAAGGGCGTCTCCGAGGAGACCACCACCGGCGTGCACCGGCTGTACCAGATGCTGGAGGCCGGCAAGCTGCTGGTGCCGGCGATCAACGTCAACGACTCGGTCACCAAGAGCAAGTTCGACAACCTTTATGGCTGCCGCGAGTCGCTGGCCGATGGCCTGAAGCGCGCGATGGACGTGATGCTGGCCGGCAAGGTCGCCGTGGTGTGCGGCTACGGCGACGTCGGCAAGGGCTGCGCGCACAGCCTGCGTGCCTATGGTTCGCGCGTGGTGGTCACCGAGATCGATCCGATCAATGCGTTGCAGGCGGCAATGGAAGGCTTCGAGGTCAACACCGTCGAAAGCACGCTGGGTCGCGGCGACATCTACGTCACCACCACCGGCAACAAGGACGTGCTCACCCTCGATCACCTGAAGGCCATGAAGGACCAGGCGATCGTCTGCAACATCGGCCACTTCGACAACGAGATCCAGGTCGATGCGCTGAACACCATGCCCGGCGTGAAGAAGATCAACATCAAGCCGCAGGTGGACAAGTACGTGTTCCCCGACGGCCACGCCTTGTTCCTGCTGGCCGAGGGCCGCCTGGTGAATCTTGGCTGCGCCACCGGCCATCCGAGCTTCGTGATGTCCAACTCGTTCTCCAACCAGACCCTGGCGCAGATCGACCTGTGGGCGAACAAGGATCTCTACGACCCGAAGGTCTACATCCTCCCCAAGAAGCTGGACGAGGAGGTGGCCCGCCTGCACCTGGAGAAGATCGGCGTGAAGCTGACCACGCTCAGCCCGGCGCAGGCCGCCTACCTGGGGGTGCCGATGGAAGGCCCGTACAAGCCGGACCATTACCGCTACTGATTGCACCCCGCCGGAGCAAGAGCACCCCCTCCCGGCCTCCCCCTGCAAGCAGGGGGGAGGAGCAGAGCGGGCTCTCTCCTTATGCCTTGCAGGGGGAGGCCGCGAGGGGGCGCTTTTTGCCCCCTCCCCTGAGCCCGAGGAGCCGCTTTGCTGCCTCCCTTGGGCCGAGGAGCCGCTTTGCTCCCCTCCCCTGCTTGCAGGGGAGGGCTGGGGAGGGGTTGCTCTTGATCTATCGCTCCATCGCGACACAAAGATATATACTTATTGAACTACGACCCGGAACCCCACGATGGCTTCGATCAGCTTCGAATTTTTCCCGCCCAAGACCGACGAACAGCGTGCGCAGCTGGATCGCGCCGCGCAGTCGTTGAAAGTGCATCAGCCGGAGTTCGCCTCGGTCACGTTCGGCGCCGGCGGCTCGACCCTGAGTTACACCAGCGATACGGTGCAGCGGCTGCATGCGCAGCATGGCCTGCCGGTGGCGCCGCACCTGTCCTGCATGGGCGGCACGCGGGCCGAAATCGCCGCGCTGCTGGATGACTACCGCGCCGCCGGTTACCGGCGCATCGTCGCGCTGCGCGGCGACCTGCCGTCCGGCATGGCCACGCCGGGCGATTTCCACTACGCCGCGGAACTGGTGCGCTTCATTCGCGAACACAGCGGCGACCACTTCCACATCGAGGTGGCGGCGTACCCGGAGACCCACCCGCAGGCCGACGACGCGCTGCGCGACCTGCACCATTTCAAGGCCAAGATCGACGCCGGAGCGAACGGCGCGATCACCCAGTACTTCTTCAATGCCGATGCCTACTTCCGCTTCGTCGACGACGTGCGCCGGCTGGGCGTGGACGTGCCGATCGTGCCGGGCATCATGCCGATCGCCAACTTCAGCCAGCTCAAACGCTTCTCCGACATGTGCGGCGCCGAGATCCCGCGCTGGATCGCCAAGCGCATGCAGGCGCACGGCGACGATGCCGACGCGGTGCGCGCGCTGGGCACCGAGGTCGTGGCGCAATTGTGCCGCCGGTTGCTGGAAGGCGGCGCGCCGGGCCTGCACTTCTACACGCTCAATCGCGCCAGGGCGACCCAGGCGGTACTGCAGCAACTTTCCTGATCGCTGGCGCGCGTATGCTGGCGCCATGCGTCTGCCGCCCGCCTTGTGCCTGCTTGCACTGATTACGCCCGCTGCGGCGCAGTCGCCGATCAATCATTGCATCGATGCCGGCGGTCACTTGCTGTTCACCGACCAGCCCTGCACGGCGATGCAGGCCACACCGCTGGACCCGGTCGCCAAGTCCGACAGCGACCGGCTTGCCCGCTTGCCGTCGAAGCTGTGCGCAGCCGATCTGGGCCAATTGCGAGAGAACGTGATCGCGGCATTCGCCAACCACGATGCGAACCGGCTGGCGGGGTTGATGCTCTGGGACGGCGACGGCCGCGCGGCCGCGCTGGCCGATATCCATGCGCTGGGCGAATGGGTGCGGCAGCCGCTGCTGGGGGTCGATGCGCCCGGCGGGATCGCGCCAGCGGGCAGCACCGCATTGCCGCCGGCCCCGGCCGACAGCAGCCCCGGTCCGTTTGTCGCAACCGCGGCCAGCACGCAGCCACCCGCCAGCGACCAGCTGGTTCTGCACACGGCCGGCATCGACAGCCACAACGAACTGCGTTTCAGGGTCGTAGAGCGCTCCGGCTGCCTCTGGCTGCGTCACGCCGAGTGACCCTGCCCGATCGGCAGCATGCTGACGTCGCATGTAGGACGGACGTTCAACAGCTATCATGGGCAGTCCCGATTGGAGAACCGACATGGCGCAGCAATACCCCGAGTGGATCTGGCAGAACGGCAGCATCAAGCCGTGGCAGGAGGCGACCACGCATGTGATGTCGCATGCACTGCACTACGGCTCATCGATATTCGAAGGTATCCGCAGCTACGCCACGCCGGACGGCGCCGCCATTTTCCGGCTTACCGACCATCTGCATCGGCTGTACCAGTCCGCCAAGATCTACGACATGGTGCTGCCGTATTCCGCCGATGAACTGGCGGCAGCCTGCCGGGCGGTGATCGGCAAGAATGGCCTCGGTGCTGCCTATCTGCGCCCGGTCGCCTGGCGCGGGCTGGGCGGTTTCGGGTTGTCCGCCGATACGCCGATCGACGTTGCCGTGGCGGCCTGGGCGATGGGTCCGTACCTTGGTGCCGAAGCGCTGGAAAACGGCATCGATGCCTGTGTGTCGAGCTGGCAGCGCTTTGCGCCGAACACCATCCCGGCCGGTGCCAAGGCTGGCGGCAATTACCTGTCCGGCCAGCTGATCGCCCGCGAAGCTCGCCGTCTGGGCTTCGGCGAAGGCATCGCGCTGGCCTCCACCGGATTGCTCAGCGAGGGTGCGGGCGAAAACCTGTTCCTGGTGTTCGACGGGGTGCTGCACACCACGCCGGCAAGCGCATCGATCCTGGCCGGGATCACGCGCGACACGCTCAAGACGCTGGCCCGCGAAGATGGCATCGAAGTGGTCGAGCGCGACATCCCGCGCGAATATCTGTACCTGGCCGATGAAGTGCTGATGTGCGGCACCGCCGCGGAGATCACCCCGATCCGTTCGATCGACGGCAAGCAGGTCGGCGCCGGCAAGGCCGGCCAGGTCACGCTTCGCCTGCAGGAACTGTTCTTCGGCCTGTTCGACGGCAGCACCAACGACAAATGGGGCTGGCTGGAGCCGGTCTGACGGGCCTCTCTCCTGCGCGGGGGCGAGACGATACTCTCGTGTAGGAGCCCGCTCGCGGGCGATACTTTTTTTCGGAACCAGGAGCATCGCCCGCAAGCGGGCGCCTGCGGGAGGCGCCTCAATCGAACACGATGGTAGCGATGGCACCATTCGTGTCGGTGCGTGGCCGCATCGAGACGTCCCAGCCATACAGCTCGCACAGCCGGCGCACGATCGCCAGACCCAGGCCGGCACCGCTGCCGCCCACACCTTCGCCACGCACGCCACGCTGAAACAGCCGTTCGGCATCCTCCGGCTTGATGCCCGGGCCGGTATCGATCACATCGACGCGGCCTTCCCCGACCGCGATCCGCACACTGCCTTCGAGCGTGTACTTGATGGCGTTGCCGATCAGATTGGTCAACGCCACGGACAGTACCGAGGCCGGTGCATTGACGCTGACCGGTGCAGCGACCTCCAGTTCGATGGTCAATGGCTTGCCGCGCAACTGCGGGCGCTGGCTTTCGATCACGTCGGCGGCAACCTTGCCGACCTCGGTGGTTTCGCCGCGGGTCGGGCCGCGCCGTTCCGCCCGCGACAGCAACAGCAGCGCCTCGATCAGCTCAGTTGCCTGGCGTGACGCGCGCTCGATCCGCTTCAGTCGCTCACTCAGTTTGTCGCTGAGTCCCGGTGAACCCTGCAGCAACTCGGTGGTGCTGGCAATCACCGCCAGCGGCGTGCGCAACTCGTGGCTGACGTCGGAGTTGAACTCGCGATCGCGCTCGACCATCGCGGTGAGCCGCGCCGAATACTCGTCCAGAGCGTGCGCCAGCTCGCCCACTTCGTCGTCGGCGAAATGCGGCGCCAATGGCTCGGCCTTGCCCGCCTTGCGAAAATCGCGCAGCCGTCGCGCCAGCTCGGTGACCGGCTTCAGCACCTTGCGCGACAGCCACAGGCCGATACCCAGCGACAGCAGGCTGAAGATGATCACCGCACCGATCAACGAAGTGATCAGCTGGCGTTTGCCCAGATCCTCGCGACTGATGTCGTAGCGGATAAAGCCGATGATGCCGTCCTTGCGCCGCACCGCCAGCTTGTAGTGCCTGGGACGTCCGTTCTGATCCGTGTCGTGCCGGTCGTAGACGCCGGTCGCCAGATTCTGCCAGGCCAGCGGTGCCTTGTAGATCGTGCGGTCGCTCCACATCCACGCGTCGATCAACTCGGAGCTTGCCGGCTGGCCGGGGTGGGCGATGACCTTGTCGACCGCCTGATCGACGTCGCCCTGCAGGCTGGCGGTGATCAGCTGGTTCTCCACCTTGGCACGCACATACAGCGCGGCCACGGCGAACAGCGCGCTGAGACCGAAGCCGAACAGCGCGAACGAGACGATCAGGCGAAAACGAAGCTTACGCCTGGAGCGCATCCGGCTCGACCATCCGATAGCCAATGCCGTGCCGCGTGTGGATCAATGGCGTCTCGAACGGCTTGTCGATCGCCGCGCGCAGGCCATGGATGTGCACGCGCAGCGAATCGCTGTCGGGCAGTTCCTCGCCCCACACGCGCTGCTCCAGATCCTGCCGGGTGACCACCGACGGGCTCGCCTCCATCAGCGCCTGCAGCAGCTTCAGGCCGATCGGGTTCAGCTGGATCGACTTGCCTTCGCGATTCACCGTCAGCGTATCGAGGTTGAACGTGAGATCGGCAACCTTCAGTACGCGGCTCTGCGGACCCTTGCCGCGGCGCGCCAGCACTTCCAGCCGTGCCGCGAGCTCCTGCAGCGCGAACGGCTTGGTCATGTAGTCGTCGGCACCGGATTCGAAGCCGGTCAACTTCTGCTCCAGCGCATCGCGCGCGGTCAGCATCAGGATCGGCGTCTGCTTGTGCGCCTCGTGGCGCAGCTTGCGGGCGACCTCCAGACCGTCCATCCCGGGCAGCGTGAGATCCAGCACGATCACGTCGAAATCGTGCACGACCGCCAGGTGCAGGCCGGTCACGCCGTCGCCGGCAAAATCGACCACGTGATCGCGGTCTTCCAGATAATCGCCGATGTTGGTCGCGATATCGCTGTTGTCTTCGATCACCAGAACGCGCATCTGTCACTCCTGCGCAGCCGATACACGGAACGGCTGGAACTGCAAGCTTAACAAGCTTGCTTGAGGGAAGCTCGCCAGACGCCGCGCCAAACTGAACGCCGCGCCTGCAGCCCGTAAAAAGGCCCAGATGAGCGACTCGCCGTCGCCACACCTGGGCCCAAGCTTTACTGCCCCGATACCATCATCTGCCGACACCGAACCCTGCGGCTGAAACGCCAGACAAATAAACAGTTCCTCTTTATAGAACGCGCCAGGTTACGGCGCGGTTAATGCGGCCCGACGAATCTGACCGTCTCGATCGAACGCAGTCCCATGCTGTCGGGCCAGCGGCAGATATGCGTCCCGGTGACCACCTGACAGCCGGCCCGCGCATGAATCTCCTTGTCGGCATCGACGCCGGACGAAGTGCCCTTGCCGAAGCTATCGGCATGCAGCGTGAATGCCA
>DATKVA010000022.1:0-3459 GCA_035530315.1 Rhodanobacter sp. | reverse complement strand
CGGGCGCCGGACGCGCTCATGCGATTCCTGCAGACGTTGTAACTATGCGCAGGTGCTTCCAGCCCCAACCGCATTGCGCAAGGGGCTGGCGGCGCCCGCGACGAACAACTGCGCATAGTTGCGACCTGCGCATAGGGGTCGGAAGCAGACGTCCGCCCTACTCCCGATAACCATCCCTAATCACCCTGCCCTCGCATCTGCTTTCACTCGTCGCATCCATGGCCCGACTGCCTCAGCCTTTCTCTTAGGCCACCCTCAGCGCGTCGCGACCCGCTCCTGCGCCGAATTCAGCCACTCCGGGTCGCCACTACCGGAGGCACCGCAGCGGCACGAAGCGCCGGTCCCAGCACAGCGAGCTGACCGATCGACCAGAGCGCGATCGCACCTACCGGGAGGTAGATGAAAGGTAGCCGCGGCAACTCGTAATGCCGCATCAGGAGCAGGTTCATGCCATAGGCCAGCACCATGCCCAGTGCGATGCCGATGGTTGCCAGCAGAAAGTTTTCGGTCTGGAAGTACTGCAGGATGTCACTGCGGGTGGCGCCAAGCGCGCGGCGCACGCCGATGGTGCGGCGACGCTGGGCGACCCAGAAGCTGGCCAGCCCTGCAATCCCCAGCGCGGTGATGATGAGCATGGCCGCGATGACAGCTGCCAGCATGGTTGCCATGGCCCGATCGCTCTCGAAGAACCCTCGGCGCAGCTCGTCGTAGGTGCGCTGCTCAAGCACGATGCGATCGGGATCGAGACGCTTGAGCGCAACCAGCGCGGATGTCAGCACGTGCCCGCGATCTCTGGTAGTGGTGCGGATCACGTAGCTTCCGCCTTCCGTCGCGGTCAGTCGTATCGGATACACGATGCTGTACTGAGCCCCCATCTGCAGCGCGTCGGGCCGAGCCAGCGGGGCACTCACTCCTACCACTTGCAAGGGGATGTCATTGCCGACGTAGATCGTCTTGCCCAGCGCGTTCTGACCTGGCCACAGGCGTGCGGCAACTGCCTGGGAGACGATCACGGTGTGCGGCAAGTGCTTCATGTCGCTGCTGTGTAGCGCAGGCATAACAGCCTTCAGGTCGAGCAGCTCGTCCGGCTCAAAATCGCGCCCCGCCACCAGCCGAACGCCCAGCGTGGCCAGCAGGTTTTGCCCGTAGTAACTCGCCACCTCAAGCGAGTTGTGCTGCTGGTGGGGGCGTAGCTTGATGCCACTGTTGGACATGGCATAGCCGCTTAGCGGCAGCTGGTTGGCCAGGGCCACCGCCTGCACACCGGCAACCTGCCGCAGTGTCGCCAGATCGGTTTGCGCCTGTGCATAGGCATCCGGGCGGTCGCCGATGTACGCAAACTGGATCTGCAGGAGTTCGTGTTCGTCGATGCCGCTGGGAATATCCATGCGCAGCAGGCGTTGATGGATGAGAAACACCGCGTTGCACACGATGGCGCAGGTCAGCGCGATCTGCAGGATCAGCAGAAGCGCCGTGATTTTGTGCCGGTGCAGGGTGGAGAGAATCGGCCGGATATCCATCTCAGTTGCTCTTCAGTTGCAGGCCGGGGCTGACACGACAGGCGCGCCACGCAGGCAGCACCCCGGCCAGCAGGCTGGTCCCCACCGCCAGCAGGAATGTCAGCAGCAGCATCGCGCCATCCAGATGTGCCAGCGGCGCGTAGTCCGCCGGCTGTCGGCGCACCAGCCACAAACCCAGGCACGCCAGCAGCAGGCCGCCCAGGCCACCGGTCAGGCCGACTACGCCGGATTCCACCAGCAGCTGCAAGAACAACGCCCGCCGCGATGCGCCCAGTGCACGGCGCACTCCCAGCTCGGCGGAGCGGCGCAGGAACTTGGCCAGCATCAGGCCCACCGTATTGAGCAGGCACACGAGCAGGAAACCCAGCGCCAGCCAGGTTTGCAGCTGGACGTCACCCGGTACGACATGGTGGTAGTCCAGCCACTGCATCAGGTTGCGCAGGCGTACGTTGGGTGGCCGCGCAAAGCGGCCCAGCGATTTTTGCTCTTCCGAGTAATGGATCAGGAACTGCCGGTACGCGGCAGCCTGGGCTGGCGTATGCAGCTGCACCCAGAACTGCAGCCATACGCACGGTGCCATGGGGGTGGCATCGGCACCGCCATTGCCCCAGCACTCGGCACTGCCGAGATGCGCCAGGTGCAGGCCCTGCGAGGTGGACAGCGGCAGGTAGACGCCTTCGTCGCTGCCGTAGTTCTTGACGTTGAGGTCATAGAAGTGCGGGTTCGGCCGCCAGTCCCCCAGCACGCCGATGATGCGCAGCGCGTGCCCTTCCACGCGCAGCATTTGTCCGCGGCTGTCGCGGCCACCGAACAGCTTGTCATTGAGCTTGCTGCTGATCACGGCCACGGCCGCACTGGCCGCATCCTCGGACGCGCCCCAGGCGTGGCCATACTTGAATGGCACGCCGAACATGGCGAAGAAGTCGGCCGTGGTGTAGCGCGCGGGCTCATAGAACGGATCGAGCGCGGACTGTGCCGGCTGGATGGCCACCGAACCGCCCGTCATCAGCGCCTGGCGATCCGCCCGCTTCGCCTGCAGCAGGTTCATGCCGTCGATCCAGGTGACCTGGTCCGGCGGTTCGTCCTGGGGTTGGTAGTCACCCATGTCGCGCGGATCGAGCTGCGGCGCATACAACGTGCGGCTGGTGCCCGGCAACGGATCGCCCGACAGCACGTGCAGCACCGTCAACGTAGTCATGCTGGCACCGATGCCCAGCGCGATCGCCAGCACCATCAGTGCGGTAAGCGCCCGGTTGCGTCTGAAACTGCGCAGTGCGAGATCGAGGTAGTAACCGAACATTTCCGTCTTCTCCCTAACCTTCCAAGTCACGGGAGGGACATTGGCTCAGCGCCGGAAACCCGGCAGCGGATTCGGGGTGAAAGGAGGCCTCGGCGTGGCGAAGTGGACGTTACTGGCCCAAGCGGGCGAAGAGTGCTTCGCGATATCGGCGGCTGAGCCGGAGCACCCGACCGTTGTGCAGGTGGATCTCGTAGTCGCCCTTGAACAGCGGCGTGAGCGATCCGATCGAGCCGAGGTTCACCGCGGTCGATTTATGGACACGCACGAAGCGCTGCTCGCCCATCTGCGACAACAGGTCCTGCAGCGTCCTTCGCAGCAGGTAGCTACGCGCCGCCGTGTGCACGTGGACGTAGTTGTCGTCGGCCTGAAACCATTCGACCGATGCCGTATCGATCAGCTGCAGCCGCTCGCCATCCGGCACCAGCAAACGCTCGCAGGACGGAGAGCGCTCGCGCCCGATCGCGACCGCGGCAGCGCCGGACTGATGGGCGCGAAGCTGCTCCCTCACCCGCTGCACGGTCCGTGCGAGACGATCCCGGTCGTAGGGCTTGAGCAGGTAGTCGATCGCGTTGAGGTCGAACGCCTTCACCGCATGCTCGTCGAATGCGGTCACGAACACGATAAGCGGCGCGCTCGATG
>DATKVA010000021.1:0-2985 GCA_035530315.1 Rhodanobacter sp. | reverse complement strand
TGTGAACGCCCCCATGGAATCGGATAGCGATCCGTGGCGACTGGTTCGCCGCGGACGCGATCCCGCCGGTTTCGCCCAGGACGAAAGCCTGTTTGCCCTGGCTAACGGCAGCTTGGGGGTACGCGGCAATCTGGAAGAAGACCCCAGCGCCAGTCAGGGCGCTTTCCTGTCCGGTGTATGGGAACGCTCGCCGATCGACTATCACGAACGTTTTCCGGGCCTGGCGCACCATACCGACACGCGCGTCCCGGTCGCCGATGCCACCCGCATCCAGCTGCGCCTGGGTGACACGCCGGTTCAATTGAGCCAGGGCGAATGGCAGGCATTCGAACGTGTGCTGGACCTGCGCAACGGCTGCTACCGGCACAGCCTGCGCTGGCGTTCGCCCGGCGGCGCCACGCTTCAGATCGAGGCCGAGCGCATCGTGGCGCTGGACGAACCCGGCCTGCTGGCGATCCGTTACCGGGTGCGCTCGATCGACTATTCCGGTCCGATCGCGCTGGAGTCGGCGATCGACACCTCGCGCGGAGCCACCGGACAAGGTGCCGACCCGCGCATCGGCGCACATCTGCAGGGCGGTCTGCGCATGACCGACGCGCAGGCCGGGGAAACCCTCGCCTGGGTGGCGCAGCAGACCACAAACAGCGCCATTCGACTGGTCTGCGGACAGCGGCATCGGCTGCTGGATTCCCGCCTGCATTTTCGCGATGCGCTGAACCTGCCCCACGGCGTGGTGCAGGCCTACACCGGCACGCTGGCTCCGGGAGAAGATGTCGCCCTGGAAAAACACGTGGCCTACGCGTGGTCATCGCCAGACGGTAACGAATCCGATCGCAACATGCTCGACGCCGTCGAGAACACCCTCGAAGGCGCTGTGGCCGCCGGTTACCCGGCGCTGCTGGCCCGTCAGGTCCGCACCCTCGAACGCTTCTGGCGCGAGGCCGACCTGGCCATCGAGGCGGACCCGGCGATCGAACAGGCGCTGCGCTTCAACCTGTTCCATCTGCTCCAGTCCAGCGGACGCGACGGCAGCGGCAGCACGGCGGCCAAAGGCTTGACCGGCGAAGGTTACGAAGGCCACTACTTCTGGGACGCCGAGGCTTTCATGCTGCCGGTGCTGGCGACGACGGCACCGGCACTCGCGCGCAGCATGCTGGTCTACCGCTACCGCACACTGGAGCGTGCCCGGCTGCATGCGCGCGAGATGGATCACCCGCGCGGCGCACTCTACGCATGGCGCACGATCAGCGGCAACGAGTGCTCGGCCTATTTCCCCAGCGGCTCCGCGCAATACCACATCAACGCCGCGATCGCGTGGGCGATCCGGCTGTATGTCGATGCCAGCGGCGATGAGGCGTTTCTGCTGGAGCAGGGCGCGGAGATGCTGTTCGAAACCGCACGCATATGGCTCCAGGTCGGCCACTTCAGCCCGCGCCGGCAAGGTGCCTTCTGCATCCATGAAGTGACCGGGCCGGACGAGTACTCCGCGCTGGTCGACAACAACCATTACACCAATCGCATGGCCCAGCGGCATCTGCGCGACGCTGCGGCCGTCGCCCAATGGATGGCCACGACACACCCCGACGACTACGCCGCGCTGGCCGCACGCATCGGCCTGCAAGCCGACGAGACAGCCCAATGGCAACGCGCGGCAGAGGCGATGTACCTGCCGGTGGATGCGTTACTGGACATCTTTCCGCAGGACGACGGCTTCCTCGAAAAACCGCGCCTGCCGAAAAACATCGTGAACACGCCTGGCAAGCAGCCGCTGCTGCTGCGCATGCACCCGTTGAGCATCTATCGCCACCAGGTGTGCAAACAGGCGGACACGCTGCTTGCGTTGATGCTTGCCGGCGAGCAGGTCGATGTCGGTACCAAACGCCGCAATTTCGACTACTACGAAGACGTCACCATCCACGACTCCACGCTGTCGGCGTCGACGTTCGCGGTGATCGCGGCGGAAGTGGGTTACGCGGACAAGGCCTTCGACTATTTTCTCGATACCTTGCGGGTCGATCTCGACGACCTGCACGGCAACGCGGCACATGGCGTGCACATGGCTGCGATGGCCGGCAGCTGGCTGGCGCTGACCTGGGGTTTCGGCGGCCTGCGCGTGATCGATGGCCAGCCCGCGTTCGCGCCGCGGTTGCCGGGTGGATGGAAAAGCTATCGCTTCGGGGTGCGTTGGCGCGATGCCCATCTGCGGGTGGAAGTCGACGGCACCGGCGTGCAATACACCTTGACCGACGGCGAGCGCATGACGTTTCTGCACGCCGGCCTGCCGCAGCAGTTGCATGCCGGCGAATCGATGCGCCTGCAGCGCGCCGATGGCGGCGGTGCCAGGCATGCGCTGCCGCACCGATTCAAGGCGGTCATCTTCGACCTGGATGGCGTGATCGCCGACACCGCGGTGGTCCATCACGCGGCATGGAAACAACTGGCCGCCGAAATCGGCGTGCCGTTCGACGATGCCCTCGGCGAGCGCCTGAAGGGCGTGGATCGGCTCGCCTCGCTGGACATCGTGCTCGAAGGCGCGACGCAGCATTACTCGGCCGACGAAAAACAGGCGCTGGCCGCGCGCAAGAACGAGTACTACAAAGAGCAGATCGAGCACTTCGGGCCGCAACATCTGCTGCCCGGCGCACGCGCCGCGATCGAATCGGCGCGTCGTGCCGGGCTCAAGATCGGGCTGGCATCGGCCAGCCGCAACGCGCCACGGCTGCTGCAGCGACTGGGTATCGACGGACTGTTCGACCACGTGGTCGACGCCAACCTGATCAACCGATCCAAGCCAGACCCGGAGATCTTTCTGACGGCGGCGCATGCGCTCGGCGTGGCGCCGGGTGAGTGTCTCGGCGTGGAAGACGCCGCCGCTGGCATCGCCAGCATTCATGCCGCGGGGATGGCGGCAATTGGAATAGGCCAGGCGCGAGCACTGGCCGAGGCAGATGTGGTATTGCCGAACATCGCAAGGCTCGACATAAG
>DATKVA010000020.1:0-32559 GCA_035530315.1 Rhodanobacter sp. | reverse complement strand
CGGAGCGGGTCTTGCCGTCGAAGCCGGAGTTGCCGTTGGGCGCGTTGAAGCCCTGCGCGGTCTCCAGGCCCTGCATGTACTTGTTGCGGTTGTCGTGCTGGTAACCCGAGAGGTTGTAGTCGAACTGGACGCCTTCGAAGTCGTCGTTCAGCACGAAGTTCACCACACCGGCCACGGCGTCGGCACCGTACACGGCCGATGCACCGCCGGTCAGGATATCCACCCGCTTCACCAGCGCTGCTGGAATCTGGCTCAGGTCAACGGCAAACGCCGAACCCGCCTGGACGCGCTGTCCGTCGATGAGCACCAGCGTGCGGTTGGTGCCCAGGCCACGCAGATCGGCGGTGGGATAGCCGGTCGCGCCATTGTTCTGGAACTGATCGAAATACGGGCTGAGCTGCGGCATCGAGTTGACCAGCTGGTCAACGCTGGTGGTGCCCGTCACCTTGAACTGCTTGGAATCGATCGTGGTGATCGGACTCGAGGAAGTAATGTTGACGCTGGGCAGGCGCGTACCCGTCACCACAACCGTCTGCAGCATCGTAGTTTTTTTCTGATCCGGCTTTTTCTGAGCCGACTGGTTGCTGGCGCCCTGCGTGCCAGTGTCCTGCGCGAATGCCGTGCCCGAGGCACCCACCGCGATGACGGCACCCAGCGAAAGCGCCAGGCGGACTGCCGTTGAAAGTTTCTTGACCCCAAGTTTCATGAACACACCCTCCGATTAATTATCACCATGGGTCAGAAGACATTCTGCCCAGAAGCTGCGACTTGGCCTGACTCTCCCAGGCCCACGGACTGCTGCCCGGGAGCTTTTGCTCCGGGCCGATACTAACAGGCAAATAACACTACGTGAACACCTGACTTACGCCCGCCCCGGCCAAACAAGCTGTGCCGCCGGCGGGTGCCTCGATGTTTCTCACTAAGGCTTTGACCCACGTTCTTTACCCGTTCCCGCCCCTTATTACGCCTTCCTTACATATTGTCAACGTTTTTTATACAACCGAAAAAGCGGCGTGGCAAGGCATGCGCGATCCGGCTCCCGGCCTGAGACGCGCAGGCGAACGGCGCGTTTGGTACGCCGCCGGAAATCGAGGTGACACCGCGGGAGTCATTCGGCGTCGATGTCATCGTCGAAGCGCAGATGCTTGACGCTACGCCCGTTGCGGCGCACCAGCTTCAGGGCCTCGATGCCGATGCGCATGTGCGCCTCGACGAACTGCGAGGTGACCTGGCGGTCACTGGCCTCGGTCTTCACCCCTTCCGGAATCATCGGCTGGTCGGACACCAGCAGCAACGCACCGCACGGGATCCGGTTGGCGAAACCGGCGGCAAAGATGGTGGCGGTCTCCATGTCCACCGCCATGCAGCGGGTGCGCCGCAGATAGTCCTTGAATGCCTCGTCGTGCTCCCAGATGCGACGATTGGTGGTGTAGATGGTGCCGGTCCAGTAATCATGGCCGAGGTCGCGGATCATGGTGGATACCGCGCGCTGCAACTGGAATGCCGGCAGCGCCGGCACTTCGGGCAGGAGGTAGTCGTTGCTGGTGCCCTCGCCGCGGATCGCCGCGATCGGCAACACCATGTCGCCCAGCCGGTTCTTTTTCTTGACGCCACCGCATTTGCCCAGGAACAACGCCGCCTTCGGCCCGATCGCGCCGAGCAGATCCATCACGGTGGCCGCGTTGGGGCTGCCCATACCGAAGTTGATCAGGGTGATGCCGTCCGCGGTGGCATTGGGCATCGGCCGGTCGCGCCCCTGGACTTCGACCCCGTGCCATTGGGCGAACAGATCGACGTAATGGCCGAAGTTGGTCAGCAGGATATATTCGCCGAACTGTTCCAGTGCGGTACCGGTGTAGCGCGGCAGCCAGTTGGAGACGATTTCCTGCTTGTTCTTCATGGGCGCTTGCCTGAGTCGCGTTGCTGACCATGCCGCAGCGGCGAGACGCCGGACAGCCCATCCATCTTAGGCGGCGGGCCTGCCGTATCGCCAGAGCCTGCCCTCCCTGCCGCCGACCAGCCGGCTGACGCTATCCCCGCACGCTGCGTGCTATGTTTGGTTTGCCATCTTGTGAGGGGGTTGACGTGATGCGGATCGGCCTGGCTATCGATGCGGCTTGCGATGTGTCGCAGGAGTTTTTGCAGCAACACAACATCGCCGTGATGCCGATCACCGTGCGGGTGGACGGCGAAGTCTTCATGGACAGCCGCGACCCGGCAGAAACCCAGCGCTTCATCGAACAGCAGCTTGGCAGCCGCAGCCATTCGGCGGAAACCGAACCATGCCCGGTAGGCGACGTGGAGAAGATGTTCCTCGACGAGCTGGTGCCGAAATTCGACTGCGTATTCTGTCTCACCATCACCGCAACCCGCAGCACGATCAACGAACATGTGAACCGGGCCAGCTTCGGCATCCTCAAGAGCTATCGCCAGGTGCGCGAGCAGATGGGCGTCCCCGGCCCGTTCATGATGCGGGTGGTCGACACCCTCAACGTGTTTGCCGGTGCGGCACCTGCCATCTACGAAGCGACCCGGTTGATCGAAGCCAACGAAACGCCGGCGGCGATCCGCGAACGGCTCAACTACATCGCCAACCACAGCTACGGCTACCTGGTGCCGCGCGATCTGCATTACCTGCGCGCCCGCGCCATCAAAAAAAGAAACGACCGCAGCGTGAGCCTGTTCAGCGCCGTGCTCGGCACGGCACTGGATATCAAGCCGCTGCTGCGCTGCTACCGGGGCGATACCGAACCGGTCGGCAAGGTGCGCGGCTTCGAGCATGCCACGGAAGTCCTGTTCGGCTATGCCGCGCAACGGGTACGCGCCGGCCTGCTGGTACCGATCGTGTGCGTCAGCTATGGCGGCGATCTGAAGGTGATACCGACCCTGCCCGGCTATGCCGGCCTGCGCGCCGCCTGCGAGGAATGCCAGGTCGAATTGATGGAGGCGCAGATGAGCATCACTGCGATGGTCAATGTGGGCGAAGGGACGGTGGTGGTGGGTTTTGCCGCCGAGGAACATGAAGTCGAGTTCTAGCAGCCTGTCGGACTTTGGTCGGCATCTGCGCACGACCCCGATCCAGGACGCTCGTGATGGCTTTGGGCAGTCCGTCCCCATGGCGCTGCACCGGTCAGGTGGCGGGCATAGAATGCGCGCATGCCTCGACTGCTTGCCTTGCTGCTGCTTACGCTGGTGTGCACCGGCCTGCCGGCTCACGCCAGCACGGTCTACAAGTGCAGTGGTCGTGGCGGCCAGCTGATCTACCAGGACGCGCCTTGCGCCAGGACGCAACGGCAACAGATCCTGCACCTGCCGGATACCGCCGCCGCACCCGCGCCGGCAAAGACTGCGCCAGTCACGCCGGACGAACCGGCCAGCACGGTCGACGTGGCCACGCCGCCACCTGCACCGCCCGCGCCAACCACACCGCTGCCACAGCTGTACCGCTGCGTGCATGCGGTGGATGGCTCGACCTATCTCAGCCGCAACGGCCACCCCCAACCGTTCCAGGCACCGCTGGGCATGCTGGGCGCATTCGCGATGCCGCTGGCGCAGGCCTATGGACCACCCGGCGGGGCCGGTATCTCGGCGCCGGAGGCCAACCGCGGCCGGGTCACCTCCGGGCTGGTCGCCGGCAGCTATGTCTGGGTGCAGGACCAATGCCGCCCGTTGAGCGTGCCGGAAATCTGCCATGCCTTGCGCGACGAACTCGAAAAGAACGACCACGCGCTGCAGCATGCCTTCAAGAGCGACCAGCCGCCGCTGCAGCGACGCAATGACGAACTGCGTGCACAGTTGACCAACTGCTGAAGCCGGGTCGCGCCCGCGAAAGCAAAGCTCGTCATTCCCGCGAGGTGCTTTTCAACAGCCGAAGGGCTGCTCAAGCGGGGTTTTCAACAGACGAATGTCTGGTCATCCAGTGACTTTACGGCCCAGCCAAAGCGCCAAAGGCACTGGATCCCCACCTTCGCGGGGACGATGAAACATGAGGGACCGACGATAAGTAAGTGCCATTCGGGTCAAAACCCGAAATTGAGAAACCCGCCGTCCACCGCCAGCACCTGGCCGGTGATGTAGCTGGCCGCGGGCAAGCACAGGAACGCAATCGCGGCGGCCACCTCTTCCGGCTCGCCGATCCGCCGCAGCGGCGTGTGATCGAGTACTTCATCCAGATAATCGGCATCCGCCAATGCGGGCTCCGAGCGCTGGGTGCGGATGTACCACGGCGCCACCGCATTGACGCGGATGCCATCCACCGCCCATTCGACCGCCAGGTTGCGGGTGAGCTGGTGCAGCGCGGCCTTGCTCATGCCATAGGGCGAACCGGTGCGTACATGCGTGATCCCTGACACCGAGCCCACATTGACGATTGCCGCGTGCGCGTGCTGCACCAGTTGTGGATGCGCCAGCCGGCACATCTCGAAGGCGGAAATCAGGTTCTGCCCCAGGATCGCGCGGACCTCGTCCTCGGCATAGTCGAGGGTCGGCTTGGGCTGATTGCCGCCGACATTGTTGACCAGCAGCGACAACGGTGCGCCCAGATCGGCGACCCAGTCGAACACGGCGAGGCGTTCTTCCGCTTCGGTCAGGTCGGCGCCGAACGCCATCACTTCGATCCCGGCGAAATCATCCGTCAATTCGACCCGGATCTGTTCGAGAAAATCCTCATCGCGCGCCACCAGCAGCAGGTCGGCGCCCAGACCGGCCAGTTCGCGCGCCGCGGCGTAGCCGATGCCCTTGCTGGCGCCGGTGATCAGGGCGGTATGGCCTTGCAACTGCCAGGCATCGATGCGGCTGTTCATCCGCACAGCTTAAGACGTCGCCCGCGGTTGCGCATAGCAATCCGTGCGACCACGCTCCGACCGGCTCCTGGCGCAAGCCATGGATTCGCCAACCCGATCCTTGCCTGTAGCCGCCCACCGCAGGACACTCGATACCTCAGCACCCGAGGGGACCGCCATGAAGCCACTGCCCATCGTGTTTTGCGTACTTGCACTGGCCGCCTGCTCCGGCAAACCGCCAGTGCCCAGGGCCAAAGCCGCCGACGTCGCCACGCCGTTCGATGCCATGAAGGCCGACGAGCAACGCGCCAGGGACGTGCAGAAAACCGTCGACAAACAGGCCGACGAACAGCGCAAGCAGATCGACGCGCAGGACCACTAGCGTTCACCACCTGCGCGCGCGTAGGAGCCCGCTGGCGGGCGATGCTTTTGCTTTGAATCTCCCGATCCCCAACCATCAAAGCAAAAGCATCGCCCGCCAGCGGGCTCCTACGCACACATACCAGAGGTGGCGCCGCTCATCATGGGCTGCACAGGCAATCGGCATAGATGTTGGGTACGCCGGGCTTGGCGTTGCGCAACAACTGCAGCTCCGGCATGCGCGCCGACAGCCCGGCCACCCAGTTCGGCAAGTGGATGCCCCAGGACTGCGGGAGACGCACGCTGGCACTCTGGTTGAGACCGATCAGGAAATGCTCGAAGCCGCCCATCGGGGTTTCCACATAGCGCACCGGATAACCTTTGCCCAGCTTCGCCAGGCCGGCGGCATCGGCGATGGCCACGCGCAACCCGCCCAGCTGGTCGACCAGCCCCCGATCGAGAGCCTGCTTGCCGGTCCATACCCGACCCTGGGCGATCGCGTCGATCGCGTCGAAAGACTTGCCACGTGCGGTGGCAACCTGGCCGACGAAATCGCGGTAGCCCTTGTTGATGATCGCCTGGATCACCGCACCGACCTTCGGATCGAGCGGGCGGGTGATGTCGAACGCGCCGGCCATCGGCCCGGTGCCCACGCCGTCGCTCTGCACGCCGAGCTTGGCCAGGGTGTCGGGTACCGAGTAGTACATGCCGAAGATGCCGATCGAGCCGGTAATGGTGTTCGGATCGGCGACGATGCGGTTGGCATTCATCGAGATCCAGTAGCCGCCGCTGGCCGCCACGTTGCCCATCGACACGACCACCGGAATCCCCGCCGCGCGCGTCAGCGCCACTTCGCGGCGGATCTGTTCGGCGGCGTAGACTTCGCCGCCGGGCGAGTCGACGCGCAGCACCAGTGCCCTGGTCTTGCGATCCTCCCGCGCGGTGCGGATCAGGGCCGCCGTGGACTCGCCGCCAATCGAACCGGGTGACCGCTTGCCACCGGTGATCTCGCCCTCCGCCACCACGATCGCCACGCCTGGCGCGAACGCGTTGCTGTTGCCGGGCACACTGGCGACATAACGGGCCAGATCGACCGCGCGGAAACCATATCCCTTCCTGTCCGCCGGCACGCCTGCCTTGCGCAGCATCGCCACGAGGTCGGCGCGGGTGGCCAGGCCATCGACCAGATGTTCGTTCAACGCCAGCTGGGCCAGATCGCCCCGGGTGCTGGCGATTTTCTGCGGCAGATCGTCGATGTCGGCGCGCAGGGTGGCCGGGTCAAGCTTGCGCAGTCCGGCGACCTCGGCGATGTAGCTGTCCCACAGACCACCCATCCAGTAGCTGTCGGCTTCCTTCGACTGGGCCGAGGCATGGTCGAGAATGTACGGTTCGGCCGCACTCTTGAACTGGCCGACGCGGAACAAGTGCACCTCGACGCCAAGCTTGTCGAGCAGTCCCTTGTAGAACAGGCGGTAGTTGGCCAGCCCGGTGATCATCACGCCGCCCTGCGGATCGATCAGCAGGCGGTCGGCATGCGCGGCCAGGTAGTACTGACCCTGATCGAGGTTGGCGGCCCATGCGAGCACCGGCTTGCCCGTCGCGCGGAAACGGTCCAGCGCCGCACCGACCTCACGCAACGCGGCAAAACCGCCACTCTGCAGTTCACCCGGCAGCAGCAGGATGCGGGTGATGCGCTTGTCCTTTGCCGCCGCATCGATCGCGCCGACCAGATCACGCAGTTGCACCTGCTTCGGTCCATTGCCGGACAGGCTGTCTATCGTACGCTGCAGCGGATCGGCACTGTACTGCTCGACCAGCGCGCCGGCGGGCTTGATCACCAGCACGCTGTTGTTCTGGATCGTGCGCTGCATGCGGCTGCCGGCGATCCCGCCGACGATCAGCAGCAACAGCACGAACAGCACGCTGAAAAACACCAGGTTGACGATCACCAGCCGGAACACGTTGATGCCACGTCCGAGTGTGTGCAGAAAAGGTCCGAAACCGGAGCGACGTGGTGGCAGAGGTGGAGACATGCGTGTTTTTTCCGAACTGGTTGTGAGTAGCCGCCTGTCGGACTTTGATGATCGCGGCGAGAATCCGGCCAACCAAAGTCCGACAGGCTGCTAGCCTACCCGGTCAGGCCGGCGCGGTCATGCGGTGGCTGAGCGGACGCCAGCGCTGCTTCCAGGCGCTGCGCCAGAACCGCACAAACAGCATCACGGCCGCCACGCTGAGACCGGCGATCAGACCGATCCACATGCCGCGCGCGCCCATCCCATGGTGGAACGCGAGCCACCAACCCACCGGCATGCCGATGACCCAGTAGGCGAACAGGGTGATCGCCATCGGCACCCGGGTGTCCTTCAGGCCGCGCAGCGCGCCGTTGGCGGCGACCTGGATGCCGTCGGAAAACTGGAACAGTCCGGCCAGCATGATCAGCTGCGCCGCCAGGGCGATCACCCGGGGATCGCGGGTGTACAGCGCGGCGATGAAATGCGGCAGGCTCAGCATCAACACCGCCGAGAACAACTGCGTGGCGAGGGTGAGACCGATCCCGCAGAATCCGGCATAGCGCACGCCGCGCTCGTCGCCACGACCCACCGCATTGCCGACCCGCACGGTGATCGCCATCGCCAGCCCCAGCGGTATCATGAAAAACAGCGAGGCAATGTTGATCGCCACCTGGTGGCTGGCGATCGTGTCTTCGCCCATCGTGGCGATGATCAGCGCCGCCGCCACGAACAGCCCGGCCTCGGCCAGCAAGGTCACCGCCATCGGCAGACCGATGTGCACCAGTTCGCCGATGCGGCGCAGATTCGGGCCTTCGAAATGATCGAGCAGACCCAGCCCGCGATAGTTGCGATGGCACAGCACATAGATGCCGAACGCCAGCATCTCCAGCCACAGCACCAGCGCCGTGGCCATGCCGCAGCCATGCGCGCCCTGCGGCGAAATCCCCAGCTTGCCGAACATCAGCACGTAGCCGAGCGGCACCAGCAGTGCCAGCCCGCCCAAGCCGAAAACCATCGACGGCCGGGTCAGCGACAGACCTTCGGACAGCCCGCGCAGCGCGAAATAACTGGTCAACGCCGGTGCGCCCCAGCTGATCGCCAGCAGGAACCGCTGCACATCGTGACGCAGGCTCGCCGTCACCCCGATCGCATCGATCAGCGGTGCCGCGTGGCGCACCGCGAACCACAACAGCACGCCCATGCCCCAAGCCAGCCATAACGCCTGACGAAACACGGCACCCACCTCGTGCCGCCGGCCGGCACCGTCGAGCTGTGCCACCGACGGCGGCACCGCCATCATCATGCCGATGCCGCTGACGATCGCCAGCGACCAGATGCTGGCACCCACCGCCACCGCACCCAGCACGTGCGCGCTGACATGCCCCGCCAGTACCGCATCGATCACATTGCTGCCGACCGCGGCCAGCTGGGCCAGCATCAACGGCAATGCGAGACGCACGGTGGCACGCATCTCGCGCGCCAGGTGGGCACGCTCGGGACGTAACGACTTCATCGGCAGACCGGCTCCAGGGCCGCACATTCTACAACTGCCGCGCCGACGCGCGGGCCCTCCCGCCGAGCTTGCGGAACGCCGGTGGCAGCGCGTTTTGCACAGCGTCACGAGCCTGTCAAGACACCTGCCGGGACTTTGACGCTCTGGTAAACAGCACCCGAGCGGAATTTACATCCCATTGATATACATAGCTTTTGGTGGCTGTTCAAAACTTCGTCAAGTTGTCGTGAAAGGCGCCACGGCACGCCTCGGAGAACGCCCTCCCCGGGGTATCCACAGACTTATCCACAAATCTTGTGGATAAGCGAAAAACCTTCAAGAAGTGAGCAACTTATGTACGGCTCCTCGATTGTCGGAGAGCTGATAGGCGCAACTGCCCTTGCGGCGGCGCTTCCCGATGACATGGCAGTCGACGCGACGGCTGCAGAGATGGCACGGTTACACTGGCCTGTCACGAGGTAACCATGCCTACCGTCCTTCGCGTCGCCCTGCCGCTGCCCCTGCCGACCCTGTTCGATTACCTGCCGCCTGCCGTGGGCGAGACGCACGTGGGCAGCCGGGTGCTGGTGCCGTTTGCTCGCGGCAAGCTGGTGGGCATCGTGGTGGCGCTGGACGCCGAGGCGGCAGTCGGCAGCCATCGGCTGAAGCAGGTCATCCGCTTGCTCGACACCACCCCATTGCTCGACCCCGAACTGATGCGCACGCTGGCCTGGGCCGCCGACTACTGGCTGGGCGCGCCGGGCGAGGCCTACATCAATGCCCTGCCGCTGGCCCTGCGTGAACCACGGCCGCTGCCGGCGATCAACGAGGAATACTGGTCGCTCGGCATCGCCGGTCACAGCGCCCGCGATGCCGGCAGCCGGCGCGGCGGCAGTATGGCCTTGCTGACACTGCTGGCCGACGGCCCGCTGAGTGCGCAGGAGCTGACCGCGCGCCTGCCCGGCTGGCGCGCGGCGGCGCGGCGGCTGGCCGCTGCCGGGCTGCTCGAACGCAGCGAACGCGTGCCGGTCGACTGCGTCCGGCCCGCCTCGCTGGCGCCACCACTCAGTGCAGAGCAGCAACTGGCCGTCGCTGCGGTCGGCGCCAGCCTGGGCACTTACCAGCCGTTCCTGCTCGATGGCGTCACCGGCAGCGGCAAGACCGAGGTTTACCTGGCGCTGATCGAACGGGTGCTGGCGCAAGGTCGGCAGGCATTGCTGCTGGTACCGGAAATCGGCCTCGCGCCGCAGACCGTGCGCCGCCTGCGCGAACGCCTGGGCGTGCTGGTCGAAGTGCTGCACTCCAGCCTGTCCGAGGGCGATCGCGCGCGCGCCTGGCTGCGCGCCCGCAACGGCAGTGCCAGGGTGATCCTGGGAACCCGCTCGGCGGTGTTCACGCCGTTGCCACAGGCCGGCTTGATCATCGTCGACGAGGAACACGACAGCGCCTACAAGCAGCAGGAGGGTTTTCGCTATCACGCCCGCGACCTGGCACTGGTGCGCGCCCGCGCACTGGGCGTGCCGGTGCTGCTGGGATCGGGTACGCCATCGCTGGAATCGCTGGCGAATGCTGAGTCTGGCCGTTATCGCACCCTGCATCTGCGCGCCCGCCCCGGCGCGGCCCGGCCGCCGCAGGTGCAGATCATCGACATGCGCGCGCAGCAACTGGCGCATGGCCTGTCGCCGGCGCTGCTGACGGCGGTCGCGCAGACGCTCGCACGCGGCGAACAGGTGTTGGTATTCCGCAACCGCCGCGGCTATGCGCCGGTGCTGCTGTGCCACAGCTGCGGCTGGCATGCCGAGTGTCCGCGCTGCGAACGACCGCTGACCCTGCATGCCGGCCGCCGCCAGCTGATCTGCCATCACTGCGACTTTCGCCAGCGCATGCCGGCTGCCTGCCCCAGCTGCGGTGCCGGCGACCTGAAGCCGCAAGGCCAGGGCACCGAACGGCTGGAAGAAGCGCTGATCGCGCTGTTCCCGCAGGTACCGGTGCTGCGCGTGGACCGCGAAACCACGCGCCGCCGCGACTCCTTCGAGCAACTGCTGGACACCTTGCAAGACGATCAGCCGGCGATCCTGGTCGGCACCCAGATGCTGGCCAAGGGCCACGACCTGCCCAACCTCACCCTGGTCGCGATCGTGGGCGTGGACGAGGGCCTGCACAGCGTGGATTTTCGCGCCGGCGAGCGGTTGGCGCAGTTGGTGGTGCAGGTTGCCGGGCGCGCCGGGCGCGCGCGCAAACCCGGCTTGGTGTTGCTGCAGACCCACCAGCCGGAACATCCGCTGCTCCGCGGACTGCTGGCGCACGGCTATGCCGCCGCCGCGCGCGAGCTGCTGGCCGAGCGCCGGCAGATCCAGTTGCCGCCGTACAGCCACCAAGTACTGTTGCGCGCCGATGCGCCGCAGCGCGAGCAGGTCGACGCGTTTCTCGCCGCCGCGCATGCGGCGTTGCCGGACGACGAGCCGCTGCAGATCGCCGGTCCGATGCCCGCGCCGATGCCGCTGCGCGCGGGCCGTCATCGCGGCCAACTGCTGCTGGAGGCAGCCAGCCGCCACAGCCTGCACGGCATCCTGCGCAGCTGGCAGCTGCAGCTGGCGACACTCCCGTCGGCACGGCGGGTGCGCTGGTCGCTGGATGTCGACCCGATCGATCTGTACTGACGGGCACCTCGAATAACCCGATGCGTGTAGGAGCGCGCTTGCGCGCGATGCTCTTGTGTCGGGCAAAAGAGCATCTCGCGCAAGCGCGCTCCTACGAAAGTCGGGCCGGCCTGTCGCAAGCTCTAGCAGCCTGTCGGACTTTGCTCGGCCGGGCTGCGAATCCGTCTGTGCGGTCCATATTTCCGCCGCTTCGCCAGCCCATAGAACCACTATGGGCGACGAAACGTCGAAAATCTGTCCTCGCACAGCCGAATTCTCGCCTCGACCAGCAAAGCCCGACAGGCTGCTAGCGAGAGGTGTATTCCTCCAGATGGTCGCGGAAATCGACCACCGGCCCGGGTACGTTGCTTACCCCGCCTTCAAAGATGCGCCTCGGCGTGATGCCTGGACCGTAGACAGCTGCGTTGGCGTCGTAATCGATACGCAGTGCCGCGCCGTCCAGCGCCACGCCAGCGAACAGGCCACGGGAGCGCGAATAAGAATAGATCTCGGCCTTCATCTGGGCGTCGGTGGCGGCCGTGGCGGTACGTCCCACCGGACCGGCCGTGGCCGAGGCGTCGGCGCCGAGCGTGAACTTGCCCCTCACGATCGAATCCACCCCGCGCTGGGTGCGAAACACCAGGATCACGTCGGTCGAGGACACGCCGGCCTGGAAGCCGACGCTGCCGCCGGTCATGGTGATGAAGCTGGGGTTGGACCAGGTTCCGTCCGGGCTCTTGACCGAAATCAAGCCTTCGCCGCGACGGCCGCCGAAGATGAAGCCGACCTTGATCATGTCCGGTATCACCGCGATCGCCTTGGCATCGCGCAGCAAGTCCTGCGGAATCGACTTGTCCGGTGCCTTCATGATGTCGTTGAGCACGTGCACCGCGTTCGTTGCGCGCACCAGCGGTGGGTCCTCGGCATGCGCCGCCAGTGCGGGCAGCAGCAGGGCCATGCCAATCAGCAGCAGGCGATGCAGTGGTTGCTTGAACATGGGCAGCTCCAGATCGGTTCGAGATTTGGGAACGCACCGCGGCGCACGAGGCTTGTGGCAGACTCCACCACTGGTTCAGCACAAGTGCCGCGATGCCACACAACAACTATACCGGCCTTGCCGGCTATTCCCACGGACCACTCGGTCAGCCCGTTCAGGCTGGCGTTCTGTTGGTCAACCTGGGTACGCCAACCGCCCCCACGACCCGGGCGGTACGACCATACCTGGCCGAGTTCCTCGGCGATCCGCGGGTGATCGAATACCCGCGCTGGCTGTGGTGGCTGATCCTGCACGGGGTGATCCTGCGCACGCGCCCCGCACGTTCGGCACACGCCTACGCAAAGGTCTGGACCGAACAAGGTTCCCCGTTGCGCTACGTCAGCGAGGCGCTGGCCGCCGGCCTGCAGAATGCATTGACGCGGCAGCGGCCGACCGCTCCGATCCGCGTGGCACTGGCGATGCGCTACGGCGAGCCTTCGGTGTCACACGCGATCGAACAGCTTCAGCGCGAAGGCGTGCGCCGCCTGCTGGTGCTGCCGTTGTATCCGCAATACTCGGGCACCTCCACCGGCTCGGTGATCGATGCGGTGGCGGACAGCTTCAAGACCCTGCGTTGGCCACCGGAGCTGCGCATCATCAACGACTACCACGATGACCCCGGCCATATCGAGGCGCTGGCGTGCAGCATCGAGCGCTGGTGGCTGGCCCACGGCCGCGGCGACAAGCTGCTGCTGTCGTTCCACGGCATTCCCGAGCGCTACCTGCTGGCCGGCGACCCGTATTTCTGCCAGTGCCATGCCACCGCGCGGCTGCTGCGCGAACGTCTTGGCTTGAGCGAAGACCAGTCGATCGTCAGTTTCCAGTCGCGCGTGGGTCGCGAGCGCTGGCTGCAGCCGTACACCGACGCCACGGTGCGCCGGCTGGCTGCCGAAGGCGTGCGCAAGCTCGATGTCGCCTGCCCCGGTTTCGCGGTGGACTGCCTGGAGACGCTGGAGGAGATCGCCATGCAGAACGGCGGGTTCTTCACTGCCGCCGGCGGCGAAACCCTGCGCTACATCCCCGCGCTCAACGACAGCGCCGAACAGGTCGACAGCCTCGCGGCGCTGGTGCTGCAGCATACCCAGGGCTGGCCGGAATTCGCCGCCGACTACGATGTCGCCGCCGCGCTGCAGCGTCGGGCCGCGGCACAGCAACGCGCCCAGCAGCAACGTGCCCGCACCGACTGAGCGCACCATCGCGCTGCCGCATCTGGCACTGCGCGCGCAAGTGTGGGGCGACGCTGCGGCGCCGCCGCTGCTGGCGCTGCACGGCTGGCTGGACAACGCCGGCAGCTTCGCGCTGCTGGCGCCGTTTCTGGCTGCACGGTATCGGGTGATCGCACTGGATCTGCCCGGTCACGGCCACTCCGCGCACTTGCCGGCGGGCGCGGGTTATCACTTTCTCGATTATGTGCGCACGGTGCTCGAAGCCGCCGACGCCCTGCAGCTGGACCGCTATGCCCTGCTTGGCCATTCGCTGGGCGCCGGCATCGCCGCGCTGGTGGCCGCCGCCGCGCCACAGCGCATCGAACGCCTGCTGCTGATCGAAGGGCTGGGCCCGCTCGGTGACGACGGCACGCACACCCTGCAACGTTTCCGCGACGCGCTCGCACCGCGAGGTGACAACGGCAAGCCGCTGCGGCTGTTCCACAGCGTCGAGCAGGCAATCAGCGCACGCGGCATCGCCAGCGGTCTGCGCACCGATCTGGCGCGGCCGATCGTCGAACGCGGCCTGCTGGAGGCCATCGGCGGCTGGCGCTGGCGCAGCGACCCACGCCTGACCCGCGCCACCGGGTTGCGGCTCGCCGAAACGCAGATCCACGCGCTGCTGCACGGCATCGCGGCACCCACCGCGCTGTTGCTGGCGCAGCCGGCCACGGCCTACCTGCCCACCATGCAGATGCAGGCCCGCGCCGCGTGCGTGCCGAACATTGCCGTCGGCCATCTCGACGGCGGCCATCATCTGCATCTCGAACAGCCTGCCGCGGTCGCGGCGTGGGTCGGCAACGCGACCTGACGCGCGCTGCCGTCAGAATATCTTCCCTCCCACCCACTGGAGCCATCCCATGACACTTTCCATGTACCAGACCAGCGTTCCCGTCTTCGTCCGCGCCCTCGGCAACCTCGCCCACGTGCTCAAGAAAGGCGAGGCGCATGCCAGGGCGAAGAACATCACCGATGAAGTGCTGCTGCAGACCCGGCTGATCCCCGACATGCTGCCGCTGGTCAAGCAGGTGCAGATCGCCACCGACATGGCCAAGAACGGCGCCGCCCGGCTGGCCGGCGTCGAGCCGCTGCCGTTCGAGGACACCGAAACCACGCTCGAGCAGCTGTACGCGCGAATCGATCGCGTGCTCGACTACCTCAAGACGTTCAAGCCCGAACAGATCGACGGCAGCGAAACCCGGCCGATCCATCTGAAGATGCGTAGCGGCGAGCTGGACTTCGAGGGCCAGACCTACCTGCTGCACTTCGTCATCCCGAACGTGTTCTTCCACTGCACCACCGCCTACGACATCCTGCGCAAGGCGGGTACCGCGATCGGCAAGGTCGACTTCATCGGCAAAGCCTGATCGTACCCGGTGCTTGCAGGAGCAGTTTTTGTGGGAGCGGCTTCAGCCGCGATGCTCTGATGCGATGCGAAAAGCAAAGGCATCGCGGCTGAAGCCGCTCCCACAGGAAAGCACCCCGCTTGCTGCCATGGCATCAGCTTGATATCTGCGAAAATCCGCCGATTCATTCCAGCTATCGGATCCCCAAACCCCATGTTGCGACTGACCGACCTCAAGCTGCCGCTGGACCATCCGGCGGACGCGCTTGCCGCCGCGATCCTGAGGCGACTGCACATCGAGGCCGCCGCGCTCACCGGCTATACCGTCGCCAAACGCAGCTACGACGCACGCAAGCGCGGCGCGATCATGCTGATCTACGCGCTGGATATCGAAACCCCGCTGGAAGCCGAACTGCTGCGGCGCCATGCCGACGACCCCCATGTCCAGCCCACGCCGGACACCAGCTACCGTTTTGTCGCCCGTGCGCCGGCGCACCTGCCGCTGCGTCCGCTGGTGATCGGCTTCGGACCCTGCGGGCTGTTCGCCGGACTGATCCTGGCCCAGATGGGCTTTCGTCCGATCATCCTGGATCGTGGCAAGGCAGTGCGCGAGCGCACCCGGGACACCTGGGACCTGTGGCGCAAGCGCCAGCTGCACCCCGAATCCAATGTGCAGTTCGGCGAGGGCGGTGCCGGCACGTTCTCCGACGGCAAGCTGTACAGCCAGATTCGCGATCCGCTGCATCACGGCCGCAAGGTGCTGACCGAATTCGTCAAGGCCGGCGCGCCGGAGGAAATCCTCTACGTCAGCAAGCCGCACATCGGCACCTTCCGGCTGGTCACGATGGTGGAGAACATGCGCGCCACGATCGAATCGCTGGGTGGCGAAATCCGCTTCAGCAGCCGCGTCGACGATCTCCTGCTGGAGCCGGTGGCGGACGGCCAACAACAGATCCGCGGCGTGACCCTGGCCAGCGGCGAGCAGCTCCGCGCCGACCACGTGGTGCTGGCGCTGGGCCACAGTGCGCGCGACACGTTCGAGATGCTACACGCGCGTGGCGTCTACGTCGAGGCAAAACCCTTCTCGATCGGCTTCCGCATCGAGCATCCGCAATCGGTGATCGATCGCGCCCGCTTCGGACCGCAGGCGGGCCATCCGATCCTGGGCGCCGCCGATTACAAGCTGGTGCATCACGGCAAGACGGGCCCGGGTGGCGCCGCACGCACGGTATACAGCTTCTGCATGTGTCCCGGCGGTACCGTGGTGGCCGCCGCTTCCGAACCCGGCCGGGTGGTCACCAATGGCATGAGCCAGTATTCGCGCAACGAACGCAACGCCAATGCCGCGATCGTGGTCGGCATCGACCCGTCCGATTTCGCCCCGTTCGACAGCAGCGGCAGTCCGCTGGCCGGCATCGCGCTGCAGCGCGCGCTGGAAAGCCGTGCCTACGTGCTGGGCGGCAGCGATTACAGTGCGCCGGCCCAACTGGTCGGCGACTTCCTCGCCGGGCGGGCCTCGCACGAGGTCGGCGACGTGCAGCCGTCCTACCAGCCGGGCGTGACCCTGGGCAGCCTCGAAAGCGCCCTGCCCGACTACGCGATCGCCGCGATCCGCGAGGCGTTGCCCGCATTCGATCGTCAGGTGCGAGGCTATGCAATGCACGACGCCATCCTCACCGGGGTCGAGACACGCACCTCGTCGCCGGTGCGGATCACGCGCGACGACAGCCTGCAAAGCCTGAACACGCGAGGCCTCTATCCGGCCGGCGAAGGTGCCGGATATGCCGGCGGCATCCTCTCGGCCGCCGTCGACGGCATCCGCATCGCCGAAGCGGTGGCGCTGGACATCGTATCGTTCCGGTGACGTCCCGCTTCGATTCCATGGCTGCAACGTCGACCATTCGCCTCGCGCGCCGAAGGCTTCAAATCGTTCAGGCGTTCAATCGCGCGGGAGGATGCCATCCGTCCCCTGTCTCCGGGCTGCCATTGCGTCGGATGGACCATGTGCAGGCCGACCTGCGCCTGTCGCTCCGTCTGGAATGGTGCAGGAGCCGGTGCGCGAATGCGCCGCCGAAAGCGAACAGGCCGGCGGAGTCAGGCAGAAAGCGTTGACCTGATTCGCGCCCACGCCACGTCCCAGCCGATCCGCTCCTGCTCCAGCCGCACGCGCACACCCCAGCGGTCGCCCCGAAGCTCGCGGTACAGCGCCTGCTCGGCGGCATTCAGATGGTCGATGGCGTCGGCGCGGTGCGGCTGCGGCTCGGTCACCCACAAGGCGCGATGGGCCAGCAGGGTCGCCTCGTCCATCAGCAGCGATGTCGCCTGCGGCAGGTGGCCGCGCAGGCGACCGAGAATGGCCAGGCCGTGGGTGTCCAGGTCGCCCCAGTAATGCACGGCCTGCGCCGCCCGCAACCACGGCAGTTCGTGCAGATGCTCCACCGCGTAGCCGCGCGCCATCAGCACGACGGAATCGGGCAGGTCGTCGAAAGCCAGGCCGGTCTGCTTGTTCTCGACGATGAACACGCGCCGCACCGACAGCTCCAGCGCGGCCAGTTCGGCGAACGGCGCATGGATGTCGCCCAGGCCGCCGGCTCGCGCGCGCAAGGCCGGGTCGAGTATCCGCATGCGCAGCCGGTCCGGCTCGCGACGCAGGCCGCTGGCTTGCTGGAAATCGGTGTCGCGCGGCAACCCGGCCAGCGTGCGCAGCCAGTCGCCGAGCAGGCCGGTGCGGGTTTCCAGCCACTTGCTGTCCAGCCCGGCCACCGGCAGCTGGCGCGCGAACAGGTTCGACGAGGGATGCGCCTGCAGCCACGCCAGCATGTCGCCGAGCCGGGTGAATTCGACGTCGTCGGCATCGGCCAGCAAGGCGTACTGACGGCGCAACGTGGCGGCCAGCGCGGGCCAGCGTTGCACCCACGCGTCGAAACGCGCGCTGGCACGCTGCCAGCGCGCGACTTCGCCCAGCAGTTCGGCCAGCGCCGCCGTGTCGGGCACCGACAAGGCTTCCGGCACCGGCTGACGACCGAGCAGCGGCCAGCGCCGCTCGACCCAGCTGACCTCGCCGCCGCGCCAATCCTTCCAGCCGGATCGCCACGCCTCGAACGCCGCCCAATGCGCGCTGGCCTGACGCTCGCCCGGGGGCACCAGCGATACCCGCAACGGCCAGTCACCGCCGCCACCGAGCCAGTCGCCGGCCTGGCGCCGCCAGCTGCCGCGCAGCAGCGCGACGACCTGCTCAGGGCTGCGCATCGCCGCCTTCGTGTGCGGCGCGCGGCAGGTCGAGGCGCTGGCTGGCGGCGTCGTACTCGATCATCAGCACGCGCGAGTCATGGCGGCCGTCGATCTCGACGAAGCAGGCGCCGCCGATGAACGGTTCCAGCGTCATCACCGACTTCAGCGGCGTGGCCACGATCATCTGGAAGCCGAAGTTCTCGAAGATGCGCATGGCCATCGCGGTGAATTCGTTGTCGGCTTTGTCGAACGCCTCGTCCAGCACCACCGCCGCGTATTGCGGCACGCCGCCGTCCTCGTCGCCGAGCTGGTAGCGCAGCGCGGCGGCCAGGCAGGTGGTGGCCAGTTTCTGGCGCTGGCCGCCGGACTTGCCGGCGCCGCTGCGGTACACCTCGAGCTGGCGGCCGCTCTGCGCGTCGCGCTCCTCGCCGATGAACTCCACGTGCAGGCGCACGTCCAGCACCTGCTCGCGCCAGCGCTTGTGCTCGGGATCGGTCGAGGCCAGCCGCGCCACCAGCTTGCGCAGGCCCTCGAACTGCGCCTCGGCGCGCTCGCGGTCGTCGGTGCGCTGGTGCGCCAGCACGTCGCGCAACTGCTGGCGAAACTCGATCACCTCCGGCAGGCGGCGATCCTCCGGCTTGATCTGCAGGATGCTGCCGCGGTTGAACGGCACCGTCTCCAGGCTGGCGTTGACGTCCTCCATGCGCGCGCGGATCGCCTTGTGCGCCTGTGCGATATGCGTCTGCAACGCCACCAGGTTCTGTCCGCTCTGGGTGCGCAGCATGTCGAAGAAACGCGCCTCGTGCGCCGGCAGGCCATCGCGCTCGAGCCGCTCCAGCCGGGCGAAGAAATCCGTCGCGCTCTCCAGGTTGGCTTGCACGTCGCCGGTGTCCTGCACCCAGCGACGGCGGAAAGTTTCGAAGCAGCCGACGATGCGATGGCTCTGCTCGCCGGCCTCCGTCTCCAGCGCCGCGATGCGCTGATTGAGAGCGCGTTCGATCGCCAGCGTGCGCTCGGCCAGGTTGCCCAGGGTGAACGACGCGCCCGCATCGCAACGCGCATCCAGGCCTTGCTGCTGCAGCGGCGTCAGCGGCCTGGCGGCCAGGTCCTCGACACAACGGGCGCGATCCTTGTCCAGCCGCTCGCGCTCGCGCCGATGATCGCGTCGTTCGTCGCGCACGTCGTTCAACAGGCGCTGCGCGGCAGCGACCTGTTTCTCCTTTACGTCGATGCGCTCGCCCAGCTCGCGCAAGGCCACGTCGCCTTCTCGCAGTTCCTTCAGCGTGGCCTCGATTGCATCCAGCCGTGTCAGCAGAGGCGCGACGTCGATGTCGCTCCAGCGCAGGTTGGCCAGCGACTGTGCCGCGGCGGCATGGCTGGCCTGCTCGGCGCGTTCGGCCTTGATCGCCGCCATCGTGCGGTCGGCCTCGGCGATCTGCTGCGCCAGCGCGCCGGCTTCGGCCTTGTACAGCGCCAGCTTTTCGCGGTTGTCGAAACCCATCACCCACTGGCGGCGGTCGCCGACGGCGTGGCGGTCGTCCTTCTCGTGCCGGCTGCGGCCATGCTTGATCTGGCCCTGCGCGGTGATCGCGCGCTCGCTGCGTTGCAACGCCTGCACGCTGTCCACGCAGGCGTAGTCGTAGCGGCGCAGCAGTTCGGCGTGCAGCCACTCCTGGTGCGCGTGCGGGGCCAGTTCCAGCTTGTGCAGCAGCGAGCGCGGCGGGGGCGCGGATACGTTCAGCCCGTCCGCCGCGCCGATGCGGTGGTACACCAGCTTGCCGCCGAGGTGGGTGGCATCGACCCAGGCGGCGACCTTGGCGTAATGCCGCTCGTCCACCAGCAGCGACAGCGCGAAGCCGTGCAGCAGGCGCTCGATCGCACCGCTCCACGCCTGCTCGTCCGCGCGCACCTGGATCAGTTCGCCGGCGAACGGCAGTGCGGTATCGGCCAGACCCAGCGCGGCACACAGACGACCGCGCAGCGCCTGCAGATGCGCGGGGATGTTCGACGGATGCGCTTCCAGTGCGGCGATCTCGGCACGTGCGCTGGCGAAGGCACGCCCCGCCTCGTTCTTCTGCATGCCCAGCTCCAGCATGCGCTGGTCGGCACGGGCGGCGGCGTCCTGGCCGGCGTCGAGCAGGCTGCGCGCCTGCGCGAGCTGCTCGGCGAAACCCTGCGGTGTTCCGGCGAGCTGCCAGCCCAGTTGCCGGCAAGCGGCATCGGCCACGCCGCGATGGCGCAGGCCGGTGTCGCGCTCGCGCGACACGCTGTCGCGCTCGCGTTCCAGTTGCTCGATCCGGTCGCCGCCCTGTTCGCGGTGGCGCGCCTGCAGATCGCCGAGGTCGCGCTGGTGCTGTTCCAGGCTTTGCAGGCGACGGCCTTCCTCGCCTTCGAGGCCGCGGTCGAGCGTGTCCAGCTCGGTCAGCCGCGCGTCGAGCAGGCGCAACCGTTGCCGTTCGCGGTAGCCGTCCATGCCGGCCAGCAGCTCGTCCAGTTCGCTGCGCTCGCGCCGCACGGCCATCAGCCGCTCATGGGCAGCCCGCGCGGGGCGCAAGGTCTCGATCTGTTCGCGCGCGGTGACCACCGCCTTGTGCGCCTCGTCCAGCTCGGCGAATTCGGCCACCAGGCGGTCGGCCACGGCGAAGGTTTCCGGGCGCTCCAGCATGAAATCGCGCAGGAAGTGGTTGAGGTCGCCGAGGTTCTTCGCCGACTGCGTCTTGTGCAGCAGGCGCAGCGCGGTGTCGTTGCCGATGCCGAGCAGGCGGCGGAAGCGCTCGGCGTAGGCATTGAAGCTGTCGTGGTGGTGTACGTCGGCCAGGCGCTGCTTGAGCCGGCGCAGGTCCAGGTCGAAACCTTCCAGCTCGACCGCCAGGTCGAACGGCCGCTCGGCGACGATGAAGTGCTTCGTCACATCGGCGGCGGTGGAACTGTTGCCGCGGATCCACAGCAGCCGCACCAGGGTCACGCAACGGCCCAGCGCGTTGCGGTATTCCAGCGCCAGCGCTGACCAGACCGGGCCGCGGCGCAGGTACTGGGTGGCGACCTCACCCGAATCCTCGTCGTGCTGGTCGGCCCAGGCGCCGCGCACGTATGACACCAGCGAACGGTCGCGGCCACTGCGCTCGGCCTCGCGCGCGGCGGCGTTGAAATCGACCAGCGCGGGCGGCACCAGCAGCGCCGACATCGCATCGAGCAGGGTCGATTTGCCCGAACCGGAGCGGCCGACGAAGAGGAAACCGCGCTCGGCGATCGGCACGTCATGCAGGCCGGAGAAGGTGCCCCAGTTGAATACCTGCAGGCGGCGCATGCGGAACTGCTCCTCGCGCGGCGTGGGCAGGTCGCCGAGAAACAACGACGCGTGGGTGTCGGCCTTGCCCATCAGTCGTCCTCCTCCGGCGTGATGTCGTCGACGGTGCGCGGGCCAGCCAGGTGTTGGCGATAGACCGCGCCCAGCGCCTGCACGTCCTCGGCGGAGAACAGCAGTTTCAGCGTGGGCGACACTTCGTGGCGGCCTTCGCTGCCGCGGATCGGTTGCAGCACGTTGTTCTTTTTCATCTTCTCGATGGCGGCGTTGAGCTTCTTGGTGAAGCCGGCGCGGTCGGTGCCCTGCGGCGGTTCGTAGACGGCCAGTTGCGCGTGCAGTTCGTCCACTTCCACCACCGCGCGCTGGCCTTGCGCCTCGGCTTCGGCCAGGCGCTGGCGCAGGGCCAGCAGCAGCACCGAGTCGATGAAGGTGAGCGGGCTGGAGCGCAGCAGGGTCGGCGTTTCCAGTTCACCGGTATCGGCCTGGCGCACGAAGGCCACGCGCAGGTCGCGATCCAGCACCAGTTCCAGGAACAGTTCGCACAGGCGTGCACGGAGGGCGGTTTCCTCACGCAGCAGCACCGGCCACAGCAGGGCGTGGCGCTCGGCGTCCACGCTGGGGCCGGCCAGCAACTGGCACAGCACCCGGCGCGCCTCGAACGGCAGGCTGCCGCTGTCGCCGGGGAACAGGCCGGCCTCGCCGACGCTTTCCGATGGCAGGTTGGCCGGGCCCGGCCCGGCCATGTCCTCAGACCAGTTCATCGCGTTTTTCCTTGAGAAAGTACAGCAGGGGAATGCGGGCGCGGCGTTCGTTGCCGTCCTCGCCGCGCCAGCTCACCGGCTCGAAGCGGTGGGGCACCTGCATGCCGTGACGGCTGCCCAGCGCCACGTAGCCGACCACGCTGCCCAGACCCTGTTCGGCGGGATAGTGCTGCAACACGGTGCCCACGGAGCACTGCGCGTGATCGCCCAGCAGCGTGTGCACGCGCTGTTTCAGGGTGCGGAAGTCGATCTCCGACTGCGCCACCAGCTCGCCCACGCTGTCCAGCGTGATCGTCGCGCCCTCGGCGCGCACGATGGCACCGTCGACCTGACTGGTGCGAGGATCGTTGAGCCGCCAGCGCGACAGCGAGTGCAACCGCGCACTGCTCAGGGTGAGCGTGTAGTCGATGCCCTCGTTGCTGCGCACCTGGTCGCGCAGTTTCAGCGCCTCGGCCTGGGTCTGTTTCAGCAGCTGGTGCAGGCGGCGTTGTTCCAGGTAGGCGCGGCTCTGCACGAAGCCCTTCAGGCTGCGCGCGAAATGCTGCAACACGTCGTGCACGTGGCCGCCGCGGTCGAGCAGGGTGCGGGTGAGGTGCAGCAGGAAGCTGCGCTCGCGCCGGTCCAGCTTGCGCGCGAAATCGCGGCCGGTCACCGCGTCCACTGCGGCTTCCAGCTGGCCGCTCTGCTCGGCGTCGGTGAGCAGTCGCCAGAACGCGTCGAAGCTGCGCCCCGATTCGCTTTCGGCGATCACGTCGACGCCGGCAAACAGCGCCTCCAGCATCTCGCCACGTTCGCGTTCGTCGTCGATGATGCGCTCGCGGAAGTCACGATCCAGTTGCTGGAAATCATCGCGCACGTGACGAAAATCCTCGGCCAGCTCATCGGCCAGCGCGATGATCTCGCGCGCCCGCTCCAGCGCGCGGGTATCGTCCAGCACGTCCACCCGGCCTTCGCTGACCGCGGCGATCTGCGCGTCGATGCGCTCGCGCTCGGCCAGCAGTTCGGCCAGCCGGCTGTGCGGGTCGCCATCGGTCTGTCGTGCCAGTTGCACCAGTTGCTGGATGACCAGCGCGAGCCGGCTCTCGGTCGCCACATTGCGGCTGCTGTCCAGGCTGCCAAGAAAGCGCAGCGCACCGATCGCCTGGGTGGACAGCTCGTACTGTTCCTCGCTGACCCCTTCGGGAAAGCGCCGCTCCAGCCAGCCGGACCCCAGCCATTCGGCCACGTAGGCCTGCGCGGTGCGCGGCACGGCATGGCCATGCGCACGCAGTTCCTCCAGCTCGCGCGCCAGCCGCTCGTGCAGCAGCGACGCCGGCAACTGGCGCTCGGCGTCGAGCAGCAGGCCTTGCAACAGCGCGGCGGTCAGCGGCGCGTTGTCCGCCGCCATCAGCTTCCAGGTCGGCTGCTGGCGCAGGCGCTGCCAGGTGGCGATGCGTGCACGGGTTTTCATCGCGGCGCCGGATACCGCGAGGCGACAAGTCCGGAACCGGGGACGATGGCTATTGGATGGTGTGACATGCACGTTCTCGGAGCCGCAATTGCGCTATCGACCGGACACGGCCGCGCGGGGTTATCCAGTGTAATGGGCGATGTCTCATCCGCTGCGATCTGCCGCCGGGATGCCGGTCGCAGCGCCTTGAAGCGGCTCCTGCTGCCCCAACCTCTGCTTTGCTTCCCGCCTTGGCAGATACCCATGACCTCACCCGCTTCCGTCCGCATCGACTTCGTCTCCGACGTTTCCTGCCCGTGGTGCGCGATCGGACTGGCGTCGCTGCAGCAGGCGCTGGCGACAGTCGAAAGCGAGGTTGCGGCGAAGATCCACTTCCAGCCGTTCGAGTTGAACCCGCAGATGAGCGCGGAAGGCGAGAGCGCCACCGAGCACCTGGTGCAGAAATACGGCAGCACGCCCGAGCAGATCGATGCAAACCGCGAGGCGATCCGCGCCCGCGGCGCGGCACTGGGTTTCCACTTCAACATGAGCCGGCAGAGCCGCGTTTACAACACCTTCGACGCGCACCGGTTGTTGCACTGGGCCGAGCTGGAAGGCCGCCAGCTCGCGCTGAAGCAGATTCTGTTGCGTGCCTATTTCACCGACGGCGAGGACGTGAGCGCGCACGACACCCTGTCACGTCTGGCTGCCGAGGCAGGTCTGGACGCCGAACGCGCGCGGCAGATTCTCGCCGACGACGAGTTCGCCGCCGAGGTGCGTGCGCAGGAGCAGTTCTACATGCAGCGTGGCATCCACGCGGTGCCGGCGATCGTCATCAATGGACAGCACCTGATTTCCGGCGGCCAGCCGCCGGAGGTATTCGCGCAGGCATTGCGGCGGATCGCAGCGACGGCCTGACTGGCAGCGTTGATCCGCGACGCTCGATTCAGGTGATCTCGGCGCTGGCTTGCAGCTGGTGCCTGATCGGGACCGGACAACCCAGCAGGTAACCCTGACCGAATTCGCAGCCCATGCCAAGCAGGGCCTCGCGCTGTCCCGGCGTCTCGATACCTTCGGCGATCACCTTGATGCCCAGCGCACGCGCCAGCGCAAGGATCGCGGCCACCACCGGCGTGCTGTTGGTGTTGTCCTCCTGGTCCAGTTCATGCACGAAGGCCTGATCGATCTTCAGCATGCGCAAGGGCAGCGAGTGCAGGTAGCTGAGCGAGGAATAGCCGGTGCCGAAATCATCCAGCGCCGCACCGACACCGGCTTCGCGCAACCGCTCCAGCGTGGCGCGCACATGCGCGGGGTCATCCAGCAGCGCGCCTTCGGTGACCTCGACGATCATGTGCGAGGCCGGCAGACCGACGCGCTCGAGCAGTTGCAGCAGCCGCGTATCGAAAGCCGCGTGGCGCAGATGCCGTGCCGACACATTGATCGTCACGAACGTCTCGCCCGCGCCATGCCGCTTGAACTGGATGCAACTGAGCTCGAACATGCGCCAGTCGATCGCCTCGATCAGCCCACTGTCCTCGGCGATCTTGATGAAGTCCGCCGGCTTGAGCACGCCACGTTGCGGGTGGTTCCAGCGGATCAGCGCCTCGTAGCCCACCACCTCACCGCCGTCGAGCCGGCAGACCGGCTGGAAATACGGTTCGAACTCGTCGTGCTGCAGCGCGTGGCGCAGTTCCGCCTCCAGCGTGAGCACGTCGACCACGTCCTTGGCCAGCGATTCGTCGAACATCTCGAAGCGCTTGCGGCCCCGATCCTTCGCGCGGTACAGCGCGATGTCGGCGTCGCGCAGCACTTCGTCGCTGCTGCCGTAGCGGCTGTCGCCGATCGCGATGCCGATGCTGGCCGACGGCTCCAGCTCCATGCCGGCCAGCTGCAACGGCGCGCACAGAATCCGCAAAATGCGCCGGGCCACTTTCACCGCAGTTTCGGGTAGCGGCACATCCTCCAGCAATATCGCGAATTCGTCGCCGGACAATCGCGCCACCACGTCGGGGTCACGTACGCAGTAAAGCAGCCGGCTGGCGACTGCCTTCAGAAACTCATCGCCGGCCAGATGACCCAAGCTGTCGTTGACCACCTTGAAACGGTCGACATCCAGATAAAGCAGCGCGCACTGCCGCTGCGGCTCGCGTTGCAGCATGCCCAGCACCCGGTTGAGCCGGTCATGCAGAAAGCCGCGGTTGGGCAGGCCGGTCAGCGGGTCGTGCATCACCTGATGCTGCAGTTGCTCCTGGATCTGCTCGCGCTGGCAGATCTGCTCGCGCAGCTCCTGCGTGCGCTCCTCCACCCGCTGTTCGAGCTGCGCATTGGCCTCATGCAACGACACCGCGGTACGCCGGCGATGGATGCTGTTGGCGATCTGCAGGGCGGCGAAAGACAGCAGCTCCCGATCGGCTTCGTCGTAAACGATCTCCTCGACCAGGCTCTGCACTGTCACCAGCCCGATCACTTCCTCGCCTACCAGCAACGGTACACCCAGCCAGCAGGTCGCCGGCTGGCCAACGTGCCGTGGCACCACCTCACCCTGCCGGCTCAGCGTGTCGATGTCGGCCCGCCGCACCAGCAGAGGCAGGGCCTTGCGCAGGACGTATTCGCTCAAACCATGAGCGAGCGGACGCGCCGGCATGCTGCGCACGTCGGTATCCGTGTAGTACGGAAAGGACAGCTCCGTGCGATCCGCGGAAAGCAGGGCTATGTAGAAGTTCTCCGCATACAACAGTTCGGCCACCACGTCATGCACACGCTGGTAGAACTCGTTCTCGTCGAAATCGGCGGTGGCCAGCTGGGCGAGCTGGAACAGTGCGGCCTGCAACCGCTCGGCACGCTGGCGCTCCACGATCTCCTGCTGCAGGCCGCGGTTGGCCTCGGCCAGCTCCTGTGTACGCAGGCGCACGCGCAGCTCCAGTTCGTCCTTGCTCTGCTTGCGCTCCAGCGCGGTGAGGATGTGGCTGCCGACGAATTCCAGCAATACACGGTCGTCCTCCGAAAAGCGGATGCCCTCGCGGTAGCTCTGCACCACCAGCGCGCCGTGCACCTGGCCGTTGCGCAACATCGGCACGCCCAGCCAGTCGATGCAATCCGGGCCGATCGGCTCCAGTGGCCCATCCACCTGATCCCGCAGTTGCTGCATGCTGCCCATCATCGGCCTGCCGCCGGTCAGCAGATGCCAGGTCAGCGAGTAATGCATGTTTTCCAGCGAATACTCGGTCGCGATGTCTAAAACATCCTCGTCCTCGACATCGGCGTAGTAGAGGAAGCGCATCGTGCCGCGCTCGCGGTCATACCTCACGATGAAGAAGTTCTCGCCGTACATCAAACTGCTGACGATCATGTGGATGCCGCGCAGCATTTTCGGCATGTCCAGATCGGAACCGGACAGATCGGCGATCGCGAACAGTGCGCGCTGCAGGTTTTCCGAACGCTCCAGCTGCTTGTGCGAAACCTGCAGGTCGGCCAGCTGCAGCGCATGCCGCAGATGATGGCTGGCCTGCGCGAGACGCGAGGCCAGCGCCTCGCGCAACTGCGACGCGGTCTGGCTGCCGGCAAAACGCATCAGCAACACGACCCGCTCAGCCGCCAGCAGTCGCCACGCCACCTGTCGGCCGTCGTCACCGAGCAAAAGCCCGTCACCGTCCAACGCGCCCTGCGCCCAGTCGACATCGGTCGGCGTCACAGCGGCGCCAAAGGGCGCATGCGCTTCACAGGCACCACACAGCAGGCTGGCCGACCCGCAACCGGGCAGGGACTGCGCCAGAGCCACGATCGCCGCAGCGACTTCCATCGGCGTGACAGCCTCGATCAGGCGGCCCAGCCAAGCCAGCTGTTCCGCCGCGGCGGGGATCGCCGGATTCGGGGCACGCTGCTGCTTCATCGCATGACGCTACTCGGATGGGATATCGGTTGATGTTACATAAAACGCATTAGCAAGACGTGCGCCAAGCCACCGGGCGAAGACTCTCTTGCCGGCGCCCGGTTTCACTGGCTTCGAACGCGCTGTCGGGTTTGCGCTGCCGGTTGCCAGGATCATCGGCCGCCGCGCTGCCGGCTTGAGTCCGGAAAGCGGCCCCGATGCCGTAATATGGGCGGCCCGCTTCCGGTTGCCGCATGCTCGCCGATACCACCAAGGACGCCATCCGCGCCGCCTATGCACGCCTGAAAGAGGGGCTGCCGGGCTTTCGCGCCCGCGCATCGCAGGGCCGCATGATCGCCGAGGTGGCCAAGGCCTTCGGCACGGCCGGCGGGGTGGCGGTGATCGAGGCGCCCACCGGCACCGGCAAGTCGATGGCCTACTTGATCGCGGGCTTGGCGGTCGCGCGCTGCCAGAAGAAGAAGCTGCTGATCGCCACCGCCACCGTGGCGCTGCAGGAGCAATTGGTGCAGCGGGATATCCCGCTGTATCTGCAACTCAACGCCATCGAGGCGAAAGTGGCGCTGGCCAAAGGCCGCGGGCGCTATCTGTGCCCGCGCAATCTGCGCATGGCAGCCAACAGTCTCAACGATTCCGGCCAGATGGGCCTGGCCGGCTTCGATGCGGATCTCGCGCTGTGGGCGAAGCCGCCGCAGCCGCGCGACAAGCTGGCGCTGGCCAAACTGAACGCCGCGTTCGACCGCGGCGAGTGGAACGGCGACATGGACAGCGCGCCCGAAGCGGTCAGTGACCTGCTGCGTCCGATGGTGACCACCAGCGCGGGCGGCTGTACCAACCGCAAATGCAGCCAGTTCATGATCTGTCCGTTCTTCATCGCCCGCCGCGCAGTGGACGACGCCGAGATCATCGTCGCCAACCAGGACCTGGTGCTGGCCGACCTCACCATGCCGGGCGAGGACGAGGGCGGCGGCATTCAGGCGTGGGGCGGGGTGATCCTGCCGCGCCCGGATGAGACGCTGTACATTTTCGACGAAGGCCATCACGTGCCCGGCAAGGCGATCGACCGTGGCGCGGCCGAGGTCTTCATGAATGTCACCGTGCGCCAGTTGAGCCGGCTCGGCCGCCAGGTGCACGCAGCGTATTCGCTGACCGACAAGCAAACCCTGGGCAAGCTCGGCCTCGATCAGGGCGATGCGAAACTGCAGGAGCTGAGCAACGCGCTGGAGGAACTGGAAAAGGATATCCGCCTTGCCTGGCTGCCCGATCCTGCCGAGAGCGAGCCGATGTACCGCGGCTCGCTGGGCCAGTTGCCGCAGCCATGGGTGGAACACGCGCGGATGCTCAGCGTCAGTACCGGCGAAGTGCAGCGCTGGCTCACCGCGGTGCGCCGTGCGGTGGTCGAGATGACCGACGGCGGCCCCACCCAGGAGGCGCTGTCGCGCGAACTGGGCATGGCGCTGGAGCGCATCGAGAAGCAGGCGCGCTGCTGGCACGCGTGGTCCGCCAGCGATCCGGACGACGCGCCGCCGCTGGCGCGCTGGGTCACGATCAGCGGTGAGCAACTGGTCTGCCATGCCTCGGCGGTATCCGCCGCCGGCCTGTTGCGCAACGTGCTGTGGGGCAATGCCAGCGGCGTGGTGATGACCTCGGCCACCTTGAGCGCCGGCGGCAATTTCCGCGGCTTCGCCGACTCGGTGGGACTGCCCGACGATGCGGTCTGCCTGAGCCTGCCCTCGCCGTTCGACCTGCCCAGCCAGGCGCGGCTGGAAGTGCCCTCGATGCGCACCCTGCCGGACGCACGCGAGGCGCACGCCGACGAAATCAGCGACTGGCTAGCCGACAACCTGGACTGGAACGCCGGCAACCTGGTGCTGTTCACCTCGCGCGCGAAGCTCGATCGCGTGCTGCAGAAGCTGCCGATCGCACACGTGCGCAAGGTGCGCGCACAGGGTTCGCTGGGCAAGTCGCAGCTGGTCGCCGAACACTGCGCCGACATCGAGGCGGGCAAGGGCAGCACGCTGTTCGGGTTGGCCTCGTTCGGCGAGGGCCTGGACCTGCCCGGCAAGCTGTGCGAGACGGTGGTGATCACCCAGCTGCCGTTCGCCGTGCCGACCGATCCGGTCGGTGCCACCTACGCCGAGTGGCTGGAGTCGCGCGGGCGCAACCCGTTCATCGAGGTCAGCGTGCCCGAAGCGACGCGCCTGCTCACCCAGTACTGCGGCCGCCTGATCCGCAACGAAACCGACCGCGGCCGCATCGTGCTGCTGGACCGCCGGGTGGTCACCCGGCGCTATGGCAGCGGCATGCTCCGTGCGTTGCCGCCGTTCCGCCAGGTGATCGAGAGAAGCGCATGAGTTCGTCGATCATCCGTGCGCGGGAATGCACAGCACAAGCGTGGAAGAACGGGTTCGGCAGCACGCGCCAGATAGCCGTCCAGCCGTCCACGGCCGGCAGCGACGATTTCCTGTGGCGGGCCAGCGTGGCCGAGGTCGACAGCGCCGCGCCGTTCTCCCTTTTCCCCGGCATCGACCGGCACATCGTGCTGCTCGACGGCGCCGGCTTCACGATGACGCTGGACGACGATCGCGAACATGCGCTGACCACGCCGCTGGCACCGTTCGCCTTTCCCGGCGAGGCGCAGATATCCGTGCGGCTGGTCGCCGGCCCGACCCGCGACTTCAACCTGATGGTACGGCGGGCGCTGGCTCGCGGCACGGTGGATGTGTGGCACGAACCCGGCGTGCACCGGCTCGATCCGCAAACCGTCCTCGTCTACGCCGCCCACGGTGAAATCGATACGGCCGACGGCACGCTGCAGGCCGGCGATGCCTGGCGGGCATCGGTACCGGCTGCCGGCACCGTCATGCTGCGCGACGGTGCGCAGGCATTGGCCGTCCGCATCGAACGGACAACTTGACCGACACCAGCAACGTCTATACTCGGCGCATTGCTGCGATGGGGAAACCGTCATGCTGGTGCTGATACTCGGTCTGCTGATTTTTCTCGGCGTGCATTCGCTGCGCATCTTCGCCGACGGCTGGCGCAGCCGGCAGGTCGCGCGGCTCGGGGCGAAACGCTGGAAAGGCCTGTACGCGCTGGTGTCGATCGTCGGCTTCGTGCTGATCTGCTGGGGCTTCGGACTGGCGCGGCAGCAACCCGTGCTGCTGTACGTGCCGCCGCTGGGGCTGCGCCATCTCAACGCCTTGTTCACCTTGCTCGCATTCGTGCTTTTTTTCGCGGCGCGCGTGCCGCGCAACCACTTCAAGGCGAAGCTCGGCCATCCGCAGGTGCTGGCCGTGCTGATATGGGCGTTCGGCCATCTGCTGGCCACCGGCATGTTGCATGACGTGGTGCTGTTCGGCGCGTTCCTGCTGTGGGCCGTGGTGCTGTTCGCGATATCGCGGCGGCGCGACCGCCGCACCGATACCCATTACCCCGCCGGTACGCTGGCGGGCGATGCATTGGCCGTGGCGATCGGGCTCGCCGTATGGGTCGCTTTCGCGCTCTGGCTGCACCTGTGGCTGATCGGCGTGAATCCGCTGGCGTAAGCCGCTGCTCGACGAGCACCAAGGGAAATCTCGAATAACCCGATTTGTTGTAGGAGCGCGCTTGCGCGCGATGCTCTTCGCCAAGGGTGAAGGTAAGTGCATCGCGCGCAAGCGCGCTCCTACAAAGTGCCAAGAACCAGGTTACTCGAGACCCCCTAGAGGGGTGGCGGGAGTCATCTACGCGCCAGTCCGGGTCTGCGGTAAAGTCTGGCCTGTTCCCGACATCGCGAGGTCGTGTCATGGCCGGTTTCCTGCTTTGGCTGTTGCTGCTGGTGTTCTGCTGGCCGCTGGCGCTGCTGGCGCTGCTGGCGCTGGTGCTGTATCCGATCGTCTGGCTGCTGTTGCTGCCGCTGCGGCTGGTCGGCATCACGGTGACCGCGGTATTCGCGTTCCTCGCTGCGCTGCTGATGCTGCCGGCGCGTGTGCTGCGTGGCCGCCCGGTCTAGTCCGGGCGTGGACAAGCCGCACGCGCCATCGTGCGAGCGCAATCGCGAACCGATCCTTGCCGTGCTGCGCGATCGCTTTGCCGATCGTCGGCGCGTGCTGGAGATCGGCAGCGGCACCGGCCAGCATGCGGTGCATTTCGCTGCAGCCATGCCCCATCTGATCTGGCAGACCTCCGATCGCGCCGAAAACCTGCCCGGCATCCGCGCCTGGCTGGACGAGGCGGCGCTGCCGAACACGCCGGCGCCGCTGGAACTGGACGTGGCCGGCACGTGGCCGGACATCACGTTCGATGCGGTATTCAGCGCCAATACCTTGCACATCATGGCGTGGCCCGACGTGCAGCAGCTGTTCGCCCGCTTGCCCGGGGTCACCGGCGCCGGCGCCACGCTGGTCGTGTACGGCCCGTTCAACTATCAGGGCCGCTACAGCAGCGACAGCAACGCCGCCTTCGATCGATGGCTGCGCGAACGTGACGCCCACATGGCGATCCGCGACGCCGCCGTAGTCGACGCCCTGGCGGAGCGTGCCGGTTTTGCGCTGATCGACGATCTCGCGATGCCGGCCAACAACCGCTGCCGCATCTGGCGACGCGGCAGCAACCGGCTGTAGAAAAAGCGCCAAACCGGGTACAAAGGCGGCATGAAGTCGATCGACACGATGACGCCCTGCCCGTGCGGAAATCCGGCCGGCTACGCGCAATGTTGCGGACCACTGCACGACGGCGCCGTGGCGGCAGCCGCCGAGCAATTGATGCGCGCACGCTACAGCGCCTACGTGCTGCTGCGCGAGGATTTCCTGCTGGCCAGCTGGCATGCCGACACGCGCCCGGCCTCGCTACGACTGGCCGCACAGCAGCCGGCACCGACCTGGCTGGGGCTGGAAATCCGGCGCCAGCACACCGATGGCGAGCATCGCGCGACCGTCGAGTTCGTCGCCCGCTATCGTCTCGGCGGCGGTCGCGCGCAACGCCAGCACGAGACCAGCCGCTTCGTGCGCGAACACGATCGCTGGTATTACCTCGACGGCGAGCTCAAGAGCTGAGCGGATATGTGGGGCTTCTGTGGGGGCTGTCGGCAGCTTCTG
>DATKVA010000019.1:0-36468 GCA_035530315.1 Rhodanobacter sp. | reverse complement strand
GGATCGAGCACGGCGCCGGCGCCGGTGGCCAGCACCACGCCGTGGCGTCGGCTGCACTCGTCCAGCAGGGCGCTTTCGCGCTGGCGAAAGCCGGCCTCGCCCTCGATCTCGAACACCGTGTTCACGTCCACGCCGCAGTGGTTTTCGATCTCCTGGTCGAGATCGACGAACGGCAGTCCATAATGCACGGCGAGCCGGCGTCCGATCGAGGTCTTGCCGGCGCCGGTCGGGCCGATGAGGAAAAGGTTGCACGACGGATTCATGCGCAAATGCTAGCAGCCTGTCGGGCTTTGGCGGTCGAGTCGAAAATTCGGCTGTGCGAGGACAGATTTTCGGCGATTCGCCGGCCCATAGTGGTTCTATGGGCCAAGAAGCGACGGAAATATGGACCGCACAGGCGGATTTGCAGACCGGCCGGCCAAAGTCCGACAGGCTGCTAGCAGCCGGCCGGACTTTGGTGGTCGAGGCGAGAATCTGGACAGCACGGACGGATTCGCAGCCCGGCCGACCAGCGGCCCGACCGGCTGCTATGGGTCCGGCCCGCAAAGAGTCCGGGCTTTTGTCCTTCGACTTCGCTTCGTTATGCTCAGGGCGAACGGTGGAAATAGATGAACGAGAGGATATTGCTGGCGGGTTGTGGCGATCTGGGCCTGCGCGTGGCGCGGCTGCTGCTGGCGCGTGGCGACGAGGTGTGGGCCTTGCGGCGTCAGCCACCGGCGCCGGCCGACGGCGGCATCCGCTGGCTGCGCGGCGATCTGACCCGGCCGCAAAGCCTGCGCGAACTGCCGGCGGGCATCACCCGGCTGGTGTATCTGCCGACGCCGGATCGGCGCGACGCGTCCGCGTATCGCGCCACGTTCGTCGATGGTTTGCGCCATCTGCTGGACGCCCTCGGCGACGCATCGCTGTGGCGCGTGCTGCTGGTTTCCTCCAGCGCGGTGTACGGTGAGCATGGCGGCGGCTGGGTGGACGAGGACACGCCACCGGCGCCGGCCGGATTCAACGGCGCTCTGTTGCTGGAGGCTGAGCAGGCGTTGGCCGCGCAGCCGATACCTTCGATCGTGCTGCGCCTGGCCGGGCTGTACGGCCCGGGTCGGTTGCAGTTGATCGAGCGCTTGCGTGCGGGCCAGGCGCGGGTACCGCGCGCGCTGCCGCACTGGGCCAATCGCATCCACGTCGACGACGCGGCAGCGGCGATCGTGCATCTGCTGGGCCTGCCCGAGCCGTTGCCGCTGTACCTCGGTGTGGACAGCACGCCGCTGCCGCTGGACGTGCTGTACGACCATCTGGCCGGCTTGCTCGGGGTGCCGCCACCTGCGGCCGGACCGGCGCCGGCCGGCATCGGCAGCAAGCGGCTCAGCAACGCGCGGCTGCGCGCCAGCGGTTTTGTGCCGCGCTGGCCGGATGCGCGCGACGGTTATGCCGCGTTGCTCGAATCACGCGATCCCGAGTAGCGTTGAATCACTCACCACGGAGAACGAGCATGTCCAACCCCATCCAACACCACCTGGTCAGTACCTCCGGCGAAATTCCCGGTTACCGCATCGTGCGTCCGCTGGGCATCGTGCGCGGCATCATCGTGCGTTCGCGCAGCGTGGTCGGCAATCTCGGCGCGGCGCTGCAGACGATCGTCGGCGGCAATATCTCGATCTACACCGACCTGTGCGAGAAAGCGCGCGAGGACGCCTTCGAGCTGATGCTGCAGCATGCCGCCACGCGGGGCGCCAACGCGGTGGTGGCGATGCGCTATGACGCCAACGATGTCGCCCAGGGCGTGACTGAGGTGCTGGCCTACGGCACCGCCGTGCAGGTGGAGCCGGCGGCGTAGGTTGGGGTGAGCCGGCAAGCGAACCCCAACGTTCGGGACGCGGGGTGCGTGGTGTGGGAATGTTGGGCATCCCCCGGATCAAGTCCGGGGTCAGCCCAACCTACACGCTACCGTAGGAGCGCGCTTGCGCGCGAAGCTTTTGTTCCACCCCGGACGAAGAGCATCGCGCGCAAGTGCGCTACGCATCGGGGTTGTTCGGGGTGTCCGGCAGTGGGCATGCTCAGTCGTGGCGCAGTCCGATCACGTTGCGCGCGGTGTCGTATTCCACGCAGCTGTCGGCCAGTGCCGGCAGCGTGGCCAGTGCATGCCGGCTCAGCCGTTCGAAATGCGCCAGGAAGCGTTTCATCGCCACCGCATCCATCGCCAGCGGCGCGCGGCGCGCCAGCAGCACCTGTTCCTGTTCGCCGCGCCATTGACGCACGATGTCCCAGCCCGGCGCCTGCAGCACGATCAACGCATCGAATTTGCGCCACAGCGGCTGATAGCCGCGCAACTGCTTGTTGACCCAGTGCCGCCAGCTGCCGTCGGGATCTTCCGTGCGCTCCAGCGCATTGACCGGGATGGCGAGTGCGGCCTGCAACTGCGGACGGATGCCCAGGGCCCAGCCCTCCACGATCACCAGCTTCGGCGGCTGCGTGATGCGCGGCCAGCGTGACGGCGGTACGCGCGTGTCGCGCCCCTTGTCGAAACGCGGATGCGTCACCGGCAGCTTGGGCGATGCCTGCGGCAGGGCGGCCAGCACCGAGAGCAGCAATTCGATCTCGTGAGTGCCCGGCACGCCGCGCGTGCGCAGCAGGGGATGCACCTGCTGCGCCAGCACTTCGCGTTCGCTGCGGGCGTAATAGAAGTCGTCCAGCGAAAGCACCTCGGTGGCCCAGCCGCGCGCCTCGGCCTGGGCCTTCATCACCTGCGCCAGGGTGCTCTTGCCGCTGCCCTGCAAACCGGACAAGCCCAGCACGTAGGGACGCCGCGAACGGGCGATGCGTTCGGCGTAATGGTCGAGCAGATGGCCGGCGAGGGCTTCGTTGGCCGGGTTGGCAGGAGGCTTCATCGGCGATCTGCCGTCGGGCGAGCCAGCGCCGGCACCGCGGGCCGGTCGCGGCGAAGCTGCAGCCTGCCGGCAGAACCGGTGCCGGCACAGCGCCTTGCTGTCGGCAGATTCACGGGGCTGTTATGGAGCGCGTGGGGCATTGCATTATCATTGGCAGTATTCATCCGCGCCATGATGGCGCGGATTGGCCCCCGTGCAAAAGGAAAGTTTCAAACGCCATGCTCAATCCCGAGATCCTGGATAACTTCCAGCAGCTGATGGACGAAGCCAAGTCCAGCGGCGGCACGGAACCGACGGCCATGAACCTGGCCACCGTCGACAGTGCCGGTCGCGTGGCTTCACGCATCGTGCTGCTGAAGAGCGTCGACGAAAACGGCTTCCGTTTCTTCACCAATTACGAAAGCGACAAGGGGAGCCAGCTGGAGGCGCATCCGCAAGTAGCGCTGTGCTTCTTCTGGGAGAAGGTTCGCCATGGCGTGCAGGTTCGGGTGGAAGGCACGGCGCGCAAGCTGCCGGGCGAGGAATCGGATGCCTACTTCGCCAGCCGTCCGCGCTTGAGCCAGATCGGCGCATGGGCCTCATTGCAGTCGCAGACCTTGCCCGACCGCGATACGTTCGAGCAGCGGGTGGCGCGCTTCGAGCAGCAATTCGAAGGGCGCGAGGTGACCCGGCCGCCGCACTGGGGCGGCTACCTGGTGGTGCCGGATACCATCGAATTCTGGTATGGCGCCGAGTTCCGGCTGCACGAGCGCGTGCGCTGGAGCCGCCACGGCCAGACCACCTGGACCAACCGCCTGCTTTATCCTTGAATGGGCGGCCTTGAATGAGCGGCCCTGAATGAGCGACGCGTGCCCCCGGCGCATCGTGTGCCTCACCGAGGAACCGACCGAAGTGCTGTATGCGCTGGGCGAGGACGATCGCATCGTCGGCATTTCCGGCTTCACCGTGCGCCCGCCGCGCGCGCGCAGGGAGAAACCGAAGGTTTCCGCCTTCACCAGCGCCAAGATCGGCGAGATCCTGAAACTCGAGCCGGACCTGGCGATCGGCTTCTCCGACATCCAGGCCGACATCGCGCGCGAGCTGATCAAGGCCGGGGTGGAAGTATGGATCAGCAACCATCGCAGCGTGGACGGCATCCTCGCCTACATCCGCCGGCTCGGCGCGATGGTCGGCGCGCACGAGAAAGCCGAGCGCTACGCGCAGCGTGCCGAGCGGCACATCGCCGGGATCCGTGCCGCCGCCGCGTCCTTGCCGCGGCGCCCGAAAGTGTATTTCGAGGAATGGGACGAGCCGATCATCACCGGCATCCGCTGGGTGGCGGAAATCATCGGCATCGCCGGCGGCGACGACTGCTTTCCCGAACTCGCGCGCGAGCCGCTGGCCAGGCAGCGCATCCTGCCCAACGGCGACGAGGTGGTGCGCCGCGCGCCGGACATCATCCTGGGTTCGTGGTGCGGCAAGCGCTTTCGCCCCGAGCGCGTGGCGGCGCGGACAGGCTGGGACGCTATCCCCGCTGTGCGCCACGGCGACCTGCACGAGATCAAGTCGCCGATCATCCTGCAACCGGGGCCGGCGGCGCTGTTCGACGGGCTGGATGCGATCCACCGGATCATCGCGGCGTGGGCGCTGCGCTGAGCTTTCCAGTTTTCTGGCTGTTGTAGGAGCGACTTCAGTCGCGATGCTCTTTCGCGCTGTTCGCCCAGCCAACGCTCAAAAGCAAAAGCTTTCACCCTCCTGCGGAGGCCGAGTTACTTTTTCCTTGAGGACCGGGTTGCCACCTTCTTGTGCTTTTAGACTTTTCGAAGGAGGGCAGAAGAGCAGAGCTTTCGTGCGCCTTCGGCGCGCGAAAGCTCTTGCTTCAAAAAAACCACCACCCAAAAGAGAAAACTCACGCTCCCATAGCCAACCTCGTCCCCAGATCCAGCAGCGGCGCAGCGATCAGCAGCCGCGCCAGCAGCAGGCCGATCATCACCGCCATCGGCGCGAAATCGATATTGCCGGCGATCAGCTTGCCGCGCAGCGGGCGCAGCAGCGGTTCGACGATGGCGCCAGCCAGCCGCAGCACCGGGTGGTAGTGGTCCACCGCGAACATGCTCAGCAGCGACCAGCCGAAGATCAGCACCAGATACAGCACCAGCACGAAGTCGAGCAGATCGGCCAGCGCCAGCACCAGCAGTCCGGCGAAATGCGGCATCACGCCGAGCAGCGCAAACAGCACCAGGCGCTTGAGCAGCATCACCAGCCAAGCCAGCAGCAGGGCGGCCAGGTTGATCCGGCGCCAGTTGGGTATCGCCCGCCGCATCGGCGACAGCACAGGGTTGGTGTAGCGGTAGATGAACTGGCTCAGCGGATTGTGGAAGTCCGCCCGGCAGGCCTCGGCCAGCACGCGCACGATCAGCAGGGTGATCGCCGCATTGAAGGCGAGTTCGAGCAGAAACGACAGGGCGTTCAGCAGGTAGCTCACGCATGCGCTCCCTTGTCCAGTTCGACGGCGAGTTCCACCCCACGCCGGGTAGCGGCGGCTACGGCACGCGCAACGACACGCGGCAGGCCATCGGCGGTGAAACTTTCCAGTGCCGCCTGGGTGGTGCCGTTCGGTGAGGTGACGCGCTGGCGCAGCACGGCGGGATCCTCGCCGCCTTCCACCAGCATGCGGCCGGCGCCGAGGCAGGTCTGCGATGCCAGTGCACGGGCGGTCTCGCGCGGCAGCCCCTGGGCCACCGCGGCCTCTTCCAGCGCCTCGACGAGGGCGAAGAAATAGGCCGGCGCGGAACCGGAGATCGCGGTGACCGTGTCCATCAGCGCTTCGTCGTCGACCCAGCGGGTGATCCCGGCGGCATCGAGGATATGCTGTGCCTGCGCTTTTTGCTCCGGGCTGACGCGACCGTTCGCGCACAGGCCGGTGGCGCCGGCGCCGATCAGTGCCGGGGTGTTCGGCATGCAGCGCACGATCGGCAAGCCGCTGCCGAACCAGCGCGCCAGCTGATCCAGCCGCACGCCGGCGGCAATCGAGATCAGCAACGGCCGGTTGCGTTGCAGGGGGTCACGCAGTTCGTTGCCGATCGCCGGCATGATCTGCGGCTTGACCGCCAGCACGATAACCTCGGCTTCGGCCGCGGCGAGCCGGTTTTCCGCGTAGCAGGCGACGCCGAATTCGCGGCCGAGCGTTTGACGCGCCTCCGCCAGCGGTTCGGCTACGCTGATGCTGGACGCAGCCATGCCGGTTTTCAGCAGGCCGCCGATCAGACTGCGTGCCATGTTGCCGCCGCCGACAAAAGTAATGCGTGTCATGCAAGGGTCCCTCGATCAGTTGTCCAGGCCACTACCTTACCGGAGCCGGCGTGACAGTGATGCAGACCGGGACGGATGCCGCGCGTCACGCACTGCCCGTGTGCCCCGGCAAAGGCCCGGCCGCGGTTTTTTCGATACCATCCGGATGCGGTCGACAGTATTGCGCGCAAGCGTGGCGAAATAGTGGCCGCACAGCCTGTTGCACGAGTAGTATCGACGCGCCTGCAAGGGGATTCGGGGGGTTCGCCCAGGGGTTCGGTGGCGCGATGCGCTGCAGTGATCACCGGAGCGAACTCAAGTCCACTCCGCGACGCGGCATCCAATCCATGCAATCCAGACTTTTCGCCACCCGTTGCGATCAGTCGAGGGGAACGACAGATGGACATTGCTGAACTGCTTGCCTTCTCGGTGAAGAACAAGGCCTCGGACCTGCACTTGTCCGCCGGGCTGCCGCCGATGATCCGCGTCGACGGCGACGTGCGCCGCATCAACATCCCGGCGCTGGAGCACAAGCAGGTGCATTCGCTGATCTACGACATCATGTCGGACAAGCAGCGGCGCGACTACGAGGAGTTCTACGAAACCGATTTCTCGTTCGAGATCCCCGGGCTGGCGCGTTTCCGCGTCAACGCGTTCAACCAGAACCGCGGCGCCGGCGCGGTGTTCCGCACGATTCCGTCCGAGGTGCTGACGCTGGAGGACCTGGGCTGCCCGCGCATCTTCAAGGAGCTGATCGAACAGCCGCAGGGGCTGATCCTGGTGACCGGCCCGACCGGCTCGGGCAAGTCGACCACGCTGGCGGCGATGGTCGATCACATCAACAAGACCGAATACGGGCACATGCTCACGATCGAGGATCCGATCGAGTTCGTGCACACCTCGCAAAAGTGCCTGGTCAACCAGCGCGAAATCCATCGCGACACGCTGGGCTTCAACGAGGCGCTGCGCTCGGCCCTGCGCGAGGATCCGGACTACATCCTGGTCGGCGAGCTGCGCGACCTGGAAACCATCCGGCTGGCGCTGACCGCGGCGGAGACCGGTCATCTGGTGTTCGCCACCGTGCACACCAGCTCGGCGGCCAAGACCATCGACCGCATCATCGACGTGTTCCCTGCCGGCGAAAAGCCGATGGTCCGCTCGATGCTGTCGGAATCGCTGCGTGCCGTGGTCTCGCAGTCGCTGCTGAAGAAGGTTGGCGGCGGCCGTATCGCGGCGCACGAGATCATGGTCGGCATCCCGGCGATCCGCAACCTGATCCGCGAGGACAAGGTGGCGCAGATGTATTCGTCGATCCAGACCGGTACGCAGTTCGGCATGCAGACGCTGGACCAGTGCCTGCAGGATCTGGTCAAGCGGGGCGTGGTGACCCGCCAGCAGGCGTTCGGCTATGCCAAGAACAAGGATGCATTCAAGTGAGGCGGGACCAGGGACCGGGGACCGGCAAAAGCGGATATTCGAGTACACGTGAGCGTGGCGGTTGCACCTTGATGTTCCGGCGGAAACGAAACGCGGTCTGGTTTCTGGTCCCCGGTCCCTGGTCCCCGGTCCCGCAGGAGTTCAAGCCATGAGCGATTTCGATTTCACCTCGTTCCTGAAACTGATGGTGCACAAGAAGGCATCGGATCTGTTCATCACCGCAGGCGTGGCGCCGTCGATGAAGGTGCAGGGCCGGATCGTGCCGATCACGCAGAGTCCGCTGTCGGTGCAGCAGTCGCGCGACATGGTGCTCAACGTGATGACGCCCTCGCAGCGCGAGGAGTTCGAGAAGACCCACGAGTGCCAGTTCGCGATTTCCGCGCAGGGCGTGGGCCGCTTCCGCGTGTCGTGCTTCTATCAGCGCAATTGCGTGGGCATGGTGCTGCGCCGGATCGAGTCGAAGATCCCGACCGTCGAGGAGCTGAACCTGCCGCCGGTGCTCAAGCAGCTGGCGATGACCAAGCGCGGCATCATCGTGTTCGTCGGTGCCACCGGTTCCGGCAAGTCGACCTCGCTGGCGGCGATGATCGGCTACCGCAACCAGAATTCCACCGGCCACATCATCACGATCGAGGACCCGATCGAGTACGTGCACAAGCACGAGGGCTGCATCGTCACCCAGCGCGAGATCGGCATCGACACCGACAGCTGGGACAATGCGCTGAAGAACACGCTGCGCCAGGCGCCCGACGTGATCATGATCGGCGAGGTGCGTACCCGCGAGGGCATGGACCACGCGATCGCCTTCGCCGAAACCGGCCATCTGGTGCTGTGCACGCTGCATGCGAACAATGCCAACCAGGCGATGGACCGCATCCTGCACTTCTTCACCGAGGACCGTCGCGAGCAGTTGCTGATGGACCTTTCGCTGAATCTGAAAGGCATCATCGCGCAGATGCTGATCCCCACCCCGGACGGCAAGGCGCGCCGGGTGGCGGTGGAGGTGCTGCTGGGGACGCCGCTGGTGCAGGACTACATCCGCCAGGGCGAGATCCACAAGCTCAAGGAAGTGATGAAGGAATCCACTTTGCTCGGCATGAAAACCTTCGACCAGAGTCTGGTCGAGCTGTACCACGCCGGCGAGATCTCCTACGAGGACGCGCTGCGTCACGCCGACAGTGCCAACGAAGTGCGCCTGGCCATCAAGCTGGCGCAAGGCGGCGACGCCCACACCCTGTCGCAGGGGCTCGATGGCGTGGAGGTCGAGGAGACCAGCGATACGCGCAACTTCGGCGGCGGCAACAGCATGCTCAATCGCTGAAGCGGTGTAATGCAATATCTGGTAGGAGCGCACCCTGTGCGCGAATGCTCTTTACCGGCGCCCAGGCTCCTGGACAAGAGCTTTTCGCGCACAGGGTGCGCTCCTACGCCATGGCGGCCCGGCCAGAACGCTATTTCAATGCGGTCTGGCTGGTGATCACCATGCCGTCGTGGTCGATGTGCATTTCGGCATCGATGCTGTCGACGCGCTCGGCCTGGGCCTTCATGACGGCGAATTGCGCCCTGGTGCGTGCCAGATTGGCCGCTTGCTGCGCCGCTTCATCGGCATGACTGCCGTGGGCCGAAGGCCCGGTGCCGCCGTCGAGGGCTGCCGTGGTGGCAGCGAGGCTGCCGAGCTTCTGTCCCATCAGCTGTACCCAGTTCAGGTACATGGCGCCGCTCAGGTGCATGCGGGACATCTGGCCCGCATCGCCGCCGGGCGCCTTCAGCGTATCGGCGAGTTTGCCGTCTTCGCCGGCGCCCACGCCGAGCGCGAGCGCCTTCTCGCCCATGGCGATCCATGCCGGCTGTCCGAACATGGCGCTCATGTTTTTCGGCAGTGCCAGCGGCGTGCCGTCGGCGGCGGGTTTGAGCCGGGCCAATGCCGGCACCATCATCTGGCCCATCGCCAGCAGGCCGGCAGGGTTGTTGGTGCCTACCAGGAGACGCCCGGTGAACGTCGGCATGCCGTTGTGGCTGCCGGACGTGAAGGTGTCCAGCGCGATGTGCAGGCCGAGCATGTCGCCGAACGGCGGGATCGCCGCCTTCTGCATGGCCGGTCCGAGTCTGGCAAAGGCTTCGTTGAGGTCACTCAATGCCGGGCAGGTGAAGGGCTTGGCGGTCACGGCATCGGCCTGGTCGGACCAGAATGTACGCAACTGCGCCACGGGTAGCGCGATGCTCAGATCGAACGGCGCCGTCCCGGCGCTGCCCAGCCCGGGCAATGCCACCTTGAGTCCGGCGAAGGCCTTGGTGATGTCATCGGCCAGCGCCACGTCGAAACGCGCGTCCTGCTGCCTGGCATCCAGTTGGGTATAGCCGAAGCTGACCGCGGGTACGCGGGCGGCGATGCGTCCGGCTTCGACGCTGCAACTGGGCGGAGTCTGCAGCTGATTGGCGACCGGTTCGCCGGTCTTGGCCGACTCGGCTTCGGCGTGTGCCTTGAGGATGGCCCGGAACAGCGGATCCTGGCCACCCATCGCCAGCGGCAGCGCGCGGGTCAGGTCCAGCTCGCCGACCAGCCATTTCCGGTAGCCCTTGGCCTTGGCCAGTTTCGTCAGGCGGCCATCGTCCTGCAGGCTTTTGTGGGGCCGATCCAGGCCAAGAGCCTGGCGCACCATGGCAGGCGCTGCATCGGCCGGCAACAGCGCCATCACGGCCTGCTTGCCGACTGTCGCCAGGATCAGCTCGGTACCCGATGCGGCAAATGGGAACCGGCTGTAATGTTGCTGACCGATGCTGACCACATCGGGCTTCTTGCCGTAGGCGGTCTCCAGCCGGCCGACGAAGCCGTCGAACGCTTTCGGATCGCTCAGTTCGACCCGCAGCACCGGCGCCAGGCCCAGGCCGTAGAACGCGGAATAACCCTTGAGATTCAGGCCGGCGTTCCGGGCAAAGGTCTCGATGGTCTTGCCTTTGAGTTCGGCACTGAGTGCGCGCAGCACGTTTGCGCCGGCGGGATCCTTGCTGGCCAGTTGCATGGCCATGGCGTCGAGCTGGGCCACTTGCGAAGGCAACTGGGTATCGGCCTGGGCGAGCAGGGCCTGGCGGGTCTTGTCGTCCAGCACGTCCAGGTTGGCCACGACGTACGGCGTGTCCGCCGGGACGAAGGCCAGCGGTGCATTCTTGTCCTTGTGTGCGCAGGCCGCGAGCATGATGCCGGCAAAGCCCAGCGCGAGAATGCGCATTGTTGGTCGCATGATGGTCCCCGGCAGTGATGGATGGTACGCGGCCCATTATGCCAGTTGCGCCATGGCATGGCGCTGCTCCGGCAGGGGCGGGGCGGTGGCGCCGGGGGTGCGACCGCCGGATGACGCGCCCGCACGAGGACAACTCAGCGGGCCAGCACCTCGTCGAGCACGGCCATGCGCACGAAAACGCCGTTGCCCACTTGTTCCAGTATGCGCGACTGCGCGCCATCGGCCACGTCCGAGGCGATCTCGATGCCGCGGTTGATCGGGCCAGGATGCATCACTAGGCAACACTTGGCGGCAAGCGCCAGGCGCCGCTGGTCCAGGCCGTAGCGGGTGAAATACGCCGCTTCATCCGGGAGTTCGATGCTGTCCATGCGTTCCTTTTGCAGGCGCAGCATGATGACGGCATCGACATTCGCGATCGCCTGGTCGAAATCGTCGAAGCGCAGGCCATGCGGAAATTCGTCCTGCGCCGGCATCAGGCTGGCCGGCCCGCACAGGCGAATTTCCTTCACCCCGAGCGCGCTCAGCGCGTGGACGTCCGAGCGTGCCACGCGCGAATGCTTGATGTCGCCGCAGATCGCGACCCTGAGATTCTCGAAATCCGGCCGGTGCTGGCGGATCGTCAGGGCATCCAGCAGCCCCTGCGTGGGATGCGCGCGATTGCCGTCGCCGGCGTTGACCACCGATACGCCGCTCATCGCATGGCGCACCAGCGCGTCGGGCGTACCCGATTGCTTGTGGCGCACGATGATCGCGTCCAGATGCATCGCTTCGAGCGTGTGCAGCGTGTCGTACATCTCCTCGCCCTTGCTGGTGGAGGAGAAGCCCAGATCGAAGTTGACCACGTCCGCACCGAGCCGACGGGCGGCCAGTTCGAACGAGGTACGGGTGCGGGTGGAGGGCTCGAAGAACAGATTCAGCACCGTACGCCCGGCCAGCACATTGAGCTTGCGGGTGCCATGCGCGCAGGCGTCGCGCAGGGCCTCGGCACGATCGAGCAGGCGCTCGATGGTGGCGCGCGGGAGGTTCTCCAGGGTGGTGAGGTGGCGCAGGCGAGGACTCATGACAACGCTCTGTTTGGGGAAAGGAGGCCGGACGTTCAACCGGCGAGGGGTGGTGGCGTTGCCGTCTCGATCAGCCAGCGCTCCAGGATCACCGCGGCGGCTTCCGCATCGATCGCGGCAGCATCGCGTCGGCGCTTGAGTCCGGCGGCGCGACCGGCGGCAAACCGTTGGGCGGCTTCCTGCGAGCTGTGGCGTTCATCGACGAGGACCACCGGCAAGCCGTAGCGTTGCTGCAACTGGGCAGCGAAACGGCGCGCGATGCGGCTGGCGGGTTGTTCCGTGCCATCGAGGGTCAGTGGCAGGCCCACGACTAGGGTATCGGGCAGCCATTGCCCGCGCAGGGTATCGAGTCGGCTCCAGTCCGGTTCGCCGTCACGCATCGCCACCGTCGTCAGTGCCCGCCCGCTGGCGGTGAAAGAATGGCCTACGGCGACGCCGATCAGCCGGCTGCCCACGTCGAAACCGAGTGCGCAGTTCATGCGTGGCCGGCATAGCCGGACAACTGCCGCGGATCGACGCCGACCAGCCCGGCGGCGGCACTCCAGCGTTCTTCCAGCGGGGTGTCGAACACCACGCGCCCGCAGGCTTCGGTGGTGAGCCAGGCATTGGCCAGCAGCTCCTGTTCCAGCTGGCCGGCGTCCCAGCCGGCGAAACCGAGGGCCATCACAGCCTGGCGTGGGCCTTCGCCGGAGGCCATCGCCACCAGGATGTCGCGCGACGTGGTGACCGACCACTCGGCATTGATCCGGTAGCTGGATTCCCAGTAACCGGGTTCGCGGTGCAGCACGAAGCCACGCTCTTGTTGTACCGGGCCGCCGATCAGCACCGGTGCATCGGCCAGTTCGCTGTCCGCGCACTCGAGCTTCATCTGCGCCAGCACGTCCCCGAAGCGGTACTCGGACAGCTGGTTCACCAGCAGCCCGACCGCGCCGTGCTCATCGTGCTGGCACAGCAACGCCACGCCACGGGAAAACGGCGGTTCCGCCAGATTGGGCATGGCAATCAGGAAATGCCCGGTGAGGGTGCTCGGCGCGATGCTGTGCATGGGGATATTGTAAGCCCGGTACGGGCCGCCCGCGCGGATTCGCGGTTCCGCACGCCTATTTGTTGCGCAGCACGTCGCCCGGCAGAAACTCCCAGGTGCGGGTGATGTAAAGCTCGTCCACCTTGGCGTCCGCGGGCAATGGCGGGAACGGTGCCGCCAGCCGCACGATGCGCTCGGCGGCGTTGTCCAGCAGCGGCTTGCCGGAACTCTTGATGACGGTGATGCTCTTGATGCTGCCGTCGCGATTCAGGCCCACGGTGAGCAGCAGGTCGCCGTACAGTTTGTGGCGCCGCGCCCGCTCCGGGTAATTGAGGTTGCCGATCCGCTGCACCCGGTCCGACCAGCCGCGCATGTAGCTGGCGTAGATGTATTCCTTCGTATTGGCCGAAATGAATTTCTTCCTTGGCCGCTTGGCCAGCGCCTCGGTCTGTCGGCGCAATTCGGCGGCCAACTGGGCGATTGCCTGCTGGCGCCGCAACTCGGCGGCCGTGGGCGGTTGATCCTGCGGATCGACCGCAGTCTGCGCGGTATCGCTCCGTACGCTGAAATCGGTGGCACCGCTGGTAGTGACCATGCGGGTAGGGGTGGCCTCGCGCGGTTTTGGCGTAGCGGTCTCGACCGGCCGCGGCGCAATGCCCGGATCCGGCTTGGGCAGGGCGCCGGAGAACATCTGCGATGGCCGCGCGGCGCGGTCGCTCCGGCCGCCACCGCGGTTGTTGGCCTGGGCCAGGAAATCCGCCTTGTCCGGGGCCTCCCGGTTGGCCACGTTGACCAGGGTCACGTCGAGCGTCGGCAGGCTGGGCCTTGGCTGGGCGAAGTGGAACGTGATGCCGAGCAACAGCACGCCGTGAAGCAGCAATGAGAACAGCAGGGTGGCGCCGATCGGGTCGGGCGCATCGGCGACGATGGCAGTGGTGCTCACGCGTTGCGTTTTCCGGTCACGTGCTGTTCGATGACGTCGAACAACTGGCCCGCAATATTAAGGCCGAACTGGGCGTCCAGTTCACGGACGCAGGTCGGCGATGTGACGTTGATCTCGGTCAGGTAATTGCCGATCACGTCCAGGCCGACAAACAGCAGGCCGCGGCGACGCAGTTCCGGTGCTACCTGCGCCACGATCCAGCGATCGCGCTCGGACAGTGGCACGCCTTCGCCATGGCCGCCGGCGGCGAGGTTGCCGCGAAACTCGTCGCCCTGGGGGATGCGTGCCAGGGCATATGGCACCGGTTCGCCGTCGACGACCAGGATGCGCTTGTCGCCGGCGGTGATCTCGGGGATGTATTTCTGCGCGACGGTGAGTTGCCGACCCTCGCCATGGGCGCCGCCGCCGAGCAGGGTTTCCAGCATCGAGTTGAGGTTGCTGTCGCCGGCCTTGACCCGGAAGATGCCGCGCCCGCCCATGCCGTCCAGCGGTTTCAGCACCACTTCGCCGTGTTCGGCGGTGAACCGGCGCAGCTCGCCGGCATCGCGTGCGACCAGGGTCGGCACGATGCATTGCGGAAACGTCAAGGTGAACAGTTTTTCGTTGCAGTCGCGCAGCGAGCGCGGGTCGTTGATCACGGTGACGCCGCCGCGCTGAGCCGCTTCCAGCACCATGCTGTCGTAGATGAACTGGGCGTCGACCGGCGGGTCCTTGCGCATGAGCACCACGTCGAGTTCGCGCAGGTCGCGCCATTGTGGCTGGCCCAGCGTATGCCAGCGCTGCGGATCCTCGCGCACGTTGAGCGACGCCAGCCGCGCCCACGGCACGCCGTCACGCAGGGCCAGGTCGCCCTGTTCGAAATAGTGCAGCGAGTGGCCGCGGCGCTGGGCTTCCAGCAGCATCGCGAAACTGGTGTCCTTGGCCATCTTGATCGCACCGATGGGATCCATCAGCACGGCGACCGAAAGGGTCATCAGGGTTCTCCGTCAGTTGGTGTGGACATGATCCGGCCATGCGGTCAGCCGGATGCGTGATGCAGATCTTGGCAGGTGAATGGCCGCCTGGACGCCCGGTCTGCGACGGGCTCGGCATGATCGGTGCTGACGCGAGAGGCTGGATGGTGCCAATATGGGGCACCTCATGCGGCAGGTCGACAGGCGACGCCCATGATATTGCTTGACAGTCTCGGCGGGCAGGCAGTAAACAACAAAACAAGGGATGCACCGAGGTGAAACGGTTTTCGGTTGGTTCATTTGCGTGAATTTTAACATGCACGCCTGGCGGCACGGCCGTTGCATGCCCTGATGGCTATCCTGAACCCGAGCGGGTCGCAGGGGGAGTAGTGAATTTGAACGTCAGTGAAAACGGGTTGACCGGTCTGAAAGTCATGGTGATCGATGACTCCAAGACGATCCGTCGCACAGCGGAAACCTTGCTGAAGAAAGAGGGTTGCGTTGTGTCGACTGCGGTCGACGGATTCGAGGCGCTGGCCAAGATCTCCGACCAGAAACCGGCGATCATCTTCGTCGACATCATGATGCCGCGGCTGGATGGTTATCAGACCTGTGCGCTGATCAAGAACAATCCGTTGTTCCGCGCCACGCCGGTGATCATGCTCAGTTCGAAGGATGGCCTGTTCGACAAGGCGCGTGGCCGCATCGTGGGTGCCGAGCAGTACCTTACCAAGCCGTTCACGCGCGATGAGCTGCTCGGTGCCATTCATCGTCATGTCAGCACCGTGTCGAACGTCTGACGCAGATTCTCTGGGGGAACTGGTGGCCAAAATACTCATCATTGACGATTCGCCGACCGATGTGCGCGTATTCACCACGCTGCTGGAGCGCGCGGGTCATCAGGTCGGTTCCGTCGGCTCCGCCGAGGAAGGCATCGAGCGCGTGCGCGCCGATCGGCCCGATCTCGTCATCATGGATGTCATCATGCCTGGCATGAACGGCTTTCAGGCCACTCGTACCCTGTCGCGCGATCCGGTCACGTCGGCGGTACCGATCGTGATGATTACCACCAAGTCGATGGAAACCGACCGCGTCTGGGGCATGCGGCAGGGGGCTCGTGCGTTCATCACCAAGCCGGTGGTCGAAAAGGATCTGCTGGCCTGCATTGACGATCTGGTATCGGGCGCGACATGAGTCAGGCCGCCAACCGCACTCCCTTCGAGATCCTGGCCCACTACGAGCGGCTGTCGCTGGCGAACGCCTCCGAGGCACAGGACAGGCTGGAGGCACCCGGCTTGTGGCGCGGGATCGGTTTTCGCGTCGGCTCGCGTCTGCTGGTCAGCGGCATCGATGAAATCAACGAACTGCTTGCGGTGCCGGCACTCACTTCAGTGCCGGGAACCCTGCCATGGCTTCTTGGCGTGGCCAACATACGAGGCAATCTGGTGCCGGTGGTCGATTTCGCCCGGTTCCTGTTTGGCGAACGCACCCAGCATTCCGAGCGCGCCCGACTGCTGGTGGTCCGCCAGGGGGGTGGCAACATTGCGTTGCTGGTGGATGAGGTTTTCGGTCAGCGTACGGTGGATGAAGAGCAGCGACGCGAGGCCGAAAGCGAAGATGATCCCAGGCTTGCCCGCTTTGTCGAGAGCCGGGTAGGCGAACAGCGGCTGGCGATTTTCAGCATGAATCGGCTGGTGCGCGCACCGGATTTTCGTCAGGCAGCGGCCTGAGCCTCTGGTCGAAATTCCTGTTATCAGAAGGGCCGGCGCCCGTTGTGGCCGGAAAATTTGGGCGGCAAGCCAGCGACCGGTGTCCGCTTCGATGAAGCGACGCGGGCCAAGGTGCAGACACACGAGGTGAACATGAGTACTACAGGGGGCGTCGGCAGAGAACGGGGTTATACCGTACTCATTGTCCTGTTGCTGGTGGCGATAGCTTTTGCGGCGCTGGATTTCTTCCAGCTGAACCAGAAGAACGGTGAGGATCGCCAGGCGATCGCACTGACCACGCAGATCCAGGTGCTGTCGCAGCAGACGGCGAAATTCGCGTTGGAGTCGGCGGAAGGCAATGCCGAATCCTTCAAGGAACTGGCGGGCACCCGCAACTCCATCGACTCGGCGGTGCAGCGCCTGAACAAGGGCGATCCCGCCAGCGGCATGCAGGCTTACGGCGACAACAATGCCACGCCGGCGGGCCGGTCCGTCAGTGCGCTCGACAACGCATGGAAACAGCTTGACGCGGACATCAGCCAGATCCTTTCCAACAAGGCGGTGATCATTGATTCAGGGCAGCGTGCCAATACGCTGTCGCAGCAGATGCCGCTGCTCAATTCGAGCATGGAGCAGGTGGTCAACATCCTGCAGCAGCGCAACGGCAGCTCGGAGCAGATGCTGGGAACATCCCGCCAGATGTTGTCCGCCGACCGCATCATCCGGCGCGTGCAGGAGATCCTGCAGGGGGGCGACACCGCCCAGGCGGCGGCCGATGGCCTGTCTCGCGATACCTTGTTGTATGGCGGGGTGCTCAAGGGCCTGCTCGAAGGCAATCCCGACAGCGGCGTGAAACCGATCGGCGATCCCAATGCACGCAAGATTCTCACCGACATGCAGGACAGCTGGGCCAAGCTGAGCGACCCGATCGCCAAGCTGGTCGCCGCCGCCGGCAACTTTGCCGACGTCAAGCATGCGGCCAACCAGGCTTCGCTGGATTCGCAGACGGTGTTGCTGCGCGCCAACGACCTGTCCGACCAGATCGGCAAGCTGCCCTTGTTGCGGCTGTTCCCGAATGTCTGGTGGGGGCTGCTTGGTGCCATCGGGGCAGTGGCTTTCTCGCTGCTGCTGGTGATCGCGCTGGTCCGCGATCAGCGCGAGCGTTTCGCCAGCAGCGCCGAGCTGAACCAGCGCAACCAGGAGGCGATCATGCGTCTGCTGGACGAAATGGGATCACTCGCCGAAGGCGATCTCACGGTCAAGACCACCGTGTCCGAGGACATCACCGGTGCGATCGCCGACTCGGTGAACTACGCCATCGACGAGCTGCGTTCACTGGTGACCACCATCAACGAGACCTCCGAGCAGGTGTCGTCCTCGGCGCAGGAAACCCAGACCACCGCCCGGAATCTGGCCGATGCGGCCGAACAGCAGGCGCAACAGATCAGTTCGGCGACCTCCGCGATCAACCAGATCGTGAGCTCGATGGACATCGTGTCGAAGGATTCCGCCGAGTCGGCCAGCGTGGCAGAGCGCTCGGTGAAAATCGCCTCCCACGGCGCCGAAGTCGTGCGCGAGACGATCTCCGGCATGGATTCGATCCGTGACCAGATCCAGGAGACATCCAAGCGCATCAAGCGCCTGGGCGAATCCTCGCAGGAGATCGGCTCGATCGTGGAACTGATCAACGACATCGCCGAGCAGACCAATATCCTCGCGCTCAACGCGGCCATCCAGGCGGCCTCGGCCGGTGAGGCCGGCCGCGGTTTCGCGGTGGTGGCGGACGAAGTGCAGCGACTGGCCGAACGTTCGACCAGCGCGACCAAGCGCATCGAAACCCTGGTACAGACCATTCAGTCCGATACCAACGAGGCGGTGAATTCGATGGAGCAGACCACCGCCGAGGTGGTTGCCGGTGCGCGACTGGCGGAGGACGCCGGTGGCGCGCTGGGCGACATCGAGCGCGTTTCGCACGATCTGTCCGCACTGATTCAGAGCATCTCCGCCGCGGCACGCGAGCAGTCCGCGGCAGCCACCGATATTTCGGTATCGATGAACGCGATTCAGGAAATTACCTCGCAGACCTCGCACGGTGCGAGCCAGACGGCCGATTCCATCGGTACGCTGGCGCAATTGGCGAGTGACCTGCGGCGCTCGGTAGCCCATTTCAAGCTGCCGGGTTGACATCGGATTTACGTTGGGAGGTTGTCTCGCTGGTTGCGTGATGCGTCATTGCGAAACCGCTGAGAGAGGCGCATGAGACTTCAAGATCACATCGATTTCACCACGCTGCAGTGGGTCAAGCCAGAGCTTGACCAGACGCTGTCGCTCGCCCGCGAGGCCTTGGAGTCCTACGTCGAGAACCCGGGCAAGCGCGATTTCATGCGCACATGCGCCGATCACCTGCACCAGGTGCGCGGCACGTTGCAGATGGTCGAATTGTACGGCGCATCGTTGGTGACGGCGGAGATGGAAGCACTCTGCGCCGCTTTGCTGGCGGATCAGACAAGCAATCGGGAGGAGGCCTTCGCCACGCTGATGCGCGGCCTGATGCAACTGCCGGATTACCTGGAGCGGTTATCCGGTGGGCATCGCGATGTGCCGGTGGTGTTGCTGCCCCTGCTCAACGATTTGCGCGCCAGCCGCGAACAGCCGCCGCTGCCCGAGTCGGCGATGTTTCATCCCAATCTCGATGCGTTCCTGCCCGAGCAGGCTCCGGCAGCGATGAGCGAGGAGTACGCCGAGGCGCATCGCGGCGAGCTGAAAGACCTGCGCCTGCGCTTCCAGCAGCAGCTGCTGGGCTGGTTTCGCGGACAAAACGCTGCCCAGCAGCTGACCGGCATGCGCAAGACCCTGCTGGCCATCACGGCGCGCTGTTATCACGTGCACGCCCGGCGATTGTGGTGGATCGCCGCCGGTGTGCTGGAAGGGTCGGAACAGGGCATGCTGCAGAATCATGCCGGTGAAGTGCGTCAATTGCTCGGCAGAGTCGATCGCAGCATTCGCAAGCTGATCGAATCCGGTGAAGACGGTCTGCGTGGCGACGATGCGGACGATGTGGCCTGCAGCCTGCTTTATCTCGTGGCTCAGGCCAGGCAGCGCAGCCCGCACATGGAGTTGCTGCGCCAGACCTATGCGCTGGACAGCCTGCTTCCCGATGCCGACGAACTCGAGCATGCGCGCGGTTCGATGGCCGGCCACAACCGCGCGTTGCTCGATTCGGTATCGCGCGCACTGAAGGATGACCTGCTTCGCGTGAAAGAGGCGCTGGACCTGTTCCTGCGCGAGGAAGGTGCCGATCCGGCTCAACTGGCGGTGCAGGGCGAGGTCCTTGCCCGCGTCGGCGATACGCTGGGCATGCTGGCACTGGCCGTGCCGCGCAAGGTGATCAACGAACAACGGCAGGTGCTCGACGAGATCGCCAACCGGACCCGTGAGGCGGACGAGGCCACCCTGCTCGATGTGGCCGGTGCCCTGCTCTACGTCGAGGCTTCGCTGGACGATCACATCGAGAGTCTGGGTTCCGATGACGAGTCCGCTGCAGGGACTATCTCCCACGGACTGCCGCGCAGCGAGGCACTGGGTGTCGTCACCACGTTGATGCAGGAAGCGATCAGCAATACCGTCAAGGTGAAGGACGCGATCGTCGCTTTCGTCGAATCCGGTTGGGAGCATGGCCGTCTGGCCGGCTCGCCGGTGCTGATGGACGAGGTTGCCGGCGCCATGCGCATGCTGTCCCTGCCGCGCCCGGCAGAACTGGCCGAAGGCGTGGGCCGTTTCATCGGTTATGAATTGCTGGATGACCAGCGCATACCCAGCGGCGCCCAGATGGATCACCTGGCCGACGCGATTGCTGCGCTGGAGTACTACCTCGAGGCCGCGCGCGAGCATCGTGGCGGGCTGGATCATATCCTCGATGTGGCCGAACACAGCTTGGGCCAGCTTGGCTACTGGCCGCTGGCCATCGCCAGGGCATTGCCTTCGCGCGCGCCCGCCGCAGGCGTACCGGTTCAGACCGATGCCGGTATCGCGGACGAGCAGCATCCGGAACTGGACGAACCAGTCAGCGTGCTGCCCGGTGCCGATAGTGCGGATCTTTTCGTCGGCGAGAGCAGGGACCATCCCGGGCCGGTCCAGAATCTCGATGGATTGCGCTTGACTCCGACCGAAGTGACCTCGCCGCCCCTGCCGTCGGGCGGCGATTGGCAGGGCTCGGGCGATGAATGGATCGAGGTCGAGGAGGATGTCTTCGAGCAGGTGCCGGTGCGCGATCCGTTGGCGGCCAACACCGCCTTCAACGCCAATGCCGAAGGCATCGACGACGAGATTCGCGAAATATTCCTGGAGGAGATGCAGGAGGAAATCGACAATCTCCAGCAAGCCGAGAAAGTGTGGCTGGCCGACCCGAGCAGAATTTCCCTGCTGACCGGCATCCGCCGTTCGTTCCATACCCTGAAGGGTTCGGGCCGGTTGGTCGGGGCGGGCGTGCTGGGCGAGTTCGCCTGGAAAGTCGAGGACATGCTCAATCGCGTACTCGACAACACCATCCAGCCGCACGAGGGAGTGCAGGCGCTGGTGCGGCATGCGATCGACGCGTTGCCCGGGCTGCTTGCCGCGTTGAAGGGCAAGGGGGCGCCGAGTGCGCCGCTCAGCGCCATCATGCGGACCGCCGAGTTGCTGACGGCCGGCCACCAGGCGCGGGTGGAAGATCACGTATCGACCGCCACGGAAACCGTTCGCCGTGTCGTGCGCCGACGCATTTCGCGTCTGGAGGCAGATGCGCAGGCCATTCCGCAAGCAGGTCTGACCGATGTACTCAGCATCGCGTCGAGCCAGATCGGCGAACCCGCGCCCGCAGATTCGCTGGCATTACCGGCGTTGCCGGCGGTCGATCCGGTGCTGCTGGAAATACTGCGCAGCGAGGTTGCCCAGTATCTGCAAACCATCCGTGCGGCGATCCACGGTTGCGATGATGAATTGCCGATCGGCGAGCCCCTGCTGCGTGCCGTGCATACCCTGCACGGCGCCATCGCGATGGTCGACATTCCGCTGCTGACGCAGCTGCTGTCACCGCTGGAAGGGCTGTTCAAACGGCTGCGTGCAGCCAACGTGCCGTTGTCGTCCGAGGGTGTGAAGCTGCTCGGCCAGATGGTCGATGTCGTCGATCATGTGATGTCGCAGTTCGATGTCGAACACCCGCAGTTGCCGGAGGTGGACGCGCTCACGGCGCAAATCATTGCCATGCGGGAAGACTACCCCGAGTCGCAGGTGGCGCATGTCGTGTATGAGCCTGGTCCGGGCGAGGTTGCCGCGCACGCAGTCGGCGATGGCGACGATGCGGCCGTGAACGGGCTGCCGGGCATCGGCATGGCAGAGGCAGCCGCTGCCGATGCACAGGTGGCTGATGAAGACGATGCGCTGCATGGTCAGTTCGAGGCCGAGCTGGCCCATGCGCTGGGCGCATTCGAGCCTGAAACCGCTGCTGCCGAGCAAGCTGCTGCCGAGAAGATCGCTGAGGAAAAGGCGGCGAAAGAACAGGCTGCCGCCGAGCAGGCAGCGGCGGAACAAGCTGCTGCCGAGCAGGCTGCGGCGGAACAGGCTGCCGTCGAACAGGCTGCGGCGGAGCAGGCTGCCACCGAGCAAGTTGCGGCCGAACAGGCTGCCGCCGAGCAAGCTGCGGCCGAACAAGCTGCCGCCGAGCGTGCTGCGGCGGAACGCGCTGCCGCCGAGCAGGCCGCCAAGGAACAGGAACGCGCCGCCGAACAGGCTGCTGCTGCCAACCATGCGGTCGAGGAAATCGAGACCGAACCGGTGCCTGCGGAGGTTCCCGTCACGGCCGGCTCAGGTCAGATCGATGCCGATCTGCTTGAGGTATTCATCGACGAAGCGCGCGAAATCCTCGATCACGCCGATGGCATTCTGGCGCAGTGGCATGACGAGCCGACCGAGTTGTCGTATGTGGCCGAGTTGCAGCGCGATCTGCATACGCTCAAGGGCGGTGCGAGGATTACCGGCTTGATGCAGGTGGGCGACCTGGCCCATGCCATCGAAACCCTCCTTGAAAAACCGGTGACCGACAAGGCCCGGGCTGTCCAGCTGATTGCAGCGATGGAGTCGAGCTTCGATCTGTTGCACGCCATGGCCCAGCATGTGTCGCAAGGCGAGACAGTCGACTATCCGCAGGGGGCGATCGACCAGTTGCTGGCCCTGGCCGGAGAGACGGCGCTGACGGACGACGCGGAACTGGCTGCCGCTGCCATGCCGGCACGCAAGCTGGAGCCGGTAGCCAAGCTGCCGACCCGGCCAGCCGCCGGCAGGGCGGGTGGCACGACGGACCTGCCCGACTTGTTGCCCGAGATGGAAGAGGAGGCCCATTCGTCCCAGGAGCAGATCCGGGTTCGTGCCGACCTGCTCGACAGCCTCGTCAACCACGCGGGCGAAGTGGCGATCTATCGTTCGCGGCTGGAACAGCAGGTGGCGGGTTACCGCTTCAACCTGGTCGAGCTGGAACAGACCGTCGCACGTTTGCGCAGCCAGCTGCGCATGCTGGAGATCGAGACCGAGGCCCAGATCATCGCGCGTTTCCAGCGCGAACATCGCGAAGCCGGCCTGACCGCCTTCGACCCGCTGGAACTCGATCGCTACTCGCAGTTGCAGCAGTATTCGCGAGCGCTGGCCGAGTCGGTCTCCGATCTGGTGTCGATCCAGAACATGCTGGACGAACTGACCCGGCAGGCCGAGACCTTGTTGATCCAGCAGTCGCGAGTCAGCACGGAACTGCAGGATGGCTTGCTGCGCACGCGCATGCTGCCGTTCGACACGATGGTGCCCAACCTGCGCCGTACCCTGCGCCAGGCCGCGCAGGAGGAAGGCAAGAGCGCCCAGCTGTATGTCGATGGTGCGCACGGCGAAATGGATCGCAACCTGCTCGACCGCATCAAGGCGCCGTTCGAGCACATGCTGCGCAACGCCATCGCGCATGGCATCGAAACCCCGGCCGAACGTCGCAAGGCCGGCAAGCCGGCCGAAGGTTCGGTGCGTATCCGGGTGGCACGCGAAGCCACCGAGGTGGTGATCCGGGTCAGCGACGATGGCCGCGGACTGGATCGCGAGGCGATTCGCAAGCGTGGCGTGGAACGCGGGCTGTTGCGCGCGGATGCCCGGCCCACCGAGCATCAGCTGCTTTCGCTGATCGCCCAGCCGGGTTTCTCCACGGCCAGCAAGATTACCCAGCTGGCCGGCCGCGGCGTCGGCATGGACGTGGTGGCGAACGAGATCAAGCAACTCGGTGGTTCGCTGTCGATCGAGTCGGAGCAGGGCAAGGGCACTACCTTCGTGCTGCGCCTGCCATTCACCCTCGCGGTGACCCAGGCCATCCTGGTGCGCATCGGCGAGGCGACGTTCGCGATCCCGATGACATCGGTGCAGGGCGTGGCACGGGTCAACCCGGACGAGCTGGCCGCGCGGCTGACCGAGGACGACCCGTCGTTCGAGTATGGCAATGAACAGTACGGCATCCATGATCTGGCCGAGTTGCTGGGCCTGCCACCAGGGCTGCTGGATGAGGGCGAGCAGCAACCCCTGCTGCTGACTCGCGCTGGCGACCTGCGGGCGGCCATTCGGATCGACGCGGTGCTGGGCTCGCGCGAGATCGTGGTCAAGTCGGTCGGCCCGCAGATCAGCTCGGTGCCGGGCCTGCTCGGTGCGACCATCATGGGCGACGGTTCGGTGCTGATCATTCTGGACCTGGCACCGCTGGTGCGCCATGGCGTCGCGCGCCGCCAGCAGCGCCTGGCCGACGGTCTCAGCGCGGTGCAGGCACCGGTGGTCGAGGAAGTGCGGGTGCGGCCGCTGGTCATGGTGGTGGACGATTCGATCACCATGCGCAAGGTCACCACCCGGGTGCTGGAGCGCCACGAATACGAAGTCGGCACCGCCAAGGATGGTATCGATGCGCTGGAGAAACTGCATGAGCGCGTGCCGGATCTGATGCTGCTGGACATCGAGATGCCGCGCATGGACGGCTATGAGCTGGCGACCCAGATGAAGGCCGATCCGCGGCTGCGCGACGTGCCGATCATCATGATCACCTCGCGCAGTGGCGAAAAACACCGGCAACGGGCGTTCGACATCGGTGTGGATCGCTATCTCGGCAAGCCATACCAGGAGGCCGACCTGCTGCTGCAGATCGGTGAAGTGCTGGAACAGCGGGCCTTGCTGGAACTCGGCCATGACTGATCCGGCACTGGCGGTCGTGCTGCTGTTCGACGACACCGAGCTGGGGGGCCAATTGCGCGACGCACTGCGTGACCGCGGTGCACGGATTGTCCACGAGGGTGGCATATCGAGCTTCAGCCGCGAGCTGCTGCAGGAGCTGGGCGCCGAAGTGCTGGTGGTCAATCTGGACGACACGGGCGACGACGCGCTGGATCAGTTGTACGAGGTGATCGACGGCGATCATCCGCGTGTGGTTTTCAACGATGCCCAGGCAAGTCGTGCGCTGGCCGGTTGGGATCGTGCCCGCTGGGCCCGTCATCTGGCGCTGAAGGTGCTGGCGGTCGGCGACGTCGACCCGCCGCGCCCGCACGATGCCCGGGGTATCGAGATACCGCACGCCGCGGGAGCGCGAGAGCACGCACCGGTCGATGCGACGAACGAGGCCTCGACCGAAACGTTCGATGTGGCCGCGTCGACCGAGGCCGCTGCAGCGACCGAGGCGGAAGCGGAGCCCTATCCGCTGGACCAGGTTCTGCCGGAACCTGCCGACGATGATGACGGACAGCGCGAGCAGATGAGCAGCGCCGATTCGGAAAACCTGGAGGCCGAACTGGAAGCCCTGCTGGCCACCGGCGGGTTGCAGGACAACGCGGAGGAAACCTCCGGACCGGGCCTGCGCTACGCCGACGGCAGCGAACCGCCGCCGCTGCACGATGGCACTTTCGGGGTGACCGAGCCAACCGCTGATGTGGGGCGCTCGGACCAGACCGGATCGCGCGATGTCGAGCAGATCCCTCCGGACGCGCCCGCCCAGGAGTCGAGCGCGGAGTCGAGCATCGAGTCGAGCATCGAGTCGAGCGCGGAGTCGACCATCGACTCGAGCGTGTCCCAGCTCGACCATCGGTCGGTTCCGCTGCTGGCCGAGACCCCGCTCGCGCCACTGTCCGACACCGACATCGACGCCATCCCGTCCGCCAGTCTGGTCACTCCTCCACGCGCGCCCGATGACTGGGCGCTGCTGGCCGATGATGAAACGCTGGCAGCCGAAGCCGGGCACGTGGCTGCCGAAAAACCCGATCCCGCCGCTTTCGGGGTCAAGAAAATGAGTGCCGCCGATTTTCTCGCGCCGGACGTCGAACAGGTCGCGCCGGATGTCAGGCCCGTGCTGAATCTGGAGTTGGTCTCGCTGGAAGAGGCCGTTGCGCCCCAACAGTATCAGCAGCCTGCCAACGAGATGATGCTCGATGAACTCGGTGGCGCGCTGAACCGCATCGTGTTGCTGGGTGCGGCGGTCGACAGCATGGATTCCGTCTGCGGTTTTCTGGCGGGGCTGCCGGCGAGCACCCGGTTGACTTTTTTGCATGCCCAGCACCTGGGAAACCAGTCCGCTACGGCACTGGTGGAAGAACTGTCTGCTCACTGCGCGTTGCCGGTGCGACTGGCCGAGCACGCGGGTGTGGCCCGCGCAGGCGAGGTGCTGGTGATGTCGGCCGGCCAGCATGTGCGATTGCGTCGCGACGGTAGCATCGAAATCACGGTGCAGGGGGACGGCGCGATACAGGATCCGTCGATCGATGCCACCTTGAGCATGGCGGCCAATGCCTTCGGCCGTGATGCGCTGGCGATCGTCTTTGCCGGGCGTTCCACCGATGCCGTCGCCGGCGCGCAGGCGATCCATGATCGCGGCGGCCAGGTATGGGTAGAGTCGTCGTCAGGCGAGCATTTTTCTGACATGGTCAGCGGAATCTTCGCCGAACGACTGGTCAGTTTTTCCGGTACGCCGCACGAACTGGCGGCGCACCTGATCGAGGTGTTTCCATGAGCGATCTTCCGTTGCCGCGTGAAATTCGCTGCGTGCTGGTGCCGGTGGGCAATCTGCGCCTGCTGCTGCCCAATGCCAGCATTGCCGAGGTGATTACCCGCAGCGCACCCGAGCCGGTGGCGGGCGCCCCCGACTGGTTGCTGGGCCGTATTGCATGGCGTGGCTGGCGCGTGCCGCTGGTGTCGTTCACGCGTCTGACCGGTGCCGAAGAAGGTGACGCCGAATTGAGCGTGCGCGTGGCCGTCTTCAAGGCACTGGGCGGCAATCCGAAACTGCCGTTCATCGCCGTCCTGACGCAGGGCTTTCCGCGGCTGACTACGTTGAACGCCGAATTGATCATTCCCACCCACGACGGCAGCACGCTTCCGCCCGGCGTCCGTGCGCAAGTGCTGGTGCGCGACGACGTCGCGATGATCCCCGATCTGGAATGGATCGAAACCGAACTGCTGGGATTGATGGATGACGCGGACCTGACGCAATCGCCTGCGCCCGACGATGCATCCGAGTCTTCTGGCGTGGCAGGCTGACCGCCCGCGCTGGTTCCTGCTCAACCAACCGGCATCGGCACGGCAGCCCCTCGGGCAGGGTGGCTGTGCGTCGTGGGTTTTCATGGCGGTCAAGGGCGTATGGCGAGCGTTGTGGCTGCAGGCCCTGTGCTGCCGCCTCTAACCGTCGCCGTGCAGCGCCTGCAACGCTGCCAGTGCGGCCAATCCCGCGGTTTCCGTGCGCAGGATGCGCGGCCCCAGTCGCAACCCGCCGAAGCCCGCCAGCGTCAGCGCAGCAACATCGCGCTCGCCCAGCCCGCCCTCCGGCCCGACGACCAGGAGGCCGGCGGCCGTCGTGAAGCGCAATTCACGCGCAGACTGTGTGGCTTGCGGCAGCAAGGCCAGCCGCAGCGCCCCGTCTTCGACAAGACCGTCCAGCCAGGCCGCCAACGGCAAGGCCGGACGGATCTCGGGCAAGCATGCGCGGCCGCTCTGTTCGCAGGCGCTGGCCGCCACCGCGCGCCAGTGCAGCAGCCGCTTTTCCGCACGCGTCGCATCCAGCTTCACTTCCGCACGCTCGGTCAGCAGCGGCACGATGCGCACCACGCCGAGTTCGGTCGCCTTCTGCACGATCAGGTCCATCTTGTCGCCGCGCGCGACCCCTTGTGCCAGCGTCAGCGCCAGCGGCGATTCATTGTCCGCAACCTGCCGCGCCTGCACCAGCACGACAACTTCGCGCCTGCTCAGTGTGAGGATGCTGGCCGGGTAGTCGCAGCCGTCGCCGTTGAACAGCGTGAGCGGATCGCCCGCCACCAGGCGCAGCACGCGGGTGGCGTGTTCGGCGGCTTGCGCCGGCAACGGCAGTTCGGCGCCGACGGCAAGCGGCAAGTCGACATGGAGACGGATATTGCGCATGCGGCAGCGGGCGGCAAAAACACAAGCATACCCGAGCGTGGCGGGCTCCCGGATTCATGCCGTACCGGCGTGGCGGCAAGCTGAATGCCCGCGAGACGGTCGGGCACCGTGCCTTGCCTCTCGCAGGCGACAGGCGCAGCATTCGAGAAGCCCCCCAGGGGCGCGACCGAGGTTACCGACATGTCCAGATTACCCATTGCCATGTTCGCCCTGCTGACCGGACTGGGCATCAATGCGAGCGCCATCGCGCAGAACCCGAAACCGGCGAGCGCCGTCCATGCCAGCCAGAAAAATGATGAGCGCCAGTTGATCAAGCCCGGCGACCGCAACTGCCTGCAGCAGACCGGCAGCCTGATCCGGGCCAGGAAAGGCCGGTGCCTGCCGTTGCCGGGTCAAAGTTACAGCGGGGACGAACTGCAGCGCACCGGCGCCACGGATACGGCCCACGCGTTGCAGATGCTCGATCCCAGGATCAGCATCGGGCACTGAATTCCGTACCACGGGTTCCGCGCCGCGCCACCTGCGGCATCGGTGACGTTCAACCCTTCACGGCAAGCTCGATGCCGGCGACAGCCGCGGCGACCAGCAGATCGATCTCCTGTTCGGTCACCACATACGGCGGCATGAAGTACACCACATTGCCGAGCGGGCGCAGCAGCACGCCGTGCTGCAGGCCATGCAGATAGACGCGCAGGCCGCGTCGCTCGGACGCCGGGAACGGACGCCGGCTGGCCTTGTCGGCGACCAGTTCGACCGCCGCGATCATGCCGGTCTGACGCACGTCGGCCACATGCGGGTGCCCGCGCAGCGGCTCCAGCCGCATGGCGAGATGAGCGGCCAGCGCCCGGTTGCGCTCCAGCACCGGCTCATCGCGGAAGATCGCCAGCGTCTCCAGCGCCACCCGGCAGGCCAGCGGGTTGCCGGTATAGCTGTGCGAGTGCAGGAACGCCTTGCCGGCGTTGTATTCGGCGTAAAAAGCCCGGTAGATCCGGTCGGTCGTGAGCACTGCCGACAACGGCAGGAAGCCGGCGGTGAGTCCCTTCGACAGGCATAGAAAGTCGGGCGCCACCAGCGCCTGCTCGCACGCGAACAGGGTGCCGGTGCGACCGAAGCCCACCGCAATTTCATCGGCGATGAAATGCACGTCGAACTCGTCGCACAGGGCACGCAGGCCGGTCAGGTAATCGGGGTGATACATGCGCATGCCGCCGGCACACTGCACCAGCGGCTCGACGATCACCGCGCAGGTCTCATGCGCGTGGCGTTCCAGCAATTCACGCAGATCCCGCAGCCGGCGTGCCGCGACCTGTGCGGGGCTTTCGCCGGGTTCGCCTTCGTAACTGTCCGGTGAGGGAGTCAGGAAAGGCGTCAACAGCAGCGGCGCGTAGGTCTTGCGATACAACGCCACGTCGCTTACCGACAGCGCGCCCAGCGTCTCGCCGTGATAGCTGCCACTTAGCGCAATGAAGCGGGTTTTCTCGCCATGGCCCTGGTTGAGCCAGTAGTGGAAGCTCATCTTCAGGGCCACCTCGATCGCCGCCGAGCCGTTGTCGGCATAGAACACCCGGTCCAGCCCCGGCGGCGTGATGCGCACCAGTTCCTCGGCCAGCTCGATCGCCGGTTCGTGGGTGAAACCGGCAAAGATCACGTGCTCGAGCGTGCGTGCCTGCTCGGCCAGCGCGGCGGCGATGCGCGGGTTGGCATGGCCGAACAGGTTGGTCCACCACGAGCTGATGCCGTCCAGGTAGCGATGGCCGTCGGCATCGATCAGCCACGCGCCTTCGCCGCGCACGATCGGCACCATCGGTACGCTTTCGTGATCGTGCATCTGCGTGCACGGGTGCCACACGTGCCTGAGGTCGCGCGCGGCGAGCGCGGCGTTGCGGTTTGCGTTCGTCATCATCCGGCTATCATCGGCGCTCGGCCGTCGACGCTCAAGTCGACCTTGCAGAATCATCCCGGGAATCGACGTTTGAAGTACCTGCGAAACAGCCTGATCGGCATCGGTGTGCTGGCGATCGCCGTGGCGTCGCTGCTGTGGTTCCTGCCGGCACGCTGGGCGCTGCCGTGGGTCGGGCCGCATCTGCATGGCGTGCGTCTGCGACAGGTGCATGGTCTGCTGTGGGAGGGCCGGGCCGATGACGTGCGCACTGCCGATGGCGGGCATCTGGGGCAACTGCACTGGCAGTTGTCGCGGCGGCTGTTGCTCGGGAAGCTGCAGTCGCAGTTGGATTTCAAGGGGCCGCAAGGTGATTTCTCCGGCACGATGCAGCGTCTCCCGGACGGCCGCATCGCATGGCACAAAGTAAGCGCGCGCATCGATCTGGCCGCACTGGGGCCACGCGCGGCGTCGCCGCTGGGCCAGCCACGCGGCGAGCTGCAACTGACCATCGGGCATGCCTTGCTGCAAGGCGGCTGGCCGCTGCAATTGCAGGCGCATGCGCAGTGCCGGCATGTGGTCATGCGCACGCGCGATGGCGACGTGGCGCTGGGCGATCTGGATGCCGACGCGCAGGCGCACAGCGGGGTGATCGAGGTGCAACTGCATGACGACGGCCATGGCCCGCTGCGGGTCGACGGCACGCTGCAACTCAGTCCGCTGGGCTGGCGGGTGGACGCGACGCTGCGCCCGCGGCAGACTGACCCTTCGCTGCGCCGCTGGCTGACCGGGTTGGGATCACCGGATGCCGACGGCGCCGTGCATGTTCATCGCAGCGGTGGCCTGGCCGGCAGCATGCCGGAACCACCGCAAACCAGGACGCGGAAAATTCCATGACGACTGACATCACCGTAACGGCCCTGGCCGCCGCACGCGAGGCCGCGGCCGCCGCCGCCGAAGTGATCCGGCATTACTGGCGACGCGGTGTAGAGGTGGAGATCAAGGCCGACGCCACCCCGGTCACCATCGCCGACCGCGAAGCCGAGCGTGCGATCCGGCAGATCCTGCAGGCGGCGCTGCCGCAGGCATCGATCTACGGCGAGGAGTTCGGCCAGGAAGGTGAGCGCGGCGGCTTGCTGTGGCTGGTCGACCCGCTCGACGGGACCAAGAGTTTCGTGCGACGCACGCCGTTCTTCTCCACCCAGATCGCCTTGATGGATGGCGATGCACTGATCCTCGGCGTCTCCAGCGCACCGATCTTCGGCGAGACGATGTGGGCGAGCAGCGGGCGCGGTGCGTGGCTCGATGGCGAGCGCGTGCAGGTGGCGGATACCGCGGCGATCGGCGAGGCATCGATTTCCATCGGCAATATCCGGACCTTGACCGCCGATGCCCGCTGGGCTGCGCTTGGGGCGCTGATCCGCGACAGCAACCGGATTCGCGGCTACGGCGACTTCTGCCATTACCACCTGCTGGCACGCGGCAGCCTGGACCTGGTGATCGAGTCGGACGTGAACATCCTGGATATCGCCGCACTGGCGGTGATCGTGCGCGAGGCCGGTGGCGTCTTCACCGACCTGGATGGAGCGGCGCTGACGCTGGATACGCGCAGCGTGCTGGCCGGCACGCCGGCGATACACGAACAGGCGTTACGCCGGCTGCGCCGCTGAGGGCTTGTCGTCGATCACCGTACGGTCGTGCCGGGCAGCGTGCCGTATTGCATCGCCTGTACCTGGATCCGCTCGGGACCATGAAAACTGTCATGCAGCAATTGCAGCAGCGCCACCTGCCGTTGTCGCGCGTCGAGTGCGTCATTCGCGCGGATACGCCGACGCTGCTGAGCGTAGGCATCCAGCCGCGCCTGCCATTGGGCGCGCTGTTGATCCAGTTGCGCCAGCCGCTGCGCGGCCGCATCGCCCCATGTCTGCGCACGCTCGGCATAGCGCGTGGCCGGGTCGGCATGGGTCTCGTCGAGCACTGCGGTCTGTTGCTGCACCAGATCGCCGATGCTGGCCTGGGCGCGTGCCTCGCGTTCGGCGGCAGGCAGGGCGGCGTCCAGCGCCTGCAACTGCCGGGCCTTTTCCGTGGCGGACAGCTTGTGTCCGGCGTCGATCGCGAGCCGTTGCAGCAACTGCTGTTGCGACGCCTGCCCGGCACCGTAGAACGCCTCGGCCAGCGTGTCGCCGAGCATCTGCCGGCGCAGGGCATCCACGCGCGCGAACTGCGCGTCCAGCGGCAGGCCGGGCTGGTTGGCCAGTTCGGCGGCCGCCTGCTGATAGCGGACGTAGCGATCGAAAGTCTGCATGACCTCTTCGGCCAGCGGCTCGTCGAGATGACGGTGCAACAGGTCCCCGTGCAGCAACTGGCGGATGCCGCGCAGATCGGTTTCGCCGAGCAGGGTGAGGTAATAGTCGAACAGCCTTCGCAGCGCGAGATCGGGTTTCAGGCGACCGCCGAAACCGGTGCTGACGCCGCCATCCGCTAGCGTGCCACGCAAAGAACCCTCGCGCAGCGCGCGCTCCGGATCGCGCAGGGGCACGGAAGCGGGAGCCGGTTCGGCGGCGAATGCTGCTGCCGTCGGTACGGTGATCGTCGCTGCCGCGTGTTGGCGGTGGACCGCGCCCGGCGGCAGGGAAGGCCGCAAATACCCGATCAGCAGCCCTGCGCAAACAAGCGCCGCCAAGCCGGGCACCAACCCGAAGTGGCGGCGTGGGATCACAGGCCCAGGCCCTTGAGACGGTTCGCCTGGCTGCGATAGACCTCGACCGGATCGGCCGAAAACCATCCGCGCAGGCCGAACAGCTGGTTGATTTCGTCCAGATGATTCCAGCCGTAGTTGTCGCGGATCACCGTGCCCCAGTGGCTGGAGCAGCGACCGACCAGGCCGTCATTCGCGCTGCCGTCGAAAAACAGGCTGCCGGCGGCCAGCAGTGCATCGGAGGGATCGATCAGGTTGGTCACCGGCGAGGTGCCGCCGAAGGAATAGTAGCGGATGCCATTGACCAGGCCCGCACCGGAACCGCAGGGTGAGGTCGGCATTCCGTTCGGAAACTGCGCATTGAACTGGGCGGCCCCGCCACTGGACAACTGCTCCAGCGCATCGAGGGCGTTCTGCGGATCGTTGCCGCCGGAGAAGGTGTTGATCAGGTTGCCCAGCGCCGTCGCAAAATTGACCGCCAGCCAGCGCTGCACCGAGCCGGCCGGGGCCAGCACGATGATGCCGTCAGCCACCGCACTCCCAGTGTGCGGTGTGCCGAAGCTGGTGACCGAGGCGACCAGGTCCGGGCGTACGGCGGCAACGTAACGGATCGTCAGGCCACCCTGGCTGTGGCCGATCAGGTTGAACTTGCGGTAGCCGTAGATCGCTTGCAGGCTCTCCAGTTGCGCAATCAACTGGTTGCCGCGGGTCACTTCGTCGCCGAGCTGACTGACCTGGGCGACATACGTGGTGGCGCCGCCGCTGCGCAGCCCGTCGGCAATGCCGTACCAGTAGTCGACGCTGCCGAACAGTTGATCGAAGCCGAACAGCCCATGAACCAGCACGATCGGATACCGGGTTTGCGTGTAGCCGCTGCCGGAACCGGCCCGCGCCGTGCCCGACAGCGCGAACGAGAGCAACAGTATGGCCACGGCAGTCCGCAATGCGGCTGGCAAGATGCGCATGAAATTCCCCTTTGTACGTTGGATGTCAGTGACACGCGACGACGATCGCAAGCGCCCCTTTGCCCCTGCCTGCCACGTCTCCCGTACGCCGGAGTATGTCCGTGTGATTCCGGCAAGGTCAACAAAAAAACATGGAATATCAGTGGATTGTGTTGTGCATTGCAGAATTGCGAGGTGACCTTGTGCCACATGTTCAAGCGAAATGATGGGGGTGGTCCGATGTGCATACGCACACGTGCGGAGTGGTTCGAGGGTGGCATGCAGGGAAGCGCCGCCGGCACGGCCCGGGCGAGGCGGTGCGCGCAGAGGTTAGAATGGGCGGATGCGCAAACTACCCATCGTCCATGCCACGCGAGACGTCATCGACAGCGATTTCCTGCGTGTCGAGCAGCTCGATCTGGAGTTTTCCAACGGTGTGCGCCGCACCTACGAGCGTCTGAAGGGCAGCGGACTCGGCGCCGTGATCATCGTGCCGATGCTGGACGACGATACCGTGCTGCTGGTGCGCGAATACGGTGCCGGCGTGGGCCGCTATGAACTGGGATTGCCGAAAGGCCGGCTGGATCAGGACGAGACCGCCGAGCAGGGCGCCGAGCGCGAGCTGAAGGAAGAGGTCGGCTACGGCGCACACCGGCTGAAGATCCTGCACAACCTGTCGCTGTCGCCGGCCTACATGACGCACATGGCGCATGTGGTGCTGGCGCAGGATCTGTATCCGGAAAGTCTGGTCGGCGACGAGCCGGAGGAGCTCGAGGTGGTGCCCTGGAAGATGGCCGAACTGCACACCCTGCTGGGGCGCGATGACGTGACCGAAGGCCGCTCGATAGCAGCACTGTTCATGGCACGCGAATATCTCGCCGGGCGCTTTCAGCGGACATGAGCACGATGCCGGAACTGACCCGACAGGTCGGGGACATCGCACGCGCCGCCGGCGAGGCGATCCTGGCGATCTACCACAGCGATTTCGCGGTGCACACCAAGGCCGATGCGTCGCCGTTGACCGCCGCCGATCTGGCCGCCCAGCACGTTATCCTGGCCGGCCTTGCTGCGCTGGATCCGGCGCTGCCGGTGCTGTCCGAGGAGGCCGGCACGCTGCCGTGGTCCGAGCGCCGGCAATGGTCGCGCTACTGGCTGGTCGATCCGCTCGACGGCACCCGCGAGTTCGTGAAACGCAACGGCGAATTCACCGTCAACATCGCGTTGATCGACAATCACCAGTCCGTGCTGGGCGTGGTGCTGGCGCCGGTCACCGGCGAGCTGTACGTCGCCGCGCAAGGCCACGGCGCATGGCTGCAGGCGCAGGCCGGCGGCGACTGGCAGCGCCTGCATGTGCGTGGGCTGGCCAGGCCGCCGGTGCTGGCCGGCAGCCGTTCGCACGGCAGCCTGCAGGATTCCATGATGCGGGGATTGCTGGGCGCGGACTACCAGCGCGTGCCGCTGGGTTCCTCGTTGAAGTTCTGCCTGATCGCACGCGGCGATGCGGACGTCTATTTGCGCCTTGGCCCCACCAGCGAATGGGATACCGCCGCCGCGCAGTGCGTGCTGCAGGAAGCCGGCGGCGCGGTGATGGATCTGCAGGGCCGGGCTTTCAGCTACAACCGCGGCGAGTCGCTGCTCAACCCCGAGTTCATCGCGGTGGGCGACACCAGCGTCGACTGGGCCGCGCGATGGCAGGCGGCGACACAAGATTGATTTGGTGAAGGTTGTCGCGGGCGTGCCCCGTACTGATGGAATCCGACGCGGCATGACCGACGCAACGCGCTACAGCCTCGACGACCTGCTCGCCATCATGGCGCGCCTGCGCGATCCTGCGCACGGTTGCCCGTGGGACGTGCAGCAGGATTTCGCCTCGATCGCGCCGTATACCATCGAGGAGGCCTATGAAGTGGCCGATGCGATCGATCGCGGCGATTTCGACGATCTGCGCGACGAGCTGGGCGATCTGCTGCTGCAGGTGGTGTTTCACGCGCGGATGGCCGAGGAGGCAGGGCGATTCGACTTCGCCGATGTCGTGCATGCGATCAGCAGCAAGATGCGCCGGCGTCACCCGCACGTGTTCGATGGGGTGCGTTATGCCGATGCCGCGGCGCAGCGGCAGGCCTGGGACGACATCAAGGCTGCCGAACGCGCCGGCCGCGGCGAGCCGCACGACACCAGCGCGCTGGCCGGCATCTCGTCGGGCCTGCCGGAATGGAAGCGTGCGCTGAAACTGCAGCAGCGCGCCGCCGGTACAGGTTTCGACTGGCCCGATCCGCAACCGGTGCTGGCCAAGCTGGCCGAGGAAATCGAGGAGGTGCGTGCCGAGTTTGCCGCCGGCGCGGACCCGGCGCGGCTCGAGGACGAGATCGGCGACGTGCTGTTCGTGATGGTGAATCTGGCGCGGCATGCCGGTGTCGATTTCTCGCGCGCACTGCGTCACGCCAACGCGAAGTTCGAGCGGCGCTTCCGGCTGATGGAACAACTGGCCGTCGCCGACGGCGGCGCATTCGGCGAGCGCACGCTGGCCGAACAGGAACAACTGTGGCAACGCGCCAAGGCGCTGGAGCCGAAGACCTAACCCGCGCTCCTACAAGTTCGCTTCCGCACATCGAGGTCATTCGAGATTCCCCGACACGCTGCTAACTAATCAGCCGCCGGCTTCGCCGCTTCGGTGCGGCGCTGCATCCAGATCTGGGAGCCTGTCGGGTTTTGGTCGGTCGGTCTGCGAATCCGTCTGTGCGGTCCAGATTCCCGCCGCTTCTTGGCCCATGGAACCACCATGGGCCGGCGAACCGTCGAAAATCTGTCCTCGCACAGCCGAATTCTCGCCTCGACCACCAAAGCCCGACAGGCTCCTAGGAGCGTGGGCCACAGAAACTTTTGCCGATGCCATCTTCTCGCCGGAGCCCCGATGCGATGGAAGATGATCGACCGAGGAAGCCGACCATGGTTCGGAAGGCATGCTGACCATCACGATGGTGCGCTTTTGGCCT
>DATKVA010000018.1:0-5301 GCA_035530315.1 Rhodanobacter sp. | reverse complement strand
GGGCTTTGCTGGTCGAGGCGAGAATTCGGCTGTGCGAGGACAGATTTTCGACGTTTCGTCGGCCCATAGTGGTGCTATGGGTCGGCGAAGCGGCGGAAATATGGACCGCACAGACGGATTCGCAGCCCGGCCGAGCAAAGTCCGACAGGCTGCTGGCTTCCTGCTCACCGCGACGTCGAAGAATTTCGGCAGCTACTTCCCGGGCTATCTGGCCAACGGCTATTTCTCGACCATGACCTCGCCGCGCGGCACCGAAGCCGCCCCCGGCTACATGGTCGCGTTCATGGACTACACGAAGGGCGACATTTCGCGCCCCGCGGCGATTCCCGGCTGGAGCGAAATCGACTACAACCCCGGTGGCGGCTGGCTCGACTCGACCCGACTGGACAAGAAGATCTTCGTCGACTACGCGCAGACGCTGAACATGCATGACGGCACGCTGTCGACCAGCTACCGCTTCGTGTACGCCAACAAGGCGACGGACGTGAAGGTCACCACCTTCGTCAGCCAGGCCGATCATCACCTTGCCGCCACGCAGATCTCGATCACACCGCATTTCGACGGCAAGGTGCAGCTGACCTTTCCGATCCGCCTGTGGTCGCAGCACCAGCCGCGTTTCCCGATCGGCAGCATGACCGGCGACGAAATGATCGCCGCGGTGATTGCCAGCGGCCAGAACCTCGACAACAAGCCGGTGCCGACGCCGGATCGCGCCGCGGTGTGGTATCCGGGCTATACCCGCATCGTATCCAGCGACGGGAATGCCAAACAGCTGACGCTGTGGCTGGACGGCCAGGCCGTGCAGGGCCTGCGCATGGCCGAAGCGGCCGCGATCGGCCTGCCGAGCGGGCTTGCGGTCGAAAGCGTGAAGCTGGAGAAGGGGCCCTACAAGCTGTCGCTGAACCTCGTCGCCAACCTGCGCAAAGGCACGACCTACACCTTCACCAAGTACATCGCCGCATCCCGGCAGGACTGGGGTGGCGACGCGAAAGCGGACCTTGCCCTCGCCGAGACCGCGCGCAGGACCGGCTTCGACCGCCTGCTCGCCCGCCATGTCGCCGCCTGGAACGACCTGTGGAAGGCCGACATCGTGATCGACGGCGATCCGAAGGTGCAGCAGGCCGTGCATTCGGACCTGTACTACCTGCTGTCCAACACCACCGTCGGTACCGCCTGGCCGATGGGCGCCTGCGCCTTGACGCCCGGTTATGCCGGTCACGCGTTCTGGGACAGCGACTCCTGGGTGTTCCCCGCCCTGCTGCTGCTGCATCCCGAGCGTGCCAAGCCGATCGTGATGTTCCGCGACCGCACCATGCAGCCCGCGCGCGAACGCGCCAGGCAATACGGCGCCAAGGGCACCATGTATCCGTGGGAGGCCGACCCGCAAACCGGCGTCGACAACACGCCGTATTTCGCCCACGGCGTGTTCCGCGAGATCCACGTCAATGCGGACATCGCGATCGCGCAATGGCAGTACTACCTCGCCACCGGCGACGAGGCCTGGCTGAAAAAGGACGGCTGGCCGGTGATCCGCGGGATCGCACGGTTCTGGACCAGCCGGGTGACCTGGAACAAGGCCCGGGACCGTTACGAGATCCTGCACGTCACCTCGCCCGACGAGGCCTACGACGACGTGCCGAACGACTCGTTCACCAATGCCGCCGCACGCAAGGCGCTCCGGATCGCGATCAAGGCCGCAAAACGGGTCGGTGCCGTGCCGGACCCGAAATGGGCCACGATCGCCGCGAAGATGTACATCCCGTTCGACAAGGCCAACCAGCGCCATCGGGATTTCGACGCCTCGGTACCGCACGACAAGATCACCTGGATGGGCTCGTCGCTGGTCTGGCTGATGTACCCGAACCTGGACCTGCCGATGTCGGCGCAGGTGCGCCGCAACGATTTCGCGTTCCAGTTGCAGGAGCTGAAGACCCACGGCGACGATCCGAACGAGATGATGATGGTGATGCTCGCCGTCGGCGAGGCCGAACTGGGCAACGGGAAAGCCACCGGCGACTGGATCCAGCGCAATCTGGTCGGCTTCCTGAAGCCGCCGTTCAACGTGCGCACCGAGACCGTCGCCAACAACGCCGGCTACATCCTGGCCACCTCGGCCGGCTTCGTGCAAAGCTTCGTCTATGGTCTCACCGGCCTGCGCATCGAGGACAAGGGCCTGGTCGAGGCCTACCCGCCGGTGCTGCCGCCGGGTTGGAAATCGCTGACGCTCAGGCACATCAGCTTCCGCGGCAGGCACTACGACATCACCGTCGACCGCGATGCCAGCGGCCAGCCGCGACTGCAACGCAAGTCGCTTTGATCGGGCGGGCGACATCGGCATCGGCATCCATGGCTGTCCGGCGGCGACAGCCTTTGCCCCGCAACGCGGGGACGGGTATTCTTTGTCATACCACCAGCCATGCGACGTGCCATGAGCCTGCAGACCGTCCTGGTCATCGACGACGAACGCGATATCCGTGAACTGCTGACCATCACGCTCGGCCGGATGGATCTTCAGGTTGATGCCGTAGGCACAGTCGCCGAGGCACGCCGCGCACTGGCCGAACGCAGCTACGACCTCTGCTTCACCGACATGCGGCTACCCGACGGCAACGGCCAGGAAATCATCGAGCTGATTGCCGAAACCTCCCCGGATACCCCGGTGGCGATGATCACCGCCTACGGCAACGTCGATGCCGCGGTCAACGCGTTGAAGGCCGGCGCCTTCGATTTCGTCTCCAAGCCGGTGGACATCCAGATGCTGCGCGGCCTGGTGCGCACCGCCCTGCGGCTGGCCGAAGAGAAACGCAGCGGCGGCGCGGCCTCGAAAACCGGCGACGCCGGCGACCGCCTGATCGGCGATTCGGCGGCCATGCAGCAGGTGCGCGCCACCATCGCCAAACTGGCACGCAACCAGGCGCCGGTCTATATCGCCGGCGAATCGGGCGTGGGCAAGGAACTGGTGGCACGGCTGATCCACGAACAGGGCCCGCGTGCCAATGGACCGTTCGTGCCGGTCAACTGCGGCGCGATCCCCACCGAGCTGATGGAAAGCGAATTCTTCGGCCATCGCAAGGGCAGCTTCACTGGTGCCGGTGCCGACAAGGAGGGCCTATTCCAGACCGCCCAGGGCGGCACCCTGTTCCTCGACGAAGTGGCCGAACTGCCGCTGCACATGCAGGTGAAACTGCTGCGCGCGATCCAGGAAAAGGCGGTGCGCGCGATCGGTGGCCGCGACGAGATTCCGGTGGATGTGCGCATTCTTTCGGCCACCCACAAGAACCTCGGCCAACTGGTCGAACAAGGGCTGTTCCGGCAGGATCTGTTCTACCGCATCAACGTGATCGAGCTGCGCGTGCCGCCATTGCGCGAACGCCGCGGCGATGTGCCGCAACTGGCGGCATTCATCCTCAAGACCCTCGCCGGCAAGAGCGGCGACGCCATCGGCCAGCTGCTGCCGGCGGCGCGGCAGGCCCTGGAAGCCTACGACTTCCCCGGCAACGTGCGCGAACTGGAAAACATCCTCGAACGCGCGATGGCGATGTGCGACGGCGCCAGCATCGATGCCTGCGACCTGATGCTGCCGCAACGCGGCCCGCGCCAGGATCACGACGCAACGCAGGCTGCCGGCCAAGCCGCGGTGCCAGGCACCGCAGCCACCGCGGCGGTCCCGGCCAGTGCGAACGGCGGTCTGGACGACTACATCAGCAATATCGAGCGTACCGCGATCATCAAGGCGCTGGAGGAGTCGCGCTACAACAAGACCGCCGCCGCCCGGAAACTCGGCATCACGTTCCGCGCGCTGCGCTACAAGCTGAAGAAACTCGGCATCGACTGAGGTCGTCTTTTCGCAGGAGCCCACCCTGTGGGCGAATGCTCTTCGTGGGCGAATGCTCTTCGCCGACGCCCGACAAAGGCATCGCGCACAGGGTGCGCTCCTACACCGAGCGCGTCGCCTCCACCGGCGGCACGGCGGCCGCGCGCCGCGCCGGGCCGAGTACCGCCAGCTGGCCGAGCAGCCACAGCAACAGCGCACCGACGCCGAGCACCCACAGCGGCATCCGCGGTAGTTCGTAGTACGTCATCAGCGACAGGTTCGCGGCGACGCCCAGCGCCGCGCCCAGCACCACGCCGATGCCGACGATCAGGGCGTTCTCGGTCTGGAAATAACGCAGGATGTCGCCCCGCGTCGCACCCAGCGCACGCCGCACGCCGATCGATCGGCGCCGCTGGCCGACCCAGAAACTGCTCAGTCCGACGATGCCGCCGGCCGTCGCCAACAGCAGCAACACGCAGACCACGGCCATCATGATCGCCACGCCGCGATCGGTGGCATAGCCCTGCATGCGCGCCTGGGCCAGCGTGATCACACCATCCTCCGGACTGATCACGCGCAGACGATTCTGTGCCGACAGTGCGGCCGGCGCCGCGTGCAGTACCGTGGCCAGTTCGTCCGGTTGCGTGCGCACCAGATAGACCACGCCGTCGGGATTGGCGTAACGCACCGGCACCAGGATCGTGTCCTCGTCGATCGAACGCGTGGTGCTGCCGGCATAGGCACCTTCCAGGCGATCGACGACGCCGATGATCGTGCTCGGACCGTCGTCGCTCAGATAGACCCGCTTGCCCACGGCCTTGCTGTCCGGAAAAAGCTTGCGGGCCAGGTCGCGCGTGATGATGACCACCGCGGGCCTCGATTTGACGTACGGCCCGAGGCTGCCGACCTCGTCGGCGCGGAAGTTGCGGCCCGCCACCAGCGAGATGCCGAACGTGTCGAGCGCGTGCTCGTCGGCAAAATAGGCGATGGCGAACTGCGGCTTCGTCGGCTGTTCGACTTGATGCTTGATGCCAACCAGCATGCCCCAGCCGCCTTCCAGCGGATAGGCTTCGCTGGCAAACGCGTCGCGCACACCCGGCAGGCGGCGCAACGTCGCCAGGTCGGCGCGCATCTGCGCATCGATATGCGGCACGTCCGGCTGGCCGATCCACTCGTTCCTGATCACGAACAGGTGCGCCTCGTCCGTGCCGCTCGGACGCGACAGATGCACCACTCGCGTCTTGACGATGAACAGCGCGTTGCTGACCACCGCCAGGGTCAACGCGATCTGCAGCACGATGAGCAGCGTCGCTACCTTGTGCCGGCGCAATGCGGCAAGGATTGGGTGCAAGCTCATGTAGAGTTTTCCTTTTGCGCTAATTACTCTTCAGCTGCCACGCCGGCTGCACCTGCGCGGCGCGCCAGGTGGGATAAAGCGCGGCAATCAAAGTAGTAGCCACCGCCACCAGTACGGTCAGCAGCAACAA
>DATKVA010000017.1:0-17526 GCA_035530315.1 Rhodanobacter sp. | reverse complement strand
TGTGCCGACCTGATTCCCGGCCGCTGGTGGGTGCATCTGCCGATCACCATGGGTTACGACCGCTGGCCGGAAAAACTGATCGACGAGAAGCGTGCGTTCCTCGAAGACAAGCTGGCGCGGGATGTACGGCTGTTCTTCACGCACGATCCCGATTGCGCGCTGGCGCGGGTGACGCGCGACGAGCATGGCCGTTTTGGAGTGGCCGACGAACAGCGCGTCCTGAAAGGCGTCTGGCAGCGACCGGTGGCCGGAGCGCATTGATGAATATTCGCGGGTGGCCGTCGATGCATGGTCTGGTGCGCAATATCGCCGGTACCTTGCTGATGCTGGCCGGCATCGGGTTGATCGGGATGACCGCTCAAAACCTGATCAGCTACCACGTGACGGCTGCCCGGCATGGTGGTGACATGATCGATTTCGGTACCGGCGGCGCCATGCCGCAGGCCGGTCAGAACGGCTACATGGCGCGAATCGTCGGCAATCCGAAGGTGGTGGAGGCGGCGCGCGATCCGGATTTCAACCTGCTGGCGAATACGCCGACGCTGATCCGTCACGTGGACATGTTCCAGTGGCGCGAGATCCGCATCGGTGGTGCCGTGCATTACGAACTGGACTGGGCCGATCACCTGATCGATTCCAGCCGCTTCGTGCACCCGGCGGGACACACCAATCCTCGCACTCTGCCGATCCGAAACAAGCGGTTTGACGCAGGCCTGGTGCAGATGGGCGGGTTCATGTTGTCGGCGCAGTTGGTGCACGCGATACCGGGTTCCGAGCCGATTGCACCGGATCCGAAAGCGCTGCCGGCAAATCTTGCGGCCAGCTTCAGTCGCTACCGGGGTTATCTGGTCACCAGTGCGCACCCGGGCGACCCCCGACTGGGCGATGTCCGGGTGAGCTGGAGTGCGGTACCGCTGCAACAGATGACCGTCTTCGCGCGCATCGATGGCGATCAGCTGGTGACGGCACCCGATGCCGCCGACGGCAAGGGCTATGACGTCGAGGTCGGGGCGGTTTCCCTGCTCGACATGTTTCCGGATATTCCGGTGCCGCCCCGGTTCGTGCTTGGCAAGCGGATACTGGCCGTGCTGCTGGCGGCCTCGGGCGCCTACCTGCTGTTTTCGGTGCGCAGCGAGCGTCGCGATGTCTGGCTGGCCCTGGCGGTGGGTGCGCTGGCCGTGGGCTCGGTCGCCAGCGTGCTGTGGCTGGGCAACGATACACGGACACTGCTTGGCTGGTTGGGGGTGGCGATACTCGGATTGCTTGTCGCGAGCTGGCGGTTGCGCCGTCGCCGCTTCAGCGGATCGACGACCTGAGCGGCATGGATGCGGTCGTCAATGCCGGAATGCCGGGAATCCGGCGCATGCCGGCCGATCAGCCGGCCGCAGCGTTTTCGTTGGCCTCGGCATAGACCTGATCGGCCCATTGCGTGGCTTCAAGATAGATCGTGGCCATCCGCCTGATCTGCGTGGGCTGTGCATTTTCGCTGGTCAGCTTGCCGGCTTCCCAGGCGAGGATCTGTTCCAGCAGCGGTGCGAACGGACCGGATCTGTCGGTCAGTGCCTGGCTGATTTCCGGCACCAGCCGCAGATGGGTCAGCAGGAATTCCATCGGTGCGCACATCAGGGTGTCGAGCAGCGAGAACAGACCGACGGTGAAGGCCATTTCCCGGTGTCCGCCGGACATGCCGGACGCCAGCTTCTCGCACATCTGGGCGCGGATCAGCGCCGCACGCAGGAGTTCCGGCGGGCGATCGTCCATGCTGCACATGGCCATGGTGTTGATCCAGTTGCGCATGCGCGTCATGCCGAAGAAGATCGCCGCCTGCTGCACCGACTTCAATTGCCGCGGCAACGCGAAGTAGGCCGAATTCACGCAGCTGAGCAGCTTGTAGCTCAGAACCGCATCGTCACGAATGATCGCGCCGAGCTCGACCGGGCCGGGGTTGGTCTCCTGCAGCGTGCGCATCAGCCGCAGCATGCTCAGCCGGTTGGCGGTCAGCACCGGCACGGCTACCGGTTGGGGGATCAGCAGGTAGCGTCCCTGGATCGCCTGCAGCGGCAGTTCCAGGCAGCGCTGGTAGGTCGGGTGGTCGTTGACCTGACCGGCGATGACCCCGATGCCGCGGGCATGCAACCGTTCGGTCCGTTCCTGCAGGATCTCGGGCGTCAGCACGCTCGCGTCCAGCCGCACGAACTGCACCAATTGCAGCAATGCCTCGATCGCAAGGCTGCCGTTGGCTTCAAGTTCGGTTCCGTCGAGCATGAGTTGACAGCCGCGCCCGGACATCAGCCCCAGGCGTTTCATCAGCGACTCATCGTTGGCTGCGTTCGGATGCAGCAGCAAGCCCAGGCGTGGCTGGTGCAGCAAGACATCGGAGTCTTCCGGCAGCAGTTCGGCAGGCAGGTTCAGAAACGCGCGATTGCCGCGCACCAGCCGGGTCAGTGCGCCATCGGTGATCGTGGACAGCACCCTTTGCAGCAGGGTCTGCTGATCCTCGGGGCCGTGATGAAAAATGATTTCGTAGGCGAACAGCTGACGATCGCGGTCGAGCATCGGTACGCGCATGACCGGCATCGGCATCGACGTCGCGCTGGCCGCCGACGCGTGGATGTTATTGGCGTTTGCAGAAGCGTTTTGCTGGCTCATGATCAGTCATCGCGATAGGCGGAAGCATGCGGGTGCCGGCTTCGTACTCAGTGGATGCGCGGGCTTGCGCAAGCTGGCAACGGTGTCGTCCCCAGCTCATGCCTCGGCCAGTACCTGGGAACGCTGACTGGCGTGCAACACGCCGGTGCGGCTGTACAGGCTGTTCTCGCCGGTGTGGCCGGTAAGTATCGACAGGGCCTGGCGCACCTGGTTGAGGCGCTGATTGACCATGCTGCCGTTGCACTGGTTGAGCTGCTGGCAGCGACGCAGCGATTGCACGAATCGGGTCCAGTTCGACTCCAGTACGGCTGCCGATGCGGGCAGTTCACGGCTAAGCTGCTGGCGCTCGGCATCGAGCTGCTCCAGTTGCAGCATCTTCGCCTGCTTTTGCGCGCCGACCCGATCCAGTGCCTCGATGCTGTTCGTGTCCAGCGCCGTGCGCTCGGCTTCGAGCAACTGCGCCAGCTGCTCGACTGCCTGCTGCATGTCGCCGATCACGGCCGACAGCGCGTTGCCGAGTTCATGCTGCAGCTGGCTGCTCATGCCTTGCCCGTGCCGCCGATTTGCTGATCCAGCGCGAGCATGCGATCGGCGATGTGGCCGGGATTGACCTGGTAGCTGCCGTCGGCCAGCGCCTGTCGCAGCTGCGCTACTCGCTGCGGGTCGACCACCGCGGCAGAGTCAGCGGAGTGTGTGGCTGCCTGCAGTGCACGGGCCGAATCGGTCAGCTTGAGCTGGTCGTCGGCCCGGGGCAGGGTGCCGCCGGAGTCGGGCTGCGCCGTTGCTGCCGGCGTCGATCCGTTGCCGTTGTTGCCGGAAACCGGGTTGAAATTCGGCAAACCATTATTGGAGATCGTGGCGTTCATGGGTCCGTTACTCGTTGCGGGTTTTGCCCTGCAAATGACAAATCGGCAGTGGCCACGAAAACTTTAATGGATATTGCAAGTATTGAAGAGTCCGGTCATGGATGGCCGGGTTTTGATTTTTCGTGAGAAGGACCTCACGTAAACCAACGCATTCACGGCAAGGCGATCACCACACCGGGCGAGCTGACCATGGCATCGATCACCCTGCCCGAGCTGTCGTTGCGTACGCGCAGGCGGGCGCCATCGTCGCCGCTGCCCAATGCCACGCCGGAAGCACGGACCTCGATACCGCCCATCCGCGCCACCAGTTGCACATGATCGCCGGCACGCACCGTGCGCCGGCCACCCAGCGCCCCCGGGGTCAGCACGCTGCCGGCGGCGAGCGGACGGGACAGGATACGACCGGTTGTCTCGGCTGGATTCTCGATATAGCCATAGCCCAACCGGGTGACGTCGCGTTCTTCTGCATGCAGATCGCCGGGGTGCAATCCGTCGCCGCGCAGCAGCGCCCGGTTGGTCACCAGCACCTTGCGAAACAGCTTCAGCTGAAGCGGGACACGCACGCTCCAGCCGCCGGCTTGCGGGCATTGCACCTGTACCGTCATCCGCGATGCGGGCGCAGCGTAATCGGGTATCGTGGCGCGCAACGGCAGATGGCAATCGGCCAGGCGCAGGCGCATGTCCAGCGGGGCGGACTTGACCTCGACCCGGCTGCCCGGCAGCGCATAGTGCTGGCGCAATGCCTGCTCGGCGGCCGCACGCACGGTGGCTGGCGCCTGGGTCGCCCATGTCGGCGTGGCGATGGCGCAAGCGCCCGACAGGATGGAGCCGAACCACCACGTGGCCAGCCGTAGGCAGCGCGCTGACAGCGCTGTTGTCATGCATCCACCAGCAAAGTGGCGAGTTGCCCCAGCAGTGCGTCGCGTCCCGATTCCAGTTGCAGCGACAGCTGGGCGGCCTGCTCCAGTTGGCCGTCGCACAGCAATTTGACGAAGAGGTCGTTTTGTTCGCACAGCTGTCCGCCGACATCGCTCAAGGCGACGCTGGCCGGCTGCTGCGGGTGCAACACGCTCAGTCGGGTGATCGTCCGGCTCAGTGCATGGGTATCGAACCAGCGCCGATCCAGCGCGCTCGGTTCGAGCAGGGCCAGCTCGATCGCCTGGCGCAGGCTCGACATGGTCTCGCGAATGGTCAGGCTCAGGCTGGCCGGATCGCTGCCGCTCTCGCTTTCCAGCCAGTCCAGGCCCAGCCGATGGGCCAGCAGGGCGGCGCGATTGAGCGTCTCGGCCTGACGGCGAGCCTCGGTGCCGCGTCGATGCAGCGCGCCAAGCATGGCCTGGGCTGCGGTGGCACGCGTGTGGTGCAGCTCATGATTCTGTTGAAGGCTGCCGACCTTCGCGGTTGCCGCAAGCAGGGTTTCGCCGCTCTGGCGCAGCGCGCTTTCGGCCTGACCGATGCCGGCCTGCGCGCGCTCCAGCTGGCGCAGGCCATGCTGCACGTCGCCGTCCAGCTGCATGGAGAACTCGCCGATCGAACCGGTGACGGTTTCGATTTCGGTGGTGGTGAGCGTGGTCTTTTCGGCCAGTTGCTTGACTTCGTCGGCGACCACCGCGAAGCCGCGGCCCGCTTCGCCGGCGCGTGCGGCCTCGATCGCGGCATTCAGTGCCACCAGGTTGGTCTGATGGGCAATTTCCTGCACCGTACCGGTGAGCTTGCGGATTTGCGCCACCTGTTCGGCCAGCTTGCTCTGGTTTCTGTTCATCGCCGACAGCGCGCTGCGCAACATCCGCAACTGGCCGTCCAGATCGCTGACACTGCCCTCGCCAGCTTGTCCGGTCTGGCCGGCGCGATTCAAATCGGCACCCAGCTGCCGCAGTGCCGTCGAGATCCCGGCGCTGGCATCCGTCAAATGATCGACGGTACTGCGACTTTCGAGGGCGGCCTTGTCCAGCGCAGCCTGTTCCCGCGACAGCGTCTGCACAGCACCCAGCACCAGGCTTTGCTGCGCCATGGTCTGCAGCGCCACGGCGGCTGGCGGCCGGCTGGCGACGCGGGCAAGCAGGGGCGCGATCGCTTGTGCGGCACGCGGGTACTTGCGGCGCAGTACGCCGACCTGTGCATCGTCACCGGCGACCGCGGCCTGCACCAGGATCGTCAGGTGGTGGTTCCAGATCAGGCTCATGGGGTGGACATCACCTTGAATCGCGCAGGAGTGCTGAATGAATGCATCGTCAGAAAATCTCAAAACTTGAGAAAGCAAATCACGTGCCATCCCATCCGGCGACGGCCGTGGCAGCCACGCTCAAGCAGGTTGCGATGCCGCCGATATCACAGGCATACGGCCTGCGCGGCGGTATCGCAACCGAGGAATCCGCATGGGCAGCACGTTACTGGACAAGGTGGAATGGCATACCCGGCTGGCCGGGCACAATCGCGTGGCGATGCTGCTGTTCCGCCTTGGTGACGAGCAGTTGTTCGGCATCAATGTGTTCAAGGTGCGTCAGGTGCTGCAGCGCCCGCCGCTTGAGCGCATGCCGGGTGCGCATGCGCTGCTGGCGGGCAGTTGCGATTTTGGCGGGCAGACCATTCCGGTGATCGACCTGGCCGCTGCGCTGGGTTACGCGCCACTGCGCGAAGCGGCGTCGGCGCATTTGATGGTCACCGAATTCAGCCGCTCGGTGCAGGGTTTCCTGGTCGCCGACCTGCAGCGCATCGTGCATTGCGAAGGCACTGCGCTGGTGGCGCCGGCGGCCGCGCTGGGCTTCGGCACGCGGGTCAATGCCGTGACGCGTGTCGACGGTTCACTGGTTGCCGTGGTGGATGCGGAGCATGTGCTGGCCCTCGTCGATGCCGTACCCGACGCACTTTCCGAACACATGCTGCGTGCCGTCAGTGTCCTGCCGCGGCATCCGCAGCGGGTGATGGTGGTGGACGATTCGCTGATGGCCCGAAACCAGGTAGTGAACCTGCTCAAGCAGATGAACATCGAATGCGTGGTGGCCCGGGACGGCCGCGAGGCGCTCGATCGCCTGCTGGAACTTGCCGATGCGCCGCCGGCGGATGGCGTGAGTCTGCTGGTGTCGGATATCGAAATGCCGCGCATGGATGGCTACGCACTGACCCGAACCATCCGCGAGACGCCGGCGCTGCGTCGACTGAAAGTGGTGCTGCACAGTTCGATCAGCGGCGTCTTCAACGAGGCGCTGGTGAAAGAGGTCAATGCGGACTGCTTCATCGCCAAGTACCAGCCGGATCTGCTGGCGCAGACGGTGCTTGATCTGTTGACCGAGTCGAGCGAGGCGGCTTCGGGCGCGTCTAAGGAATCTTGAATAACCCCGATCTGTAGGAGCGCACCCTGTGCGCAAATCATCCAGCCACGCAGCAACATGTTTTCGCGCACAGGGTGCGCTCTTACACAAATCGGGGTTACTCGAAGGGCGCGTAAATCGCGAACCCTGAGGGGGGGCGTCAGAATTCCGCCACAGCCGCGTGCGATCTCGTAGCCACGCCGCGCTGACCGGCGCCAGCCCAGTGCTGGCGCGCCCTGGCCGCCCATGGCATGCAATTTGCCTCAAGCCCCATGCGGATTCCAACCGTGTGGAGCAACGTGATGAGCCTGATCCCTGACAATCTGTTCGGCATCCATACCCGGGCACTGGAGCTGTGGCAGCGCCGCAGCGAAGTGCTGGCCAGCAACCTGGCCAATGCCGATACCCCCGGATACCTGGCTCGCGACGTGGATTTCCGCAAGGCGCTGTCCGCTGCCGGCAGCGGCACAGGCAACCTGCCACTGCAGACGGATGCATCCGGGCAGATCGGCGGTTCCGCCGCGCAGGCCGGTGCACCGCTCGAATATCGCGTGCCGACCCAGCCGAGCATGGACGGCAACACCGTCGACGAGCAGGTCGAGCAGGCTGCATTTGCCGCCAACGGCGTGCATTACCAGGCCAGTCTGTCCTTCATCACCGCGCAGATCCACATGCTGCGCAATGCCATCACGGGAGCCTGACGCCGATGTCCGCCTTCTCGATTTTCAACGTGGCCGGTTCCGGCATGGCCGCGCAATCCTTGCGGCTGAACACGGTCGCCAGCAACCTGGCCAATGCCGACAGCGTGGCCAGCACGCCCGCCGCCGCCTATCGTTCGCGCGAGCCGCTGTTCGCCGCCGTGCAGCGCGGGCTGGATGGCCAGGGCGGTGATGCCGGCGCCACCGGCGTGCAGGTGTTGGGCGTTACCCAGAGCAATGCCGCGATCCCGAGCCGTTACGAGCCGGGCAACCCGATGGCCAATGCCGATGGTTACGTCTTTGCCAGCAACGTCAATCCGGTCGACGAACTGGTCAACATGATTTCCGCTTCGCGTTCGTATCAGAACGACGTCGACGTGATGAACACCACCAAGCAATTGATGGTGAAGACCCTGGACCTCGGCAAGTAGCCCATACGGAGTACACGATGACCACCATCAATACCGGCAATACGCTGCCGACCATCGGTTCGGCAGCAACCAGTTCCGCAGTCGGTTCGTCGGTTGCCGGGAGCATGACCCAGGCCGACTTCCTCAAGCTGATGACAACCCAGCTGCAGTCGCAGGATCCGACCAAGCCGGTGGACAACTCGCAATTCGTGTCCCAGATGGCGCAGTTCAGCCAGCTGTCGGCCTCGCAGGATCTGCTCGCTTCGATGAACGGATTGAACCGCACCATGACCAGTTCCCTGCAGGCATCGCAGTTGCTGGGTTCGTCGAACCTGATCGATCGCCAGGTGCTGGTGCCGTCAGCGGCGGTCAGCTACAGCGGCAGCACCGTCACCGGCGCCGTCAACGTCGCCAATGCCGGCGATGTCAAGGTGAGCATTTTCGATGCTGCCGGCAACGCGGTGCGCACCATCGATCTTGGCAACCAGGCCAGCGGGTTTTCCCGGTTCACCTGGGACGGCAAGGACGACAGCGGCAATCCAGTGGCACAGGGGACCTACAGCATGGCCGCAGGCAGCAACGGCAGTTCCCAGGACACCTATGCGGCAGGGACCGTGACCGCGGTCGGTTATGGCGGCAGCAGCGTAGGCACCTACCTGCAGGTGGCCGGGGTGGGCGGCGTCCCGTTGAATCAGGTGGCGCAGATACTTTGATCCACGCGTTCCACACTCTCATTCCTTCGAGGAACACATCATGGCTTTGAACACGGCACTAAGCGGAATCAACGCGGCCCAATCCGATCTCAACGTCATCTCGAACAATATTTCGAATGCCAACACGACCGGGTTCAAGGGGTCGCGTGCGGAATTCGCGGATATCTTCGCGGTCACGGGACTCAACCTGAACTCCACGGCGACCGGCAGCGGCACGCGGATGGCGGATGTGGCCCAGCAGTTTGCGCAGGGCGACATCGCGACCACCGGCAACAGCCTGGACCTGGCCATCAGCGGCAACGGCTTTTTCACCATCAACAATGGCAACGGCATCGGCTATACGCGGGCCGGCAATTTCCAGACGGATGCCAACAACAACGTGGTGACGCCCAGCGGCGCGAAACTGCAGGTCTATCCGCCCAACGGCATCGGCGGTTTCGATACCAGCACCCTGACCCCGCTGCAGCTGGTCAGTGCGCAGAGCAATGCCACCGCAACGTCGCTGGTGACGATGACATCGAACCTGCCGGCCAGTGCGACCGTGCCGGTCAACCCGTTCAGCACGACGGATGCGACCAGCTACAACGCGGCCACCCCGGTCACTGTCTACGACTCCCAGGGCGGTACGCACCAAGGTACGGTGTACTACGTCAAGACCGCGACCAATGCCTGGAACGCAAACCTGTTCGTGGACGGCACCAGCGCTGGCACCCAGGCGATGACGTTCGACACCACCGGCAAGCTCGCAACGCCTGCCGGCGGCAATCTGGTATTCACGCCGGTGATTCTCGGCAATGGCTCCAACCCGCTGGCGCTGACGGTCAATATGGCGAACACGACCCAGTTCGGCGGTTCGTACGCGGCCGGCGCCATCACCCAGAACGGGTTCACGGCAGGCACCTTCACCTCGATCGACATCGACAGCAAGGGCGTGGTGACGGCGAAGTATTCGAACAACCAGAGCACCCAGGTCGGACAGATCGCACTGGCGAACTTCGCCAATCTGCAGGGGTTGCGCCAGCTCGGCAACACCGAATGGGCGGCGAGCGGCGATTCCGGCACGGCGGTGATGGGGTCGGCCGGCAGCGGTCAATTCGGCAGCGTGCAGTCCGGTGCGCTGGAAAGTTCGAATACGTCCGATACCACCGCGCAGCTGGTCAACATGATCAAGGCGCAGCGCAACTACCAGGCGAATGCCCAGGTGCTGGGCACGGACAACACGCTGGCTGCCGCGCTGTTCCAGGCAGTCTCGAGGTAATCGGCGGCCATGGACCATTCTCTCTATGTGGCGATGACCGGGGCGACGCAGATCATGCGTGCCCAGGAGGCGGTCAGCAACAATCTGGCGAATGCCTCCACGGTGGGCTTCAAGAGCGAGATGACCGCTTTCCAGAGCCTGCCCGTGCAAGGCAGCGGACAGCCGACCCGGATCAATGTCGTGGCCCAGGGCATTGGCCAGGACCCGGGGCAGGGCGCAACGACGAGCACCGGGCGTTCGCTCGACGTGGCGGTCAAGGGCAGCGGCTGGATCGCCGTCCAGGCGCCGGACGGGTCCGAGGGATATACGCGTGCCGGCGACCTGCAGCTGACGGCCGACGGTCAGTTGACCGATGCCAGGGGCAATCCGGTGCTGGGCAGCGCCGGTCCGATCAACCTGTCCGACAGCGCGAAGATCAGCATTGGCGATGACGGCACCATTTCCACCGTGCCGCTCGGATCGGGACCCAATTCCGAGGCGACCCTGGACCGCATCCGGCTCGTGAATCCCGATCCGACGCAACTGGTGCAGGGCGGCGACGGCCTGATGCACATGGCCAATGGCGGACAGGCCGCGGCCGATTCCAGTGTGCGGGTCACCTCCGGCGCGCTGGAAGACAGCAACGTCAACGTGTCGGACCAACTGGTGCAGATGATCGCGTTGTCGCGGCAGTACGACATGCAGATCAAGTCGATCAAGAGCGCCGAGGACAACGCGGCTACCAGCAGCAAACTTCTGCAGCCGAACTGATGAGCGGTTGCGCCATTTATCGGGAGATGACCCATGCTTTCTTCACTTTGGATCGCCAAGACCGGCCTTGATGCGCAGCAGACGCGCATGGATGTCATAGCCAACAACCTTGCCAATGCGAACACCACCGGCTTCAAGAGTTCGCGTGCGTCGTTCCAGGATTTGATTTACCAGAACAAGGGCCAGGCCGGCGGCCAGACGACGGAACAGACCCAGTCGCCGTCGGGGCTGATGCTTGGCACCGGCGTGCGGGTCGTCGGCACCGAGAAACTGTTCACGCAGGGCAATATCTCGCAGACCGGCAACTCGATGGACGTGGCCATCCAGGGGCGCGGTTTCCTGCAGGTCAGCCTGCCCGACGGCACCACGGCCTACACCCGCGACGGTTCGCTGCATACCGATGCCAACGGTCAGGTGGTGACCGCGGAGGGGTATGCGCTGGAGCCGGCCATCACCCTGCCGAGCAACGTGCAGAGCCTCACCATCGGCAGTGACGGCACAGTGTCGGCCACGACTGCCGGTTCGGCGACGGCCGTGCAGATCGGCACGCTGCAGCTGGCTGACTTCATCAACCCGGCCGGTTTGCAGTCGCAGGGCGGGAACCTCTATGTGGAGACCGCGTCCAGCGGTTCGCCGCAGACCGGGCAGCCGGGGTTGAGTGGCATGGGCACGCTGCAGCAGGGGTCGCTCGAATCCTCCAACGTCAATGTGGTGGAGGAGATGGTGAACATGATCGAGACCCAGCGTACCTACGAAATGAATTCCAAGGCCATCAGCAGCAGTGACCAGATGCTGCAGACCCTCACCGACAAACTGTGAGAACCGCCATGCCGCCGATCAAACCATCGTTGTGCGGATTCGCGATTGCCGGCTTGCTGGCACTGGCCGGCTGCAGTACCGGCGGGGCAGCGCGCGACGACGCGCAGTGGGCGGCCACGGCGCCGACCGAAGCACAACACGCGCCATCGGCCGACGGCGCGATCTACCACGATGCGCAGAACATGGAGCTGTTCAGCGATCCGCGTGCGCATCGTGTCGGCGACATCCTGACCATCGTGCTGCAGGAGAGCACGCAGGCGAGCAAGAAAGCCACCACCAGCACCAGCAAGAACGACAGCGTCGCCCTCGCTGCTCCGACCCTGCTCGGCCAGGCGGCCACGCTCGCCGGTTTGCCGGCGAGCAGCGCGCTGAATGGCAAGAACTCATTCGATGGGGCGGGCTCCAGCAGCCAGAGCAATCAGCTCACCGGCCAGATCACGGTCACCGTGTCCAGGCGCCTGTCCAATGGCAACCTGGTTGTGCGTGGCGAGAAACTGTTGACGATCAACCAGGGCCAGGAGCTGATCCGGATCGCCGGCATCGTGCGCCCGCAGGACATCTTGCCGGACAACAGCATCGCGTCGACCCGCGTGGCCGATGCACGGATCAGCTACACCGGGCGGGGCTCGCTGGCCGACGCCAATACGCAAGGGTGGCTGGCGCGCTTCTTCAACTCCAAATGGATGCCCTTCTGATGAAGACGCTCCGATTCTTCCGGCTACCTGTTGTTGTAGGAGCCCGCTCGCGGGCGATGCCGTCCACAGCCGCAGGCTCGCGCTACCCGAGCTACGAGTCCCGAGTCCCGCCAAGAGCATCGCCCGCGAGCGGGCTCCTACAGAGAATCGGTTTGGCGCTGGCATTGTGCACGCTGATCGCCCCCGCCCATGCCGACAGAATCCAGGATCTGGCGTCGATCGGCGGCGTGCGCAGCAACCAGCTGATCGGCTATGGCCTGGTCGTGGGCCTCGACGGCAGCGGCGACCAGACCACCCAGGCGCCGTTCACCACGCAGAGCCTGGAAAACATGCTGCAGCAGTTCGGCATCACGGTGCCGGCCAATGCGCGCCCGCAGTTGAAGAATGCCGCGGCGGTCATCGTCACGGCCGATCTGCCGCCGTTCGCCAAGCCGGGCCAGACGATCGACGTCACCGTGGCCTCGATCGGCAACGCCAAGAGCCTGCGCGGCGGTCAACTGTTGATGACGCCGATGCGCGGCGCCGACGGCAACGTGTATGCGGTGGCGCAGGGCAGCGTGGTGATCGGCGGTGCCAGCGCGCAGGGCAAGAGCGGCTCCAGCGTGCAGGTGAACATCACCGACAGCGGCCGCATTCCCAATGGTGCTTCGGTCGAGCGCAGCGTGGCTTCGTCGTTCGGCAAGCAAGGCAACCTGATGCTCAACCTCAACACGCCGGATTTCACCACCGCCGCGCGTATCGCGCAGGCCGTCAATCAGGCGTATGGCGCCGGCACGGCCACGGCGGTCGACGGCGGCACGGTATCCGTGCGTGCGCCGCTGGACCCGTCGCAGAAGGTTGCCTGGCTCGGCGCGATCCAGAGTCTGGATGTCACCCCGGGCAGCCCGCCGGCACGGGTGGTGGTCAATTCGCGCACGGGCACGGTGGTGATCGGATCCGACGTGAAGGTCAGCGCCGCCGCGGTCGCGCACGGCTCGATTCAGGTCACCATCAGCGAGCAACCCCAGGTCAGTCAGCCGGCACCCTTCGGCAATGGCCAGACCGCGGTCGTGCAGAACAGCAATGTTCAGATCAGCGAGAGTGGCGCGCACATGTTCAGGTTTGGCCCGGGCGTGAGCCTGGACACCATCGTGCGTGCGGTCAACCAGGTGGGCGCCGCACCGAGCGACCTGATCTCGATCCTGCAGGCGCTGAAGCAGGCCGGTGCGCTGCATGCCGAATTGGTGGTGATCTGATGGCGATCGGGGCAGGCAACGCGATCCAGAATGTCGACACCTGGGCCGACCTGTCCGGGTTCGGTGCGCTGCGTCAGCAGGCGCAGACCGACAGCAAGGCGGCGTTGCCGGTGGTCGCCAAACAATTCGAATCCATTTTCACCCAGATGATGCTGAAGTCGATGCGCGACGCCAATTACGGCGATCCGTTGTTCGACAGCCAGTCCGGCAATACCTGGCAGGGGCTGTTCGATCAGCAGCTGTCGGTGACGCTCTCGGCGCAAGGGCATGGCCTGGGCATTGCCGCAATGCTGGTTCGCCAGCTCGGCGGTCAGGCTGCCGGATCGACCGCCACCGGCCAATCGCCGGCAAATACGGCGTCGCACGAGGCGGCGACCGACGCCTCGAAAGACGACTGGCACCAGCGCCTGGGTTCGGTGATCAGTGCTGCCCGCGCGGCCGGGCAGGTGGCATCGCGCTGGGTTTCCGGCAACCCCGTCTACGCCGATGCCGAGCAGTTCGTCAGCAAACTGGCGCCCTATGCACGAAAGGTGGCTGCGAAGCTAGGTGTCTCGCTGCGTGCCGTGCTGGCCCAGGCCGCACTGGAGACCCAGTGGGGCAAGCACATGCCGGCGCATGCGGACGGCAGCAGCAGCAACAACCTGTTCGGCATGAAGGCCGGTGCCGGATGGGATGGCGGGCGCGTCAACGTCCCGACGCTCGAGTTCGAGGGCGGCGTGCCGGTGCGGCGACAGGCCCAGTTCCGTGCGTACGCCACGCCGGAAGCGTCGTTCGAGGATTTTGCCCGGCTGGTTGGCGAAAACCCCCGCTATGCCGGTGCCCTCGGCAAGGGCGACGACGTGCTGGGTTTTGCGCGCGGGCTGACCATCGGCCGTTACGCCACCGATCCCGCTTATGCGTCCAAGATCGCCGCCATCGCCGACAGCCCGGCGATGCACCAGGCACTGGCTGCGCTCAAGAACGGCGTCAGTCCGCCGATCCCAACAGAATGACGCGGCCAGGAATTGCCCATGAGTGACATGCTCGGCATCGGTATCTCGGGACTCAGCGCTGCCCAGGTGGCGCTCAATACCGTGGGCAACAACATCAGCAACACCAACACGCCCGGCTACAGCCGGCAGCTGGTGCAGCAGACCGAGCAGATCAGCCAGTCCAACGGTCGCTACACCATCGGCAGCGGCGTCAACGTGGTGGCGGTGCAGCGTGCCTACAGCGCTTACCTGACCAGCGCGGTACAGAACAGCAATTCCAGCCTGCAGCGCGCCACCACCTTCAACGACCTGGCCAGCACGCTGAACAACGCGCTCAGTGCCAGCGGCGATTTGCAGGGCTCGCTCGACAACTTCTACGGCGCCTTCGGCACGGTGGCCAATGCGCCGAACAGTGCTTCCGCGCGCCAGGCCCTGCTGGGCAGCGCCGGCTCGATGGCGACCGTGTTCAACACCCTGGGCCAGCAGCTGGATTCGCAGCGCGGCCAGATCGACAGCCAGATCGCCGGCACGGTCAGCAGCATCAACAGCGTGATCGGCAGCATCGCCGATCTGAACAAGCAGATCAGCCAGAGCAGCGGCGTCGATCAGCCGAATGCGCTGCTCGACCAGCGCGACGCCCTGGTGCAGACGCTCTCCGGTTACCTCGGGGTGAGCGCCGTCAACGAGAGCAATGGCACGGTGAGCGTCTACTCATCCAATGGCCAGGCGCTGGTCAGCGGCGCCAATGCCTACCCGCTGGCCACCGGCGGCAATGCGTACGACCCGACCCGGCAGGATGTGTTCGACAGCTCCGGCAACGACATCTCGTCCCGCGTCGGCGGCGGCAAGCTCGGCGCGTTGCTGGACTACCGCACGAACGTGCTCGACCCAGTGCAGAACCAGCTCGGTCAGGCCGCCGTGGCGTTGGCCACCAGCGTGAACAAGCAGCAGGCGCAGGGGCTGGATCTCAACGGCATGCAGGGCGCGCCGATCTTCAGCGTGCCCGCGCCGGGCGTGCTCGCCGCCGGCAGCAACCAGGGCAATGCCACGGTGGCGGCCAGCGTCAGCGACGTGTCGAAGCTGACCGCCTCCGACTACACGCTCAGCTACAACGGCAGCCAGTGGAACCTGCAGACCACCGCCGGACAGAACGTGCCGCTGACCACCAATGCCGACGGCACCCTCTCGGCGGATGGCCTGACCTTCAGCATGTCCGGTACCGCGCAGGCGGGCGACAGCTACCAGATCCAGCCGACCCGCAATGCCGCCACCGGATTGTCGGTCAGCCTGACCAACCCGTCCGGTATCGCGGCGGCGGCGGCTTTGACCGTCAGTGCCGGCAGCGCCAATGCCGGCAATGCCACGGCATCGGCGGTGAGTGTGACCGATCCCGCCAATCCGGCGCTGCTCGGCAGTGCCACCATCGCCTTCACCGCCGCCAATGCCTACCAGGTCACCGACAGCGGCGGCACCGTGCTGGCCAGCGGTGCCTACAGTCCCGGCCAGCCGATCAGCGCCAACGGCTGGAGCCTGTCGGTGTCCGGCACGCCGGCGGCCGGCGACACCTTCGCGGTGGCGGCCAACACCGGCGGGCTGAACGACAACAGCAATGCGCTGGCGATGGCCGGCATGGCCAGCTTCGGCGTGCTCGACGGCGGCAGCACCTCGGTGCTGTCTTCCTTCGCCAGCCTCACCACCCGGATCGGCACGGCAGGCAGCCAGGCGGCGACCAGCCTGACCATCCAGACCAGCCTCAACAACCAGGCCGTGTCGGCCCAGCAAGCCGTGTCGGGGGTGAATCTCGACGAGGAGGCGGCCAACCTGGTCAAGTACCAGCAGGCCTACCAGGCATCGGCCCAGGTGATCGCCACCTCCCAGACCATCTTTTCCAGCCTGCTGACGGCTGTCCAGAGGTAATCGCCATGCGCCTTTCCACCAGCTGGATGTATCAGCAGTCGGTCAGCACCATGCTGAACCAGCAGAGTGCGCTGGCCATCACCCAGAACCAGGTGAGCACCGGCAAGCGCATCAATGTCGCCTCGGACGATCCGGCCGGCGCCGGGCAGGTGCTCAGCCTCAACCACATCCTGGCGGCCAACGACCAGTATTCGGGCAACATCGACAGCGCCACCAATCGCCTTTCCACCGAGCAGACCGTGTTGAGCTCGGCCGGCAACCTGCTCGACAGCGTGCGGTCGATGGCGATCCAGGGCATCAACGGTTCGCTCTCCGGCAGCGACCGTGCAGGCATGGCCACCCAGCTGGGCCAGTTGCGCGACCAGCTGGTGCAGCTGGCCAACGCCGGCGACAGCAACGGCAACGCCCTGTTTGCCGGTACCAGCACCACCACCACGCCGTTCGTGAAAGGGGCCGGCGGCACGGTCGGCTATGCCGGCAACGATGCCACCCAGATGGCGTCGATCGGTCCGGGGCTGAAGGTGCCGACCAGCGATGCAGGCAGCGGCCTGTTCATGAATCTCCCGGCCGGCAACGGCACGTTCACCGCCAGCGCGGGCGCTGCCAATGCGGGCACGCTGGTGGTCGGCGCCAACAGCGTCACCGATCAGGCGGCATGGAACGCGGGCGCGGCCGCCAACGGCGGCAGCTACACCATCACGTTCGGCGCCGGCGGCAGCTGGACGGCTACCGGTGCCGGCGGCACCACGGTGCTCGACAGCGGCGGCAGTCCGGTGGGCGGCACCTATCAGGATGGCGGCAGCATCAGCTTCAATGGCATGACCGTGGCCATGAACGGCACGCCCGCCAGCGGCGACACGGTCCAGATCCAGTCCGGCGACAAGCAGGATGTGTTCGCCACGCTCGACAACATGATCGCCGCGCTGCACGGTGGCGGCAGCGATACGCAACGGGCCAACGACCTGAACCGGCAGATCGAATCGCTGGATCAAGCCAAGGCCGGCGTGACCGATACCGAGGTGTCGATCGGCGGGCGCCTGAATACGCTCAACCAGCAGAAGTCCGTCTACCAGGACCTGAAAGTCACCTATCAGCAGACGCTGTCCAGCGTGCAGAATGTGGACATCTATACGGCCATAAGCAATCTGTCCGTGCAGTCCGCGGCGTTGCAGGCGTCGCAGCAGGCGTTCGCCAAGATCAAGGCGACGACCCTTTTCGACTACATCAAGTGACCGCT
>DATKVA010000016.1:0-15894 GCA_035530315.1 Rhodanobacter sp. | reverse complement strand
AGCCCGAAGCCTGACGGCTCCTTGTCCGGGTTCCCCTGCACCGGCGGCGGCAATGCCTCGCCGTTGATCAGCTGGGTCAGCGCGCCAAGCGCATCGCTGATCCCGCCGAAGTAGTCGCCGGTGCGGAATTTCGGTGCGATGTACTCGCGGACGATCCGCGCGGCGGCGGCGTCGGGAATGGCGCCCTCCAGCCCGTAACCGACCTCGATGCGCACGCGATGGTCGTTCTTGGCGATCAGCAGCAATACGCCGTCGTCGGTGCCCTTGCGGCCGACCTTGTTGGCCTCGGCGACCGCCAGCGAATAGCTCTCGATGTCCTGCGGTGCCGTGCTGTCGACCATCAGCACCACCACTTGCGCCCCCTTGCTCTTTTCCAGTGCCACCAGCTGCGCGTCCAGCTGCCCGACCTGCGTCGCGCTGAGCGTGCCGGTGAGGTCGGTGACGTGGCGCGTCAACTTGGGCGCCGTATCCGCCGCTTGCAGCAAAGCCGGCGACAGCAGCAGGATCGCCAGCACCAGCAGCAGGCGCGGCACGCGCCGAAGCATCATCAGTGCGCCGAAGCGGCAGGTGCCGGCGTGCCGCTGCCGAAGTTCACTGTCGGCGCAGTGGAGATCGTCTTTTCATCCTCCACGCTGAAGTTCGGCTTGACCGTGTAGCCGAACATCTTCGCGGTCAGGTTGTTCGGGAACGTGCGGATCAACGCGTTGTATTGCTGCACGGCCTGCACGTAGCGGTTGCGCGCCACAGTGACCCGGTTCTCGGTGCCTTCGAGCTGTGCCTGCAGGTTCTGGAACAGCCCGTCGGCCTTCAGTTGCGGGTAGTTCTCGCTGACCGCCATCAACCGCGACAGCGCGTTGCCGAGTTCACCTTGCGCAGCCTGGAACTGCTTGAGCTTTGCCGGATCGTTGAGCGTGCCGGCATCGACCCGCAGGCTGCCGACCTTGGCCCGCGCATTGGTCACTTCCACGAAGACCTTCTCCTCGTGCTGGGCGTAGCCCTTGACCGTGTTGACCAGGTTCGGCACCAGGTCGGCGCGGCGCTGGTATTGGTTGAGCACTTCGGACCAGGAGGCCTTGACCGCCTCGTCCTGGCGCTGGATGGCGTTGTAGCCGCAACCGCTCAAACCGACGGCCAACAGCACCAGCACGAGCACGCGCAGGGTTTTCATGGAATGACTCCGGCCAGGATGAAGCAAGCATTGCAGCACCCGCGCCCGGTCTGCGCAATAGCCGGGCGCAGCCGCCACCCTGCCGGGTTCAGAGCCAGCGCGGCAGCAGGATCAAACCCCAGCTCAGCACCATCATCAGCAGCAGCACGAACACGGCGGCCGAGCCCATGTCCTTGGCGCGCCCCGCCAGTTCGTGGAATTCGGGGCTGACCTTGTCCACCACCGCTTCGATCGCCGAGTTGAGCAGTTCGGCCGACAGCACCAGCATCGGAGGAAAGACCAGCGCGAGTTTTTCCAGTGCCCCTTCGCCCAGCCACAGGCCGAGCGGAACCAGCACCAGCGTCAGGCAGGCTTCGAGCCGGAACGATGCCTCATGCAGCCAGCCGGCGCGCAGGCCTTTCATCGACCACTGGAACGCGTTCCAGAGTTGCTTGGGGCCGCGGAATCCTTCGGCAGCCATCTTGCTCAGGCTGCCGCCGGCAGCGGCGTTCCGGCAAGCAGCCTGCCGGACGGCGAAAGCACGAGGATCGGCATGGGGCGGCGAACTCTCTTCGACCAGGTGGACACAGGCGAATGATGCCACATGGGAACCTCGGACAATCCAGCCCTGTAGGAGCGCGCTTGCGCGCGATGCTCTTGCTCTGACCAAGCCGAGAGCATCGCGCTCAAGCGCGCTCCTACGGGACAGGGTTATTCAAGGCGCCCCCTTGTCTGTCATGCCGCAGTGCAGCTACACCGCCATGGCGAATAGGTTACGCTTGAAAGCATTGCAGCCGCCCAGGGTTGCATGGAACGGGGGGTGTCATAGCACCGCCATGGCATCAATTACGCACGGAAAAGTTATGGCAACCCAGAATCCGCCCGTCTCGCAGAACCGCTCCTTCAGCACCGTCTTCCTGATCGAAATGTGGGAGCGCTTCGGCTATTACGGCATGCAGGCGCTCATCGTGTATTACATGGTGCAGCGTCTGGGTTTTGCCGATGACAAGGCCAACCTGGTCTGGAGCGCCGCGGCGGCGCTGATCTACGTGGCGCCGGCCATCGGCGGCTGGGTCGGCGACAAGGTGCTCGGCACCCGGCGCACCATGCTGCTGGGCGCCATCATCCTGTCTGTCGGCTATGCGCTGATGGCCGTGCCCGGCGAGAGCATCTGGTTCCTGTATTGCTCGCTGGGGGTGATCGTGGTCGGCAACGGCCTGTTCAAACCCAACGCCGGCAACCTGGTGCGCAAGATCTACGAAGGGGACGATTCCAAGATCGACAGCGCCTTCACCATCTACTACATGGCGGTGAACATCGGCTCGACCATCTCGATGCTGCTGACGCCATGGATCAAGGACTACGTCAACCAGAAGTACGGCCATGAGCTGGGTTGGCATGCCGCTTTTGCCGTGTGCTCCTTTGGCCTGCTGCTGGGCCTGGCGAACTACCTGGTCATGCGCCAGACCCTGAACCATGTGGGCTCGGCGCCCGACGAGGAGCCGATGCACTCGGGCAAGCTTGCTGGCGTGCTGGGCATCGGCGTGCTGACCGTTTTCGGCGCGGCCTTCATCCTCGGCCATGAGTCGGTGGCGCGGGTGTTCGTGTATGTGGCCGGCGCCGTGGTGCTGGGCATTTTCTTCCACTTGATCCGCACCAGCCATCGCAGCGAGCGTGCCGGCCTGATCGCCGCGCTGGTGCTGACCGTGCAGACGGTGTTCTTCTTCGTGTTCTACCAGCAGATGTCCACTTCGCTGAACCTGTTCGCCCTGCGCAACGTGAACCCCAGCTTCGACGTCTTCGGCTTCCACCTGTGGAACTGGTCGCCGGCGCAATTCCAGTCGTTCAACCCGATCTGGATCTTCATCCTCAGCCCGATCCTGGCGCTGCTGTACAACACGGCCGGACGAAGCGGCAAGGATATTTCGATAGCGACCAAGTTCGCGCTGGGCTTCGCCGCCGTGGCGCTCGGCTTCTTCATCTACAGCTGGGCAAACCATTTCGCCGTGAACGGCAGGGCCAGTTCCTGGGTGATGGTGTGGGGCTATGGCGCGTCGTCGCTGGGCGAACTGCTGGTCAGCGGCCTGGGCCTGGCGATGATCGCGCGTTATGTGCCGGAACGGATGGGCGGCTTCATGATGGGCGCGTATTTCGTCGCCTCCGGTGTCTCCCAGTACCTTGGCGGCATCGTCGCCAACTTCGCCAGCATCCCCTCCAACATCACCGATCCGCTGCAGACCATGCCGATCTATACGAGCCTGTTCAGCAAGCTCGGTTATGCGGGTATCGCCTGCACCCTGATCGCGCTGGCCGTGCTGCCGCTGATGAAAAAGCTGTCGGCCCAGCATCACGACCACAACAACCCAACCGGCGGCCCGTTGCCGACCATCGGTTCGGAACAATAGACCGTCCGGCACGACTCCGGCCTGCGTGAATGCAGGCCGGCGTTTTCCGGCTTGCAGGCATCCTTCATGTCGCATCACCGCGCACTGCTGCATACCCGCATCGGCCCCTACGCGATGACCCGTTCGCTGGCCTGGCTGCGCATCTGCGCGATCGCCGGGCAGAGCGCGGCGGTGCTGTTCTGCGCGTTCTGGATGCGGCTGAACATACCGCTACTGCCGTTGCTGGTCGGCATCGGCCTGCTGGCGGTATTCGCCGTGTTCGCGGCATGGCGGCTCGGCCAGCCGCGGCCGGTGCGCGAGTGGGAGACCATCGGGCACATCGCGTTCGACACGCTGATCCTCGGTTACCTGCTGTACTTCACCGGCGGCGCCACCAACCCGTTCATCGCCCAGTTGCTGGTACCGATCGCACTCACCGCGGCGGCGCTGTCGGTGCGGGCACTGCTGGCGGTGGCGACGCTGGCTTCCATCGCCTATGTCTCGCTGCTGTTGTGGCATGTGCCGCTGCCGGTGCCGATGAACGCGGACGGCGGATTCTCGCTGTACGTCATCGGCATGGGCACCAACCTCGTGATCAGCGCGTTGCTGCTGGGCTTTTTCGTCAACCGGCTGGCGCATGCGGTGCGCCTGCAACAGTCCGAAGTGCAGCGCGTGCGTGAGCGGGCCCTGCGCGACGAAGGCATCCTGGCGATCGCCACCCAGGCAGCCGGCGCCGCGCACGAACTCAATACACCGCTTTCGACGATGCGCACATTGTTGCCCGAACTGCGCCGCGAACATGCCGGCGATGCTGCGCTGGCGGAGGACCTGACGCTGCTGGAAGGCCAGGTGGACCGCTGTCGCACGATCCTGCGCGAGATGGTCGCATTCGGCAAGGCACAGCTGTCGCAGGAGCCGGAGCGGCTCAGCGTGACGCAATTCATCCATGGCTGCCTGGAGCGCTTCCAGTTGCTGCGCCCCGAAGCGGAGCTGACCCTCGAATTGGACGAGGCCACCTCATGCACCATACTGCGGACGCCGCCAGGCTTGCGCCACGCCCTGATCAACCTGCTCAACAATGCCGCCGATGCCTCGGCCAGCCTCGACTCGAATGCCGTGACATTGCGCGTGCTGAGCGAGGGCGGCTGGCTGCAGTTGAGCGTGCGCGATCACGGCCCCGGCTTCACGCCCACCGGCGAGCCGCAGCCGATCGGCCAAACGCAGAAACACAGCGGGCTGGGCATCGGCCTGGCCCTGGCCGAAGCCACGGCTGAGCGCCTGAACGGCGAGTTGATCGCCGTCGACGTCGCGCAGGGCGCCGAGTTGTGTCTGCGCCTGCCGCTGGCGGTCGTCGCCGAATGAGCCGGGCCCGGCGGCGCCTGTCCCGCCGGACATTGCCGGAAAACCGTGCGACCGGCTGACTGGCGGGACGTGCAAGAGCTGCCGTAACCGGCAACAATGGGCACCGATCCACCTTGAGGAAACCCCGCGATGACCGAGTTGCCCCAAGCCACCCTGGCACGCCCCCTGCTGCTGGTCGACGATGACCCCACTTTCGTCCGCGTACTGGCACGCGCGATGAGTTCGCGCGGCTTCGAGGTCATCACGGCAAGCAACTTCGACGAGGCGCGCGCGCTGACACGCCGCCATCAACCGCGTTACTGCGTGCTCGACCTCAAACTGGGCGAGGAGAACGGCCTGCGGCTGATCCCCGAACTGCACATGCTGGTGCCCGACCTGCGCATACTGCTGCTGACCGGCTACGCCTCGATCGCCACCGCCGTGGAGGCGCTCAAGCGCGGCGCCCATGACTATCTGGCCAAGCCGGTCGATGCCGATGCGGTGGTGCGCGCGCTGCTCGATGGCGACAACGTCGATTTCGACGAGAACGAGCCGCCGGACGCCCCCGAACAGCCGCTGGCCCTGCGCCGGCTGGAATGGGAACACATCCAGCGCGTGCTGACCGAATGCGACGGCAACATCTCCGAGACCGCGCGCCGGCTCGGCATGCACCGCCGCACCCTGCAGCGCAAGCTGAGCAAGCATCCGGTACGCGAGCGGCCCGATCGGAACGACTGATCGATTTGCCAGATCCTTTCAGACTCGCCGGAAACAAACCTGCAACCGGCTTCGCCCGCGATGCCTTTCCGCCGTGATCGAAGCGCATCCCGGCACGCGCCGCTTTCCCCTTCGCCGCCCCCGGCTCGGCCGGACTGGCTGTGGGACCTTGGTACGAGGCATTGCGGGACCGATCCGTCGTATTCTTGACCACTGACTCTCTCCGGCAGGAAGGCACCGCAATGGACAAGGTTTACGCAAACGCAACCAAGGCCCTGGATGGCCTGCTGTTCGACAACATGACGATCGCCGCGGGCGGATTCGGCCTGTGCGGCATCCCCGAGAACCTGATCGGCGGCCTGTTGAATGCTGGTACCAAGGGCCTGACCATCGTCGGCAACAACGCCGGCGTGGATGATTTCGGCATGGGCCCGCTGCTGAAGACGCATCAGGTGAAATGCGTCTACGCGTCCTACGTGGGCGAGAACAAGGAGTTCGAGCGCCAGGTACTGGCCGGCGAACTGGAACTGCACCTGACACCGCAGGGCACGCTGGCCGAGAAGCTGCGCGCCGGCGGTGCCGGCATTCCCGGTTTCTACACACGCACCGGCTTCGGCACCAAGCTGGCCGAGGGCAAGGAGACCAAGGTCTTCAACGGCAGGGAATACGTGCTGGAAGAGGCGATCCATGCCGACCTGTCGCTGGTGAAGGCCTGGAAGGGCGATGCCCACGGCAACCTGGTCTTCCGCGCGACCGCACGCAACTTCAACCCGATGATCGCGACCTGCGGCAAGGTCTGCGTGGCCGAAGTGGAGCAATTGGTCGAGGTCGGCGAACTGGAGCCGGACGCCATCCACGTACCGGGCATCTACGTCGATCGCATCATCCAGGGCGAGAGCTACGAGAAGCGGATCGAGTTCCGCACCGTGGCCGGCACCGGCACCGGCAACGAAAGCCCGATCCGCACCCTGATGGCCCGGCGTGCCGCCAGGGAGCTGCGCGACGGCTACTACGTGAACCTCGGCATCGGCATCCCGACCCTGGTGGCGAACTACATCCCCGCAGGCATCGACGTGACCCTGCAGTCGGAGAACGGCCTGCTCGGCATCGGCCCGTTCCCGGACGAGGCGAGCGTCGATGCGGACCTGATCAACGCCGGCAAGCAGACCATCACCACCCTGCCCGGATCGAGTTTCTTCTCCAGTGCCGACTCGTTCGCGATGATCCGCGGCGGGCACATCGACCTGTCGATCCTCGGCGGTCTGGAGGTTTCCGCCACCGGCGATCTGGCCAACTGGATGGTGCCGGGCAAGATGGTCAAGGGTCCGGGGGGCGCAATGGATCTGGTCAGCGGCGTCAAGCGCGTGGTGGTGCTGATGGAGCACAACGCGAAGGACGGCTCGCCGAAGATCAAGAACCAGTGCGACCTGCCGCTGACCGGCAAGCAGGTGGTCGACCTGATCATCACCGACCTGTGCGTGTTCAAGGTGCACAAGGTCGAGGGGCTGGTGCTGATCGAACTGCACGAGGGCGTCAGCCTCGATCAGGTCAAGGCCAGGACCGGCTGCGAGTTTGCAGTGGATCCGTCGCTGGCCGGCTGACCCCTCTTCCGGGCCCGGCCAGCCGATCTCCTCGTAGGAGCGCACCCTGTGCGCGAATGCTCTTTTGTCCTGATATGTAAAGAGCAATCGCGCGCAGGGTGCGCTCCTACGTCCGGATCAAGCCTCTTAGTGCACAGATTCGCTGCGGGTACCTGCCGGCGCACCGATGGGCAGCGCATGCGGGAAGCGGATGCGGGCGATGTTCTGCTGCCCGGGAAGGGTCTGCAACTCCAGCAACCACCCGAAGCGTTCGCTGATGCGCTTGGCGATCGCCAGCTCGAACCCATGTCGATCGACACCATGCTCGCCGAGGCCACCGATGGGTGGCTCCGTCCGGTTGGCAACGGTCACCACACCGGGCATCACCGTCACCACGATCCGGCCCTGCTCGGTCTGCTGACAGGCATTGCGGATCAGCTGCCAGACCAGCACGGCGAACACCCGTGGCGACCCCTCCAGCGCGAACCTCGCCGGCTCATCCAACCGCAGCTGTATCGGCAACCCTTCCAGCAGCTCGCGCGCGAAATCGAGCTCGAGCCGCAGCACGTCGTTCACTTCGAAATGCCCTTCCTCGATACCGTTGTCCTTTTCGCGCGCCAGGATCAGCAACGCCTCGACCAGTGCCTCCATCTCACGGGCCGCCCGCTTGATGCGGGATACCGAGCGCTGGCCGAAATCACTCAGTTCCGGCTCCTCGCCAAGCATGTCGATCGACATCTTGATCACGGTGAGCGGGCTGCGCAGTTCGTGACTGGCGTCGCGGGTGAAATTGCGCTCGCGCTGGTTGTAGCCGGCAATGCGCATGGCGAAACCGTGCAGACCACGGGCCAGCGCGGCCACATCGGCATCCGCGCCGGCGAACATTTTCTCCAGGGTCAACACATCCTGATCCGAGTGCTGGGCATCCCAGCGACTGGCCATCCTGGCCAGCGCCCGCACCGGCCGCCACACGCGCCCGGTGGCAAACCAGGCGAGCACCGTGGTGAGCGCGATCAGCGCAATCACCGCGACCAGCGATACTTCCTTGTGGATGCCAAGCACGAAGATGATCGCCACCACCAGCAATTGCAGCCCGAACACCCAGGCCATGCGCCGCCCGAAGGCACCCGAACGGGATTTGACGTCGGCCCCTGCAATACGATCCATTACCTTCGCCATGACGCTCTCATGCGGAATGAGCAGACGTTGCCACCTCCGATTCAAGATCCGCGAGGCGATAACCAGCCGAATGGATGGTATGTAGCAAAGGATGTGCGAAGGGTTTGTCGATGACGCGACGCAGATTGTAGAGATGCGAGCGCAGGGTGTCGGAATCCGGCAACGTGTCCCCCCAGATCTCGCGCTCGATATCGCGCCGGCTGACCACTCGCGGCGATTCGCGCATCAGGATCGCCAGCAACTTGAGGCCAATCGGCGACACGATCAGCTCCTGACCATTGCGGGTCAGGCGCAAGGTGGCGGTATCCAGCGTCATGTCGCCGACGGTGAGCACTTCGGTGGACACCTGGCGGCGATCGCGGCGGATCAGCGCGCGCAGGCGTGCCTCCAGTTCGCGCACCTCGAACGGTTTCACCAGATAGTCGTCGGCGCCCGCCTCCAGACCGACCAGCTTGTCGTCCAGTGTGTCGCGTGCGGTCAGCATCAATACCGGGGTGGATTTCTTGGCTTCCTGGCGCAGCTTGCGGCAGACCTCCAGCCCGTCCAGACCGGGCAGCATCAGATCCAGCACGATCACGTCGTAGCTGTTGGACACTGCCAGGTGCAAACCGCTGATGCCATCGGCGGCATAGTCGACCGAGTAGCCGCTACGTTCGAGAAATTCGCCGACCATCTCGGCAATCTGGCGATGATCCTCCACCAGCAAAATCAACCCCGCCTGCTCTTCATGTACGGTCATGTCGTCTTCGCCTGATGTGGTTTCACAAAAGTGAAGATATAAACGCCAGCAGTGTGATTTCTGTGTGAAATGATCACGGGCGCTTCACATGGTTTTGCAGCAGCGGTTGCAACTGACGCCAGACCGTTTCCAGTACCTTCGGCTCCGCACTGGCCACCGGATGCAGCCCATCGTCCTGCATCAGCGCCGGATCCAGTGCCACGCCATCGAGCAGGAACGGCACTAGGGCGACATGCCGGATTCGCGCCAGATCCGCATAGATCGCGCGCAAACCGTCCCGATACTGCGGACCGTAGTTCACCGGCAACTCGATGCCCAGCAGCAGCACCCGGATCTGCCGCTTCTGCGCCATGGCGATCATCGCCGCCAGATTGTCGCGCAGGGCCGGCAATGGCAGACCCTGCAAACCGTCGTTGGCGCCCAGTTCGAGCACCAGCACCGCCGGATGGTACTTCTGCAGCAATGCCGGCAGACGCAGGCGACCGCTCAGCGAGGTCTCGCCGCTGATGCTGGCATTGACCGCGGTCCACATCGGCACCATGTTGCGCAGACGCCCATCCAGCAAGTTCACCCAGCCGGACTCGACCGGTATGTTGTGTGCGGCGGACAACGAGTCACCCAGCACCAGTACGGTTTTCGGGGCTGCCGCCTGTGCGGCGCCGAGGCCACCCAGCAGCAAGCCGACCCCGATCACCCAACCAAGCACCCAGCCAAGGCATCGACGCATGAATGATTCTTCCCGTCTGCTTCTCGAGGCCTGCGATGTTAGCAAGTCGGTCAGCGGCCCCGAGGGCCGACTGGATATCCTGCGCCACGTCGACCTGCAGATCCGGCCGGGCGAGAGCTTCGCCATCGTCGGCGCATCCGGTTCCGGCAAGACCACCCTGCTCGGCCTGCTGGCCGGCCTGGACACGCCCGACAGCGGCAGCATCCAGCTGGACGGCCATGCACTGGAACAGCTGGATGAGGAAGCGCGCGCCGACCTGCGCCGGCGCCTGGTCGGCTTCGTGTTCCAGTCGTTCCATTTGCTCCCCGCGCTGACCGCCGAAGAAAACGTGATGCTGCCGCTGGAGCTGGAAGGCAGCAGCGCCGCGCGGTCCCGTGCGCGCGCGGCACTGGAAGCGGTCGGGCTGGGGGCACGGCGGCGGCACTACCCGGCGCAGCTTTCCGGTGGCGAGCAGCAGCGCGTGGCGATTGCCCGCGCGTTCGTACATGAACCGCGCGTGCTGTTTGCCGACGAACCCACCGGCAACCTGGACCAGCGCACCGGCCATCACGTCTGCGACCTGCTGTTTGCGCTCAACCGCGATCACCAGACCACCCTGGTACTGGTGACTCACGACGCTGCCCTGGCCGCACGCTGCGATCGCCGGATCGAGCTGGACGAAGGCCGTGTGCTGACGACCGTCACGGGCACCCCCGCATGAAACTGCTGCTGCTCGCCCTGCGCACGCTGCGCCGTGAATGGCATCTGCCGGAACTGCGCACGCTGGCCGCGTCGCTGATGCTGGCGGTGGTCGCGCTGGGCGTGGTCGCCACGCTGGCGGCGCGGATCGAGCGCGGCATGCTGGCCAGCGCCGCCGAGCTGATCGGTGGCGACATCGGCATCAGCTCGCCACAGGCCCTGCCGGCGAAGTTCGCCGCTGCAGGCCGGCAACGCGGCCTGACGACGACCGATACCGCCAGCTTCCCGAGCGTGGCGTTTGCGCACCGGCAAACGCAGTTGCTCGATGTGCTGGCCAGCGACAAGCACTATCCGCTGCGCGGCACGCTGCAATTGAGCGATGCAGCCGGCCACGCGTACGACGGTCATGCCCCATCCCCGGGCCAGGTCTACCTCGACCATCGTGCGCTGGTCGCGTTGAACCTGAAGGTCGGCCAGCCGCTGCAACTGGGCGGCCGCGAACTGACCATCGCTGCCGAACTGCTGCGCCAGCCCGATGGCGGCGAGTTGCTGGCACTGGCACCGCGTGCACTGATGAGCCTGGCCGATGCCGAGCAGGCCGGACTGCTGGGCGTCGGCAGCCGCGCCCACCATCGCCTGCTGCTGGCCGGCGCACCCGCGGCGGTGCAGGGCTGGCGCCACTGGGTACGAAAAACCGCGTTGCCGCAGGGCGCCGAGCTGATCACCCCGGAGCAGACCCAGCAGCGCATGCGCACGGCGTTCGACCGGGCCGGCGCCTTTCTGCGGCTGACCGCGCTGCTGTCGGCGCTGCTGGCCGGCGTCGCCATCGCCCTGGCCGCGCAGCGCTATGCGCGGCGCAAGACCTCCGAAGTTGCCCTGTTGCGCGCGCTCGGCACCTCGCGCCGGCGTGTGCTGGGCCTGCTGCTGGGCACGCTCGGCGCGCTCGCCCTGCCTGCCGCGACGCTCGGCCTGCTGCTGGCGCTGGGACTGTCGCAGCTGGCATGGCTGCTGGCCAGCCAGCTGTTCGCCAGCATGCCCACCGTGTTGCCGCTGGCGCCGTCATTGGCCGCCGCCGCGATGGGTATCGCCGTGCTGATCGGCTTTGCGCTGCCGCCGCTGGCCCGCCTGGCCGAAGTGCCGCCGATGGCCGTGTTCCGCCAGAGCGCGACCCGTCGCGTGCGGCGTTTCGATGCCTTGTATCTGATTCCCGTGCTGGTCGCGCTGGGCCTGATCTGGAGCCAGAGCGGCTCGCTCAAGCTGGCCGGCATTCTCGCCGCCAGCCTGTTCGGTGTGGCACTGGTGGCGGCATTGCTGGCCGCCTGCCTGCTGTGGCTCGCCCGCCGGATCGCGCCGGGCGCACATCCGGCGTTGCGGCTGGGACTGGCCGCGCTGGCGCGGCGGCGCAGCCTGAGCCTGATCCAGGCCACGGCGCTCAGCCTGGGCCTGTGCGCGCTGCTGCTGCTCGCGGTGGTCGCGCCGGCCCTGTTGCAGGGCTGGCGCCAGGAACTGCCGGCCGACACGCCGAACTGGTTCGCGCTGAACCTGCAGGACGATCAACGCGCCGGTTTCGCGCACGACGTGGCTGCCATCGGCGGCCAGAAACTCAACATGCTGCCGCTGGCCGTGGGCAAGCTCACGGCGATCAACGGCACGCCGATCGACCGTCTGCACTTCAGCGACCCGCGTGCCGCGCAGTGGGCCGATCGCCAGTTGCGCCTGTCATGGTCGGGCGAGCTGCCGCCGTCGAACAAGGTCATCGCCGGGCAATGGGCCGGCCCCGATCCGGCGCAGGCCGAAGTGTCGATCGATACCCGGTGGCGCGACATGTTCGGCATGAAGATTGGCGACAGGTTGAGCTTCAACGTCGGCGAAGGCAGCCTCGATGCCAGAATCGGCAGCATCCGCCAGGTCGACTGGAGCTCGTTCCGGGTCAATTTCTTCCTGCTGTTCGATCCGGCCCACGCCGGCAACTTGCCGCATACCTGGCTGGCCAGCTTCTACCTGCCACCCGGTCACGCCAGGCCGCTGGCGAAACTGTCGCGCGCATACAGCAACCTCAGCCTGATCGACGTCGATTCACTGCTTGGCCGCGTGCGCGAGATCGTCGATCGGGTCGGCAATGCCGTGCGCTGGATCCTCGGCTTCAGCCTGCTCGCCGGTGCGCTGGTGCTGGCTGCGGCGCTCGCCGCCAGTGCCGCCGAGCGCCGCCACGAAGCGGCGCTGCTGCGCACCCTGGGTGCCCGCCGCAATCAACTGCGCGCTGCCGCCGCCTGCGAATTCGCCCTGCTCGGCCTGGTCGCCGGCCTCACCGCCGCGCTCGGCGCCGCCGGTGCCGGCCTGTGGCTGGGCCATGCGGTGTTCCACATCGACGGCTTCGTGCCGCCGCCCTGGCCGCTGGCGCTGGCCGCACTCGGTGCCGCCCTGGTGGTGATGCTGCTGGGGCTGGCCGGTACGCGCAAGGTGACGCGTACGCCGCCGATGCGGTTGCTGCGGGAGGAGTGAGCACGCTTATGCACACCATCCACGACTCCCCCGGCAGCATCCGCCTGCCGGGATCTTCGGGTAGGAGCGCGCTTGCGCGCGATGCTTCTGTGCCGAGCGGAAGAGCATCGCGCGCAAGCGCGCTCCTACAAAAAGCCGCTGGTCCCGCGCTGCCATGACACCCGGGCGCGACCGGCGTGCCAAACCCGACTGGCAGGTGCGGCTCGGCGAAGAGTGGCTGCTGCTGACGTTCGCTGCCGTGGCGCTCGCACTGGCGTTGCTGGATCCGCAGCCGCTGGCGAATTACCGGCGCTGGCTGCAGCTGCCCACGCTGGCCGGGCTGCTCGGCCTGTTGATCGCGATCCAGGGCATTCGCGACAGCGGACTAGTGCAGCACGTGGCTGCCGCACTGGCCGCACGCATGCATTCAGTGCGCGGTCTCGGCCTGCTGCTGGTGACGGCCACGGCGTTGCTGTCGATGGTGCTGACCAACGACGTGAGCCTGTTCCTGATCGTGCCGCTGACCATGGCGATCGGCGGCATCTCGAACCTGCCGCTGACGCGCATGGTGGTGCTGGAAGCGCTGGCGGTGAACGCCGGCTCCAGCCTGAGCCCCATCGGCAACCCGCAGAACCTGCTGCTGTGGCAGCACGCGCACATCCCGTTTTTCGTTTTCGTCGCCGCGATGCTGCCGGCCGCGACGGTGATGTCGCTGCTGGTGGCTGCACTGACCTGGCTGTGGCTGCCACAGGATCGCATCGGCCTAGACCACGCGCAGATCGATCGCCGCGAGGTATCCATGACGATGGCGCTGCTGTCGGCGATCGCGCTGGTGACGATGGTGGCGATGATGGAGCACGGCCATGCAGAGCTCGGTGCGCTGATGCTGTCGCTGCCGTTCGCGCTGTTCGCCCGGCGCAGCCTGGCCGGCCTCGACTGGCTGCTGCTGGCCACGTTTGCCGCGATCTTTCTCGGCCTGGGCCACTTCGCCGAACTGCCGCTGGTGCGGCATGCGCTTGACCATCTCGATCCCGGCCAGCCGCTGACCATGTTTGTCGGCGGCATCGTCGCTTCGCAGCTGATCAGCAATGTGCCGGCGACCGTGTTGCTGCTCGAGCACACGCCCGATGCGATGGCGCTGGCGATCGCGGTGAACGTGGGCGGCTTTGGCGTGGCGACCGGCTCGCTGGCGAACCTGATCGCACTGCGCCTGGCCCGGCAGCCCGGCGGTCTGCGGCAGCTGCATCGGGTATCGATCCCGTTCCTGCTGGTGTGCGCGCCGCTGGTTTACCTGGCCTGGCGCTGGATCGGCCCGTAGGAGCGCGCTTGCGCGCGAATGCTTTTTGCGAGGACCTACCAAAAAGCATTCGCGCACAGGGTGCGCTCCTACGTTTAGTCGTCGTGGGGCACGTCGACCTTGCCCTTCACGCCGGAATGGCTGACGTCACCGCTGCCTTTCGCGCCCAAGCTGAAATCGCCCGCCACGTCGCTGACGCTGAAGTCGCCGGAGCCCAGCGTGTCGGCATGCACGCTGCCGCCGACTTTGCGCAACACCACATCCCCTGAACCGATGCTGCCCAGCGTGGCATCTCCCCGGATGCCTTCCACCGTGGCGTCGCCCGAGCCGACCGAGCCCAACGCAAGACTGCCGATGTCTTGCGCATTCACATCACCCGAGCCCACGCTGGCGGTGAATTTTCCGCTGATCCGCTTCGCGTGCAGGTCGCCCGAGCCAACCATGCCCTGCACCTGCTGCATGCCACTGACGTCGGCATCGCCGGAGCCCACGTTGACCGTTACCGGCATGCTGGCCGGCAGTTGCACGCTGACATCGAGATCGGCGTAGGAACTGCCGAACAGGTGGAAGCTGAAGTGGCTGCTGCCACCCAGGTCGATCAGCAACTGGTCACCCTCGCGACGCTGGGTGACCAGCAAGCCATCCAGCGCAGCCTTGTCAGAGGCACAGGCACGGCCGTGCAGGCTCAGGCCCTTGGCGCTGTCGCTGCCGGTGACATGCAGGTCGTGGCCATGCGCGTCGATCTGCACCGCACGGACACCGGTCAGGTCGAGCTGCAGGTGGCGCGGTGCCTCGTATTGGCATCGCGCAGCGTTCGCTGCGAAGGGAGCAAGCAGCAGGGCTGCGATGAACAGTAGGCGCATGACGGACTCCTCGGATGGACGACAGCCCTGAGATGCCGTCGACGCCAAAAGGGTTGCAGCGGTGCATCGCCGTTACCAGTCCATGTCAACCCATCGGGCAACTCCACGTTTTTGTATCCACCTGTCGAGGAGATCCACCATGTCCCACAAAACCCTGCTTGCTTCCACGCTGGCCGCTTTACTGGCCGGATCGGTCACCCTGGTCATGGCGCAAGATCGGCCAGCGCCGCCCCCTGCACCTGCGCCGCATGGCATGGCCATGCACGGACCCGCCGCACACGGTGGCTATCGGCATGCCATGCACATGCATCGATTCGGTTTCGAGGGTCCGCGAAGCAGCGTGATCGGCGATCTGCACGGACTTGAGCGCCTGTACATCCTGTCCGGTCGCAGCAAGGATCTGGCGGCGCTGTACAACGAGGTGCTGGCCAAGTCGCAGGATCCGCACGTGCGCGATTACGTCTATCGGCATCTGGCCCGCCTGCAGGCACGGCCGGCGAACGTGGATCAGGCGATCGCCACGCTGCGCAAGGGCCTGGACGAAAGCCTCGCCAACGAGGCGAAAATGCGCGCCGAGCGGGAAAAGATGCGCTAGGAGCGTGGGCCACAGAAACCCTCTTCGCTAAAATGAGGTCATGCCGACGACCTATCGCCCCTACGAACCGGACCAGCTTCTCCTTCTGCCCCCTTCGTTGAAGGAGTGGTTGCCCGAGGGCCATCTGGCGTGGTTCATCAGCGATGCGATCGACACGCTGGATCTC
>DATKVA010000015.1:0-8700 GCA_035530315.1 Rhodanobacter sp. | reverse complement strand
GAAAATCGTTCCCATGGATACCTCCGAGCGTCTTGACGGGCGCACCCTTGTTTTCATCAGCATGGCCTTGCTGACCTGGTCGTCGGCCTATGCGGCGATTGCCTATGCGCTGGCCTCGTTCACCCCTGGCGAAGTTGCCTTCGCCCGGCTGACGATCGGCACGTTGTGCTTTGCGGTGCTGATGGTGGTTCGGCGGGTGCCGCTGCCGGCACGGCGCGACTGGCCCGCGCTGGCCGTGCTGGGCGTGCTCGGGCTTACCGTCTACCACGTGTGCCTCAACTATGCCGAAACGCGGATCGCCAGTGGCACCGCGTCGATCCTGATCTCGCTGGCACCGGCTGCCACCGCGGCAGTTTCCGCAGTATGGCTGCACGAGCGCCTGTCCGCCCGCATGCTGACCGGCCTTGGCGTGGCCCTGGTCGGCGTGGTGCTGGTGGTGCTGGCCAGCGGCAAGCAGGTGAAGTTCGAACCGATGGCGGCGCTGGTGCTGGTCAGCGTGCTTGCCTCGGCGATCTTTTTTGTCGGCCTGAAGCCGTTCTTCGCGCGCAGCAGCATGATCGGGGTCACGGCCTTCACGCTGTTCGCCGGCGCGCTGGGGGCGTTGCCGTTCGCGACCGGCATCGGCGCGGCATTGCACGCAGCGCCCTGGTCGCACGCCGCCGCGCTGCTGTGGCTTGGCATCGCGCCGACCTTCATCGGTTACATGGCCTGGAGTGCCGCACTGCACCGGGCCTCCGCCTCGCAGGTGTCCAGCTTCATCTACTTTTCGCCGCCGATCGCGGTGCTGATCGGCTGGCTGTGGCTGGGCGAACGTCCCGGCCTGCTGACGCTGGTCGGTGGCGTGATCACCGTGGCCGGCGTGGCGCTGGCGAACATGCGGCGGCGAACCACGCCGGGCATGCCGCCGGCATGCGACCCCTGCGAACAGACCTGAATCGCCATCCGGAGAGCGTTGCATGTACGAGCTTCATATCGCCAACAAGAACTACTCGTCCTGGTCGTTGCGGCCGTGGCTGCTGCTCAGCGAGCGGGGCATTCCGTTCCGTGAGCGCCTGGTGCCGTTCGCGCAGGGCAATGGCGCCAGCTGGCGCGCGTTTCGCGCCTTTTCGCCGAACGGCAAAGTGCCGTGCCTGCACGACGGACATACCGTGGTATGGGATTCGCTGGCGATCGTCGAGTATCTCGCCGAGCGTCATCCGGACGTCTGGCCGCCCGATCCGCTGGCGCGCGCATGGGCCCGCTGCGCCACGGCCGAGATGCATTCGGGTTTCGCGGCGCTGCGCAGTCACTGCGGAATGAATTGCGGTGTCCGCATCCGCTTGCCGGATGATTTGCCGGCGGCACTGCTCTCCGACATGGCGCGCATCGACGAACTGTGGAGCGAGGGCCTGAACCGATTCGGCGGGCCGTTCCTGGCGGGTGCGGCGTTCGGTGCGGTCGACGCGTTCTTCGCGCCGGTGGCTTTTCGCATCCAGACTTATGGCCTGAGCCTCGGCGACGCGACCGGAGCCTACGCAGGACGCTTGCTGGAGTTGCCCGCCATGCGCCGCTGGTATGCCGATGCGCTGCAGGAAACCTGGCGCGATCTGGAGCACGAACGGGAAGCGGAGCAGTCCGGGACCTTGCTGCAGGACTTGCGCGTTCCGGCCGGCTGAGCCGGCTGTTCAGGGCTTAGGAGCGTGGGCGGTAGAAGCCATTCGGGCTGCAAAGCCCTCCGCGCGGTCCATTTCCCCGTCGCTTTTTGGCCCATAGAACCACTATGGGCCGGCAAATCGCCGAAAAACTGTCCTCGCGCAGAGGACTTTTCGCCGCGAACGTTTCTACCGCCCACGCTCCTAGCTTGCGGCATCGGGGCAGCCGGGTCCGGCTGCGATCAGAGCTTGTAGGCCCGATGGATCGCCACGATGCCGCCGGTGAGGTTGCGTACCTCGACGCGGCCGAAGCCGGCGCGTTCCATCATGCCCTTGAGGGTTTCCTGGTCCGGGTGCTTGCGGATCGATTCGGCCAGGTACTGGTAGCTGTCGGCGTCGCCGGCGAACAACTGGCCGAGCTTCGGCAACACCTTGAACGAGTGGAAATCGTAGAGCTTGCCGAACAGCTCGTTGTGCACCTTGGAGAACTCCAGCACCAGCGCGCGACCGCCGGGCTTGAGCACGCGGCAGATATCGGCCAGCGCCTTGTCCTTGTCGGTGACGTTGCGCAGGCCGAAGGCCATCGTCACCGCGTCGAAGCTGTTGTCGGGAAACGGCAGCGCCTCGGCGTTGAGCTGCGCCCAGCGCAAGCCGGCAACCAGACCGCGGTCGGTCATGCGGTCGCGGCCGACATCGAGCATGGCGGCGTTGATGTCGCCGACCACCACCTCGCCCTCGTCGCCGACCACCGGCTTCAGCAGCGCGGCGATGTCGCCGGTGCCGCCGGCCAGATCCAGCACGCGGTCGCCGCGGCGCACGCCGCTGACGGCCACGAAATGGCGTTTCCACAACCGGTGTACGCCGAACGACATCAGGTCGTTCATCAGGTCGTAGTTGCGCGCGACCGAGGTGAAGACCCGACCGACCAGTTTCTGCTTCTCCGCGACCGGCACGTCGCGGAAGCCGAAATGGGTAGTCTGATCCGGGGCGGGAGTGGGCTGCTCGTTCATGCCGCGATGTTACAGGATCGCCGCCGGCCCTGTAGGAGCCCGCTCGCGGGCTCCTACAGGGTTTCCTCGACTGGCTTGCCGTCTTCCTTGTAGATCACGCCGTCCTTCATCACGAAGCTGACCTTCTGCATCAGCGTGATGTCGTTCAGCGGATTGCCGGGAACGGCGATCACGTCGGCGGTACGGCCCGCGGCGATCTCGCCGAACTGGTCCTGCTTGTGCAACAGCTCGGCGGCATGTGTCGTGGCGGCCTGCAGCACGAACATGGGCGGCATGCCGGCCTGCACCATGTACTGGAACTCTTTCGCGTTCTCGCCATGCGGATAGACGCCCGCGTCGGTGCCGAAGGCGATCTTCACGCCGGCGCGGTAGGCCTTGCCGGCGGTCGCCATGATCACCGGGCCGACCTGCTCCGCCTTAGCCGCGACCTGTGGCGGGTACCAGCCTTCCTTCGCCTTCTCCATCACGTACTGGCCGGCGATGATGGTGGGCACGTACCAAGTGCCGTGTTGCTTCATCAGCTTCATGTCTTCGGCGTTCATGAAGGTGCCGTGCTCGATCGAATCGACGCCACCCAGCACCGCGCGGCGGATGGCTTCGGCACCGTGCGCGTGGGCCGCCACGGTGAAACCGTAGTCGTGCGCGGCGGCGACCACGGCCTTGATCTCGTCGATGGTCATCTGCGGGTTTTCGGAACTGGAGCTTTCGTCCAGCACGCCGCCGGAGGGCATGATCTTGATCAGGTCGGCGCCGTCCTTGTAATGCTGGCGTACGGCCTTCCACGCATCCGCGGGCGAATTGATGATGCCGTCCTTCGGGCCCGGATCGCCTTGCAGATCCCAGCGGAAGCCATTGGTCGGGTCGGCGTGACCGCCGGTGGTGCCAATGAACTGGCCGGCAGTGAAGATGTGCGGCCCGGGCACGATGCCGGCGTTGACCGCATTGCGCAGCGCGATCGATTCGTTGTGCGCGTCGCCGACGTTGCGCACGGTGGTGAAGCCAGCCAGCAAGGTGCGTTTCGCATAAACCGTGCTGCGAATCGCATAGTCCGCCGGATTGAGGCGAAACTTGTCGCTGTAGGTGGAGCGGCTGAACTGCATGGTCAGGTGGGTGTGCGAGTCGATCAGGCCGGGCAGACAGGTGGCACCGGCCAGTTCGACCATGCGGAAGTGGCTGCCGGCCGCCGCGGCGGCATCGCGATAGGGCGCGGCATCGACGCTGCCGGCCTGCAGCGACTTGATGCGACCGTTCTCGACGACCACCGTGGTTTCGCCGAGCAGTTTGCCGGCGGCCGGGTCGAGCAGGTGTGCGCAGTGCAGCAGGCTGACGTCGTGGGCGGCCGGCTTGTCATCGGCATGGATGACGGTCGGCAGCGCGAAGGCCGTGGCAATCGCGAAGGCAAGCAGTGGCTTCATGGTGGATCCCCTGGGTCGAGTGGCCATTTTAGGCACGCCCGTCGCGGTTCGTCATTCATGCATTGCCGCATTGGCCGGGCGACGATCCGCAAAGCCGCCCGGGGTCAGAGGTGGCCGGGTCAGAGGTGGCCGGATCGGTTCTTCCCTGACGATGCCGGCGTCTGGTCCCGGACCTCGCCCGGCACGGTCACTGTCGTGGCTGCGTGGCTGCGGCGTTCTGCATCGACATGACGCGTATGCAGGTCGGTGCCGGTGGCATCGGCCATGCCCGTCATGCCGTCATCGCGTGGTGGGGTGTCCCTGGTGTCGGCTTCCTCGCCCGCGGTTATCTTCAGGATCGAGTGGCGCATTTCGCGCGACAGGATGACCCGGGCATCGCGGACCATCGCTTCGAGCGCGCTGTCGTAATCGAGCTTGCCGGCCTCGTCGGTCCACACCACGCGCCGCTCGCGCAGCTTCTGGATGAAACCGCGGAACAGCGCCTTGTCGAAGAATTCCGGTGCCGACAGTTCGTTGAGCAGGCTCAGCCGTTGCGCGCTCAGCGTGCAGGTCTTCTCCAGCTCGGCGGCAGTAAGCGTATGCGGACCGTTCTTGGCCAGCGCCGCGATGGTGATGTAGTAACGCTCGAATGCCTGGATCAGGCTGCGCGCGATCACCTTCAGCTGATAGGCGGCATCATCCTGGCCGGGGCCACGCTCCAGCATGCGCCCGTCGTCGGTGGATTCGAGCAGGCCGCGACGCACGAAGAAGTCGATGGTCGCCTGCAGCTGGGTGCAGAAGCCCTTGCTGTTCCATGGCAGGAACAGTTCACCCTGGATGAACGGATAGATCAGCCGCCCCAGCCGCAGCACGGAGGCGCGCGCCATGCGCCGGTTGTTGAGAAAGCAGCAGGCCACCCAGGCGGCGGCGGCGTTGAGATGCAGCACATTGTTGCGGAAGTAGCTGAGCAGTACGGCCTGTTCGTTTTCGACGTTCAGCACGTCGCCCAGCGGGTGCTGCACGCGCTGGATCCAGCCCATCTGCTCGCCGTAGGCGATGATCCCGGCCGGATTCATCGGTGTCAGCGTGATGCGGTCCGAATAAGGCAGCTCTTCCAGCAGCGCCTTGCTCAAGGCGAGCTGCGCCAGCAGGTCGCTCTCGGCCATGGCATGCTTGGGGGTTGCCAGCAGGGCCAGTGCCAGCAGGTTGATCGGGTTGACGTCGGCGGCGCGGTTGATGTTGACCTGGATGCGCTCGGCCAGAGTATCCACCATGCTCCTGAGCCATTCGGGCTTGACGTCCGGATCGACCGTGCTGGTGCGCCAGTCGGGGCTGACCGCATCGAGCAGCGGGTTGAGCTCGATGGGCTCGCCGAAGTTCAGCGCGACATGGCCGTAGTGCTGGCGCAACACCTTCAGGCCACGCAGCAGGCCGAGCAGGGATTCCTTTTCCTTCGGCTGGCCGCTGAGTTCGCCCGCGTAGGACTTGCCCTCCATCAGTTTCTCGTAACCGATGTAGATCGGCTGGAACAGCACGGGTCGCCGCGGTGCGCGCAGGAAGGCGCGCACGGTCATCGCCAGGATGCCGGTGCGCGGTGCCAGCAGGCGTCCGGTGCGCGAGCGGGTGCCTTCGGTGAAGTATTCGATCGGCACGCCGCGGTCGATCAGCTGCGCCAGATACTCCTTGAACACCACCGAATACATCGGGTTGCCGGTGAAGCTGCGGCGCATGAAGAACGCGCCGCCGCGGCGCAGGATCGGCCCGATCCCCGGCAGGTTGAGGTTGACCCCGGCGGCGATGTGCGGAACGACCACGCCCGATACATGCAACTGGTAACTGAGCAGCAGATAGTCGGTATGGCTGCGATGGCTGGGCACGTAAACCACTTCGTAGCCGGGCGCGGCGGCACGGGCCTTGTCGAAGTGGTGCATGGAAATGCCGTCGTACAGCTTGTTCCAGAAATTGCGCAGCAGGAACGAGACCGAGCGCACCACCGGATGCGAATAATCGGCGGCGATCTCCAGCACCAGTTTGTGCGCCTTGCGCCATGCCCTGGCGTGGCTGATCTTTTCTTTCGCGGCAGTGGCGGCGATCGCCGCGCGTACCGGTTCGGCATTCAGCACCGCATCGACCACGGTGCGCCGGTGCGACAGATCCGGTCCGATCACCACCGCGCGGATGCGATGGAAGTGGATCCGCAAGACCCTGGCGAGTTTGCGCGTGAAACGTTCCGGCGTGACGTCGGCGGCTTCATCGTCCAGCGCCTGGCGCAACGATACCGGGGCGGAGAAATGCACCACCGTGTCGCGCCCATTCAGCAGCAATGCCAGCAGTCGGCGGAAACGGCCGACCATCACCCAGTTTTCCGAGAACAGCACGCGGAACCAGCCGCTGTCGCGGCTCGGTGCGCGGCCGACATAGATCGACACCGGCACGATCTGGATATCGCGATCGGGCAGGCCTTCCAGTGACTGCACCAGCTGCCGCAGCGGCTCGTTGGAGGTTCGCTTGCGGATGCGGCCGAACACCCAACCCTCGCGCCGTGCCAGCGCAAACACCGAACGCCGGCGCCGGGTGCCGAGCAACGGCTGCATCGGGCTGGGCAGGCCGGCTTCGCGGCAGGCCCGTTGCAGGATCAGGGCGTCGGAAAAGCCGTCGCGTTCGATCACGTAACACACCGGTGCACCGGCGTGCAGCAATACGGCCGGCTCCGCCGGTTCGCGGCGGATGCGCACACACGGTTGCAGCAGCTGGCCTGCCAGCTTGAACCACCAGGGCGCGCGCTGGCGGTGAATCGAGTCTGCAGTGAAAAGGGTAGGCATCCGTCTATTCTAACGGCTGCATCGTTCAGTCTTTCGCCACTGCGGCATTGGCGGCGACCGCCGCACTGGCACCAGCGGCCGGCAGGTTCAGTTGCCGGTGCGATTCGCGCACGTTGTCCAGCATGTCCTCGCTGTACCAGCGGCCGTCCTGCTCGATCAGCTTCGATTCGGTCGAAAGCGGCTTGCCCAGCAGCGTGTAGTCGATCTTCACGATGGCATGGCCGTGCGCGTTCTGGATCGGCGTCAACTTGACCGAGTTCAGCGCATCGTCCACCGACAGGCCGTAGAGCGCCAGCAATTGCCTGGCACCGGCGAAGCCGAGCGAGTACTCCTTCATCGCGGTGTCGAAATCCATCGCGCGCAACTGGTCCGGACTGCGCAGATCAAGCTTGCGCGCGGTCGCCACGATGACGCCGATCGCCTGCTTCGCCCGGTCCTGGTCGAACCACGGTGCCTGTTTGGCCCACGGCGTGAGTACGTCGAGAATACCGTTGAGCTGGCCCTTCTGCGTCGCGGTCAGATCCTTGTTCCCGGCCACGCCGCTTTTCGCCAGCGCCTCGCCGATGCTGATCAGTACCGGCAGCTGGTCCTTGTACTGCTGTTCCATGGTGGCCAGCTTCGGCTGCAGTTCGGCGTACAGTCTGGTGGGTGCATCCGGCCCGGTGAGGGCCTGCATTTTTTCGTTGAAGCGGGCGCGATCCGCGGGGGTGACCGGGGGCTGGTTTGCCTCGTGCCGACTCCAGTCGGCGCGCACCATGGCGTAATCGGCGGGCGGCAGTGCGTGCTTCCACAGCCCATTGAAGTCACCGGCCTTGAGCAGGTTGATCGACGTCTGCACCGCCGCCTCCGGCGAGCTGCCGCCCGGTTGCGAGCCGTCGTCTTTGCCGTGGCAGGCGGCTAGTACCAGTGCGGCGCACAACGGCAGCAGGAGTTGGCGCAAGGAAGAAAAGCGCATGAAATGGATCTCGCTGTGAAGGGCGGCTGGGCGATTCAAGCCGTTAGGGCGCCGTAGTCGGGCAGGGTAAGCGGCGCAACGGTGCGGAAACAAGGGCCGCTTGCGGACTTTGCGTACAACCGGGTGCCATATAAAGAAAACCCCGCGGACTTGAAGTCTCGCGGGGAAATCCGGCCAGGCCGGAGAGGAAATGGCCTTGCCTGCAGCGTCTGTGGGGCTGCAGGGGATGGCGACCAGGATGTTACTGGCTTGCCTGAGTTAAGGCAACACCTGCGTTTCATTTATTAAGTCATTGAATTTAAATATATAAAATGAATTGCCGTCACTGGTAGCGCAGCGCCCCGATTTCCAGTCGCCGCCGTTCCTCGCGCGGAGCCTGCCAGTCGTTGTTGAACAGTGCCGGTTCCCACGAGCCGTAGGTCGGATTCGGCAGCACGAACCAGCGGGTGCCGATCCACGAAAGGTACGGCGCCATCGCGCTTGCACGACCGCGGAGGGTGTTCGCCGGCACGTCGACAAAGTCGCCGATCTGGTCGCCGAACTGCATCAGCACCCGATAGTGACGGCTGATCAGCTGACGTCGGCAGCCTTTTTCGGTGCCGATCTGTTCGCAACCCTTGACGAAGGTGCCCAGGCCCAGAAAAGCATCCGGTCCGGATACCGGCAGGCCGACCTTGCGCAGGTTGACCAGGGTGACTTGATCCAGATCCTTGGCGCGGTTGCTGACGTAGATCACTGCGATGCCGTGTCTGGCGGCGAACTGGGTGAACTCGACCGCACCGGGCAGGGCGCGCGCTTTTTCCTCCTTGCACCACGCCGCCCAGTCGGCCTCGTTGAACTCACCGCCGCTCTTGATCAATCGTGCCTGGTAGGGCGAGTTGTCCAGCA
>DATKVA010000014.1:0-23649 GCA_035530315.1 Rhodanobacter sp. | reverse complement strand
GCAGGAGTGCCCTCCAAAGCAGTCGTCATGGTCGAAGCCTTCCTTCGTCGGCCTCGACCAGCGTTCAGTATCAATGCACTAGGCGCAGTCAAGGGTCCGCTGCGCCGGTCTTCGACCGCCCTTGACTGGTCCAGCCCTCGGCTCATCTGACCGCGTAAGCCAAGCCGCCTTGGCGCGCCGGCTGATATTCCGATCCGGTCTTGAGCAGGGCAAAAGCGATCCGGGCCAGCTTTCGTCCCAAGGCGACCAGTGCCTGGGTGGGCGTCATGCCGCGGGCGATGGCGCGGTCATAGAAACCCCGCCAGGTAGCGGACCGTCGAGCGCTCATGGCGGCCAGGTAAAGCAGGCGGCGCACTTCCGGATCGCCACGCTTGGTGAGCTTGCGGCGCCCGCGGAAGGTGCCGGAATCGCGCACCCTGACATCCATCCCCATGAAGGCGATAAACGCATCGGCACTGGCGAACGCGCCGCGGTGATAGACCATCGTCAAGGCCGCACTGATCACCGGACCGAACCCTTCGATGGCTTGGCAACGGTGGGCCTGTGCCTTCCATTCCAGGTCGGCCAGGGTCCGGCTAATGCGCTTCTTGATCAGCGCATCCATACGGTTCAGGTGACGCAGGAGTGCCCGGGTCGAGGCCTGCAGTTCCGGCAGATCAGCCAGACTCTGACGCAAGGTCACTTTGGCCTGGGTCAACACGGCGCGCCGTCGCAGCAACCGCTGGAGCGTCGCGTAGCCTTTGGGTGGCGGGCTCCACGTGCGCAGGTCCTGGCGTTCGTTCGTGAGGTAACGCAGCAACAAACGCGCATCGGTGAGGTCGGTTTTGGCCCGGCCACCAATGCTTTCGCGGTACTGCTTGAGGCGATAACCGTCGACCACGTAGACGGTATGGCCGGCCTTCCGGGCTTGCTCAATGAGCCCCAGGTGGAAAACGTTGGTGGCCTCGACCGCCAGACAGACCGGACCGCTCAGGGTCTTGAGCCAACCCCTGATTGCCTTGCTTTCATTGGCCAGGGCCACGACCTCGTCCGTATCCGAGCGCGCTACAGCCAAGGTCGCCTTGGCCACATCCACACCGACCCGTAAGGGAACTGTTTTCATTGCCATGATGCTTCCTCCGGCTTACCTTGATGAGTGCTTGCCGGGGACTCACCGGAATGCTGGCTTGCCTCAAATCGTCGGTCCAAAGCCGATAGATTCCTTATGGGCATGTAAGGTGAGGGGCGGGACGATATCTCCCACGGTCTGTGCCATCGGCCAGATGCGGCTAAGGTCCCTCCACCCCGGCAAGCCCTTTCTGACTCGCCGGGAACAAACATACAAGACTTCAGTCGCGATGCCCTTGAGCAGACAGCTGAAGCAAAGCATCGCGGCTGAAGCCGCTCCCACTATGGAATTTCCTGCAAAGGCTTTTCGCGCACAGGGTGCGCTCCTACGCGCCAAGCTTGTTCCAGGCGCCGCTATGCCGCCGAATCGATGATCTCCCGCATCGTGTGCTCCACCACGCGCGCCGCCTCGGCGATCCGCGCATCGTCCGAGACCAGCGACAGCTGGTCCGTCGGCGGCACCATGCCGATATACGTCTTGCCGTGGTCCTCGTAGATTGAGATGCGGCAGGGCAGCGCCATGTTCACCGACATGTCCATGCCCAGCACCTCGGCCGCCTGGCGCGGATTGCACACCTCCAGCACCAGGCACTCGTTGGGCAGATCGAAGCCCTTGTCGGCCAGCGTCTTGCGGAAATCGTAGTAATGCAACATGCCGAAGCCGTGCCCCTTCACCGAAGCCTGCACGTCCTCGAACGCGCGCTCGATCGATTTCGATGTCTGTTTCTTGTAGAGCATGTGGTTCTCCGTCTGGCTTGGCTGATCCGCCAATGCTACTGCTTAACGCGCATGTTCCGCGTGCAGGTTGGGCGTGTTCGAGCACGACCGTCTGGCGCGCTTCACTCCTTGCGACGATATCAGCCACGATCCGCTGGATTACGGCGCGCCCGATGCGAAAACTGCGAAAACGGGGTAGAACCCGCGCCATATACAGGGAAGCAACTGCGGCGCTAGTGCAATTGCTGCGACATGCTCAATCGCCTGCCTCGCGTAACGAGCACTGGCATTACTGACCCCGGGCGATCAGCGACCGACAGGCTCTTCGGCTTCTTTGTCGCGCTGTTCTGCTGCCAGTCAGCCGGTGCGCGCACGATGGGGGTGTTTCCCACCAGGAGCGCACCATGTCCGACGAACCCCCCAAGAATGCGGCCAACCGCCTCAACGACACGCTGGCGCAACTGAAGGAGATGCGCCACTACGCCAGGAACAACGTGGAGATGCTGACGGCCGAATGGCTGCTGTTCGACGGCGAGCTGTCGAAGCTGAAGAAGGCCGATGCGATCGCCGACCTGATGGATCGTCAGAGCCAGTTGCACGATGCCATGGTGTCGGTGATCGAGGACCTGGAGGACACGCTGGCGAAGTTGCCGCCCGAACCGACGGAATGACGCAGCGCACAGGATAGGCGGACCCCGGGCTTGATCCCGGGGATGCCCGACATTTTCAAGATACGGTTCGACCGTTGAGTGCCAATCACGTCATGCGTTTCGTGTCGCTGGCGGCAACGCAGCCGTCTATGTGCAGCGCCGAACCGGCGCTGTCGGGTGCGCCGGCGCATGCGCGCAATGCCTGTCATGGCCCATGAATCCGGCCGGGGCGGCGCGTATGCTCCGGCGGTGCATCGTCGCCTTTGACGAGGAGGGCATCATGGCCACCGCGAAACCTGTTTTGGCTGCCTTCGACCAGGGCCAGATTCCCACCATCGCGTGCTTCAACCAGGCGACGATTCCGCTCGGGGTCGATTTCGACAAGTTGATCGCGGCCATGCAGGTCTACGTCGACAACTATGTGGCGCCCGTGTGGGGCACGCCGGCCAGGCTGATCAAGTCCGCCCATTTCGTGAAGGGCAGCTGGGCCATGGTCTTTCTCGACGATGCGGACCAGCCCGGCGCGCTCGCCTACCACGATCTCACGCCCGACGGCTTTCCGCTGGCCAAGGTGTTCGTTCGCACGACGCTGCAGAACAAGGAACGGGTGAGCGTGTCCGCGTCCCACGAGCTGGTCGAGATGCTGGTCGATCCAGCCATCAACATGATGACGACGGGCCCCGACGCCAAACTCATCTATGCGTACGAGAGCGCCGATCCGGTCGAGGCCCTGAGTTTCAAGGTCGAGCGCATCCCGATGAGCGACTTCGTGTACCCGTCGTACTTCGAAGTCTTTCGCAAGCCCGGTTCGACCCGTTTCGATCATCTGGGCAAGATCGAGAAACCCTTCCAGATACTGCCGGGCGGCTACCAGATCATCTTCAAGAACGGCAAGTGGACCCAGGTCACCGGATCGGCAGCCAAGCGGGCGAGCTTTGCCAGGGAAGATCGCCGGGGGCACCGCAGCGAATGCCGCGGGCGAAAGCTCAGGCTGACCTCGGAAAAGGAAATCGCGCGCCAGATCGCGCGCGCATCATAGCCCGCGTCCGGCTCGCTGAAGGCGTCGCCCTTGGCGGCGAGGCGTGAGTGGTGAGAAGTGAGCGGAGTCACCGCTCCCACTCACTTCTCACTTCTCTCCACTCACTTCTCTCCACTCACTTCTATCTATTCACCGCTCCAGTGCTTCGACCGGCGCACAGCTGCAGAAGACGTTCTTGTCGCCGTAGATGTTGTCGACGCGGGCGACCGGCGGCCAGTATTTCTGCAGCTTCAGGCTGGGCAGCGGGAACGCGGCCAGTTCGCGCGGGTAGGTGTGGGTCCACGTGCTGGCCATCACCATGGTGGCGGTGTGCGGGGCGTTTTTCAGCGGGTTGTCGTCGCGGTCGAGCTTGCCTTGCTCGACGGCGCGGATCTCGTCGCGGATCTGGATCATCGCGTCGATGAAGCGGTCCAGTTCGTGCAGCGATTCGCTTTCGGTCGGCTCGACCATCAGCGTGCCGGACACCGGAAAGCTCAGCGTGGGCGCGTGGAAGCCGAAGTCGACCAGGCGCTTGGCCACGTCCTCGGCGCCGATGCCGGTGGCGTCCTTGAGCGGGCGCAGATCGAGGATGCATTCGTGCGCCACCAGATCGTTGCGGCCGGTGTACAGGGTGGCGTAATGCGGGGCCAGCCGCCGGGCGATGTAATTGGCGTTGAGCAGGGCGACCTGGCTGGCCTTGCGCAGGCCCCGGCTGCCCATCAGGGTGATGTACATCCAGCTGATCGGCAGGATGCTGGCGCTGCCGTAGCTGGCGGCCGAAACCATCCCGACCGGGCTTTCCTCGCCCAGCTTTCCGGGCAGAAATGGTGCCAAATGAGATTTTACCGCGCACGGGCCCACGCCCGGGCCGCCACCGCCGTGCGGGATGCAGAAGGTCTTGTGCAGGTTCAGGTGCGACACGTCCGAGCCCCACTTGCCCGGCTTGGCCACGCCGACCAGCGCGTTCATGTTGGCGCCGTCGGTGTACACCTGACCGCCGTGCGCGTGCACGATCTCGCAGATCGCCACGATGTCTTCCTCGAACACGCCGTGGGTGGACGGGTAGGTGATCATCAGCGCGGCGAGGCGGTCGGCATATTTGCCGGCCTTGGCGCGGATGTCCTCGACGTCGACATTGCCGTTGGCGTCGCACTTGGTCACCACCACGCTCATGCCGCACATGTGCGCCGAGGCCGGGTTGGTGCCGTGGGCGGACTCGGGGATCAGGCAGATGTCGCGATGGCCTTCGCCGCGCGAGCGGTGGTACGCGCGGATCGCCAGCAGGCCGGCGAACTCGCCCTGCGCGCCGGCATTCGGCTGCAGGCTCACCGCGTCGTAACCGGTGCATTCGGCCAGCATCGCCTCGAGGCTGTCGATCAACTCCTGGTAACCCTGCGTCTGCGCGGCCGGCGCCAGCGGGTGGATGTCGGCAAACTCAGGCCAGGTCACCGGGATCATCTCGGCGGTGGCGTTGAGCTTCATGGTGCAACTGCCCAGCGGGATCATGGTGCGATCCATCGCCAGATCCTTGTCGGCCAGCGCGCGCATGTAGCGCAGCAGTTCGTGCTCGCTGTGGTAGGTGTTGAACACCGGATGGGTGAGGAAGGTGCTCTTGCGCACGAGACGGGCCGGCAGCGCGTCGGTAGTGGCAGCATCCAGCGCGTCGAGGTTGCCGATGTCGACGCCGAACAGGCCGGCGAGCCGGATCACGTCGTCGCGCGTGGTAGTTTCGTCCAGGCTGATGCCGACGCTGTGATGGTCGATCGCGCGCAGGTTGATGTGCGCGCCATGGGCCCGCGCATGCAGCTCGCTGGCGTCGATGCCGGTGATGTGCAGGGTATCGAAGAAATCCGTACCCACCGTGATGCCGGCCTTGCGCAGCGCGCCGGCCAGGATCGCGGCGAGGCGATGGGTGCGGCGGGCGATGCGGATGAGCCCTTCGGGACCGTGGTAGACCGCATACATGCTGGCCATCACCGCCAGCAGCACCTGCGCGGTGCAGATGTTGGAGGTGGCCTTCTCGCGGCGAATGTGCTGCTCGCGGGTCTGCAGGGTAAGGCGGTAGGCGGGCTTGCCCTCGGCATCGATGGAGACGCCGATCAGGCGGCCGGGCATCGAGCGTTTGAACGCGTCGCGGCAGGCCATGAACGCGGCATGCGGGCCGCCGTTGCCGAACGGCACGCCGAAGCGCTGGCTGTTGCCGATCGCAATGTCCGCGCCCCATTCGCCGGGCGCGGCCAGCAGGGTCAGCGCCAGCAGGTCGGTGGCCACCGCCACCAGCGCGCCGCGGGCGTGCGCGGCCTCGGTCAGCGCGCGGTAATCGTGGATGGCGCCGAAGGTGTCGGGGTATTGCAGCAGCACGCCGTAGCTGTCGACGCTGGCGGCCTCGGCGTCGTCGCCCACATGCAGCTCGATGCCGATCGCCTCGGCGCGGGTCTTGAGCACTTCCAGCGTCTGCGGATGCACGCCGCGCGAGACGAAGAACACGTTGCTCTTCGACTTGCACGAGCGCTTGGCCAGCGTCATCGCCTCGGCGGCGGCGGTGCCTTCGTCCAGCAGCGAGGCGTTGGCGATCTCCATCCCGGTGAGGTCGGCGCACAGGGTCTGGAAGTTGATCAGCGCCTCCATGCGGCCCTGCGAAATCTCCGCCTGGTATGGCGTGTAGGCGGTGTACCAGGCCGGGTTCTCCAGCAAATTGCGCAGGATCACGTTCGGCGTGTGGGTACCGTAGTAGCCTTGGCCGATGAAGCTGCGGAACACCTGGTTCCTGTCGGCGATGGCGCGGATCTTGGCCAGCGCCTCGACTTCGGTAACCGCCTGCGGCAGCGCCAGCGGTGCCGGCGACTTGATCGAGGCCGGCACGATCGCGTCGGTCATCGCATCCAACGAATCGTGGCCGATCACGTGCAGCATCTGCACGATCTCGGCGTCGTTGGGGCCGATGTGGCGTTCGATGAACGCGTGATGATGTTCGAGTTCGCGCAGGGAAGGGGCTTTATGGCTCATGACTGGGGCATCCGAAGACTTGCGTGCCGTGCCGCACGTGGGGCGCCCCTCTGTCCTTTTGCCTGAGAGTTTGGAAGCGCGGCGATCAATGCCTTGCCTCGTGCCCCTTCGGCGCCGGATTCAACCGGTCTCTCCAGAGTGTTTGCGCACGGTGGTATGGGAGCCTGAGCGATTACGGGCGTTGCGTCTTCGGCAGCGGTGCCTGCCCGGTTTCCGGGCCGCCCGCTTCTCCCACCATGCGTTTACCGGGACGATTATACAGGTGCGTGAAGCCGTGTTGCGGCATGCATGGACCCGGCCTCAGGGAATCGCGGACAACGTGTAGGAGCGCACCCTGTGCGCGAATGCCTTTGCCCGAACATCGACGAAGAGCATTCGCGCACAGGGTGCGCTCTACCCCGGAGCCGCCGGCGCTATGCTTGCACGTACCGTTTCCTGAATCGCGAGCACAGCCATGATCCGCATCGGTGAAATCGACCACGTGGTGTTGCGCGCCATCGACATCGAGGCGATGCGGCGTTTCTATCGCGAGGTGCTGGGTTGCCATGAAGAGCGCCGGCAGGACGAGATCGGCCTGGTGCAATTGCGCGCCGGCAGGTCGCTGATCGACCTGGTCAGCATCGACGGCCGGCTCGGTCGCCAAGGTGGCGCGGCGCCGGGCAGCGAAGGCCACAATATGGATCACCTGTGCCTGCGCGTGGAGGATTACGACGAGGCCACGATCCTGGCGCATCTGAAGGCACATGGCGTGCGCATCGGCGCGTCGGGTTCGCGCTACGGCGCGCAGGGCGAAGGCCCGTCGATCTACCTGTACGACCCGCAGGGCAACATGATCGAGCTGAAGGGGCCGCCGCTGGCCTAGCCATATCACCCCGTAGGAGCCCGCTTGCGGGCGATGCTTTTTCCCGATTCCCGAACGCAGAGCATCGCCCGCAAGCGGGCTCCTACGGATCGGGAAGTTTTCCGGCGCACAAAATTTTCCGGCGCACAAAAAACGAAGGCCGCCATCAAGGCGGCCTTCGTTTACAATTGGTGCCCAGAAGAGGACTCGAACCTCCACGAAGTTGCCCTCGCTAGCACCTGAAGCTAGTGCGTCTACCAATTCCGCCACCTGGGCAGGTGTCACACCGCTCTGCAAGCTGCGTGAGCCGCGTAATGTAGGCATCTGCCGCAGAGTTGTCAACTCTTTTCACCCCAATCACGCGCGTCGTGTCATTCTTCGCGCCGCGCAAACCACAAGGACATTTAGTGACCAGAAAAACCTCATCCTCATCCGGCAAGGGCAGCGATGCTCCGTCGACCAAAGGCCCGGCAAAAGCCGCTGGCCGCAAGCCGCGGACAGGCAGCACCGGCGGGCAACGCAACAAGGCTGCCGCAGGCGCCGGACGCGATCCCCATGCCGAGCGCGAGGCGCAGCGCTACGAGCGCCCGATCCCCAGCCGCGAGGCGATCCTCGCCCTGCTGGAAGATCGCGGCGAACTGCTGACCGAGGCACGCATTGCCGAGGCACTCCAGATCCATGACGAAACCGACCTCGACGCGTTGCGCAAGCGGCTGGCGGCGATGGTGCGCGACGGCCAGCTGTTGCTGGGCCGGCGCGGCGGCTATGCGCCGACGCAGAAACTCGACCTGATCGCCGGCGTGGTGCTGGCCAACGCCGAAGGCTACGGTTTCCTGCGCCCCGACGAGGGCGGCGACGACCTGTACCTGTCGCCGCAGCAGATGCGCACGGTGATGCATGGCGACAAGGTGCTGGCCAGCGTGGTCGGCATCGACCGCCGCGGACGCCGCCAGGGCGCGATCGCCGAAGTGCTGCAGCGGCGTTCGTCGCGGCTGGTGGGCCGGGTGGTGGTGGAGAACGGCGTGATGGTGGTGGCGCCGGACGACCGCCGCATGAACCAGGACATCCTGATCCCGCCGGGGCAGGAGCAGGGTGCGCACGCCGGGCAGATCGTGGTGGCCGAGATCACCGAGCCGCCGACCCTGCACCGCGGCCCGCTGGGTGCGATCCGCGCCGTGCTGGGCGAGCGTCTGGAACCCTCGCTGGTGGTGGAGATGGCGATCGCCAGCCACGACCTGCCCAACGAATGGCCGGCCCAGACACTGCGCGATGCCGCCCAGGTGGAAGCCCGGGTGAGCGCGGCCGAACGCGAGGGCCGCATGGATATCCGCCATCTGCCGCTGGTGACGATCGACGGCGCCGACGCCCGCGATTTCGACGATGCCGTGTATGCCGAGCCGCGCCGCGGCGGTGGCTTCCGGCTGCTGGTGGCGATTGCCGACGTGTCGCATTACGTGGCGGTCGGCAGCGCGCTGGATCGCGAGGCGTTTGAGCGCAGCACCTCGACCTACTTCCCCGGTTTCGTGGTGCCGATGCTGCCGGAAACGCTGTCCAACGGCATCTGCTCGCTGATGCCGAAGGTCGAGCGGCTGTGCATGGTGTGCGACATGATCGTCGATGCCGACGGTGCGGTGAGCAAGGCGAAGTTCTACGACGCGGTGATGCGCTCGCATGCGCGGCTCACCTACGACAAGGTGTGGCAGGTGGTCGGCCTGAACGATGCCGATGCGCGCCACGAAGTGGCCGACGTGCTGCCGCAGCTGGGCAACCTGCATGCGCTGTACAAGCTGATGGCGGCGCAGCGCAAGCGCCGTGGCGCGATCGATTTCGAGACGCCGGAGGTGAAGTTCCGTCTCGACCAGACCGGTGGCGTGGAATCGATGGGCGCCACCGAGCGCAACGACGCGCACAAGCTGATCGAGGAATGCATGATCGCCGCCAACGTGCAGGCGGCGCTGTTCCTGGAGAAGAAGAAGATCCCCGCGCTGTTTCGCGCGCACGAGCCGCCGCCAGCGGAGAAATACGAGGATCTGCAGCAGTTCCTGCGCGAGTTCAAGCTGAGTATGCCGCCGGTGGCGGAGGTCACGCCGGCCGATTACGCCGAGGTGCTGCGGATGGTGCAGGATCGGTCCGAGCGCGAGCTGATCCAGTCGGTGCTGCTGCGTTCGCAGAGCATGGCGGCATACCAGCCGGACAACCGCGGCCATTTCGGCCTGTCGCTGCAGGCGTATGCGCATTTCACCTCGCCGATCCGGCGCTATCCGGATCTGCTGGTGCACCGGGCAATCCGTTACGCGCTGGCTGGCGGCAAGCCGGGCGATTACGACTACAGCCCCGGCGAGATGGCCAGCATCGCGATCCATTGCTCGCAGCGCGAGCGGCGCGCCGAAGAAGCCGAGCGCGACGTCGACGAGCGCTTCAAGTGCGCCTGGATGTCCAAGCACATCGGCAGCGAATTCGAGGGCGTGGTCGCCGGCGTCACCTCGTTCGGCCTGTTCGTCGAGCTGGACGAATCGAAGGTGTCCGGACTGGTGCACATCAGCCAGCTGGCCAACGATTACTACCACTTCGATGCGGTGCGCAAGTTGCTCAAGGGCGAGCGCACCGGCAGCCAGTTCCGTCTCGGCGACCACGTGAGGGTACAAGTGCTGCGTGCCAGCCTGGAGGATCGCAAGATCGACTTCAAGATGGTGCCCACGCGGGCCGTGGCGCCGCCGCGCAGCGGCAAGGCTTACGACTATGCCGCCAGCGGCGAACGCTATTCGTTGCCGCAGGCGCCCAAGCCGGCCAAGGCGCAGGGCATGTTCGGCAAGGCGGCCGGGGCGATCGGTCGCGCGTTCGGCCGCAAGAAGCCGGAGGCTGCGGCCCCCGCTCCTGTCGCGCCCCAGGGCGTCTTGCGCGATGGCCCGCCGCCGCGTTCGCGTACTGCCGGTGCCCGACCGGTCGGCGGGCAGCCGTCGCAGCATGCACCGGCCGCCGGGCAACAACAGCCCGCCCGCCGCCCGCGCAAGGACGGCGCCGGCAAGCGCGGGCCGGCGCCGGCCACGGCGGCGACTGCAGCACCGGGCAAGAAGCCCCGGCGCCGATCGAAACCGAAACCGAAAGGCCAGCCATGAGCGAGAGTTGGATCGTCGGGATCAACCCGGTCGAAGGTGCGTTGAGCAACGATGCCGAGCGCGTGCGCGAGCTGCTGGTGGAGAACGGCCAGCGCAACGCACGCGTGCTGGAACTGGCCGAGCGGGCGAAGGCGCTGAAGATTCCGGTGCAGCACCGTCCGCGCGAACAGCTGGACAAGCTGGCCGGCGAAGCGCGGCATCAGGGCGTGGTGGCACTCTACGAGGCGCCGCCGCTGGCGCATGAGAACGACCTGGCCGCCCTGCTGGAGCGCGACGGCAGCGACACCCTGGTGCTGGTGCTCGACGGCGTCACCGATCCGCACAACCTGGGCGCTTGCCTGCGCAGCGCGGCGGCGGCGAAAGTCACCGCGGTGATCGTGCCGAAGGATCGCGCGGTAGGTCTGACCCCGGTGGTGCGCCGCGCTTCGGCCGGCGGTGCCGACCGGGTGCCGCTGATCGCGGTGACCAACCTGGCCCGCACGCTGCGCGAGCTGAAGGAAGCCGGCGTGTGGATCACCGGCCTGGCCGGCGACACCGACACCGCGCTGTACGGCGTCGACTTCAAGGGACCGGTGGCGCTGGTGCTGGGCGGTGAGGGCGAGGGCATGCGCCGGCTGACCCGCGAGCTGTGCGATTTCGTGGTGAAGATCCCGATGCCGGGCACGATGGAGAGCCTCAACGTCTCCGTCGCCGCCGGCATCGTGTTGTTCGAGGCATTGCGTCAGAGGAGCAAGTCACGATGACTATCGCATGGTACGACTGGGCCGGCTATCTCGGCGTGGCGCTGGTGCTGCTGGCGTTCCTGCTGCTGCAGGCACACAAGCTGCACGGCAACGGGCTGGTCTATCAGCTGATGAACATCTTCGGCGCGATCGGCGTGATGCTGTCGCTGCTGTTCGGCACCTTCAACGCTTCGGCGTTCGTGATGCAGCTGGCCTGGCTGGTGATCGGCATCTACGGCATCGTGCGCCGCCGCACGCCACGCCTGCCAGGCAATCCGTAGCAGGAGCCCGCTCGCGGGCGATGCTTTTGTTCTGGATGCACCAACGAAGAGCATCGCCCGCAAGCGAACAAGAGCATCGCCCGCAAGCGGTCTCCTACGAGCTGCCTGGAGCCATCGCGTAGGGGGTGCGCAGGCGATCGATCGGAACATGCCGGCGACGCAACCGCGCCGGTAGCGCTTGCCTATTCCTTCTTGATCGCATGCCCGCCGAATTCATTGCGCATCGAGGCCAGCAGTTTGTCGGAGAACGAGTCGGTGTCGCGCGAGCGGAAGCGTTCCATCAGGGCGAGCGTGATCACAGGGGCGGGCACGCTGAGTTCGATCGCGGCGTCGACGGTCCAGCGGCCTTCGCCGGAATCGACCACGTAGGGTGCGATGCCTTCCATCGTCGGGTTCTTGCCCAGCGCGTCGGTGGTCAGCTCCAGCAGCCATGAGCGCACCACGCTGCCGTAACGCCAGATCTCGCCGATCTGGTGCAGGTCCAGGCTGAACTCCGTTTTGTGCTGCAGGATCGAGAAGCCTTCGGCATACGCCTGCATCAGGCCGTACTCGATGCCGTTGTGGACCATCTTGGTGAAGTGGCCGGCGCCGACCGGGCCGACCCGGCCCCAGCCCTTGTCCTTGCCCGGTGCCAGCGTCTGGAAGATCGGCGTCAGCGTGTCGACCACCGCCTCGTCGCCGCCGATCATCATGCTGTAGCCCTCGGCCAGGCCCCACACGCCGCCGCTGGTGCCGCAGTCGACATAATTCAGACCCTTGCCGGCGCAGGTCTGCGCCCGGCGCAGCGTATCCTTGTAGTTCGAGTTGCCGCCGTCGATCACGCTGTCGCCTTTTGCCAGCAGCGGCAGCAGGGCGTCGACGGTGTCGTCGGTGATCTGGCCGGACGGCACCATCATCCACAGCACGTGCGGCGTCGGCAGCGCCTCGACTAGTGCCTGCAGCGAGTCGGCCGTTGCCCCGCCCTTGCTTTCGAAGCCCCCACGCGCATCCGCGTTCGGGTCGAAGCCAATCACCTTGTGACCGCCCTTGAGCAGCCGTTGCGCCATATTGGCGCCCATCTTGCCGAGTCCGATCATGCCCAGTTGCATAGGATTTCCTTAGCGTGAAGTGGAGGAACTGCCGCCCTCTCGAGCGACGAATTATGGACATGCCGACGACCAGCCGACGTGACCTGAATCAGCGCGTCAGCCAGTCGTGCAGTCGCGCCAGGATGCGTGGCGTCAGACGCGTGCGGTTGTAGGCGATGGCGGCCTGACGGATCGCCTCGGTCTTGGTGGGGTAGGCATGGATCACCCGCGCCAGCGTGCGCAGGCCGATATCCGCCACCATCGCCAGGGTGATCTCGTTGATCATGTCGCCGGCATGACGGGACACGATGGTAGCGCCGAGGATCCGGTCGCTGCCATCGCGGATATGGATCTTGACGAAGCCGCGCTCCTCGCTGTCGGTGATCGCCCGGTCGCTTTCGTGCATGGGAATGGTGAAGGTCTTCACCGGGATGTGCCGCCGGTTGGCCTCGCGCACATACATGCCGACGTGGGCGATTTCCGGGTCGGTGTAGGTGCACCAGGGAATGACCAGCTTGCTCAGACATTCGCGGCCGCCCAACAACGCGTTGCGCACGACGATGCGGGCCGATTCCGCCGCGATGTCGGTGTACATGTCATCGAGACAGACATCGCCGGCGGCATAGATCCGCGGGTTGCTGGTGCGCAGCCGATCGTCGACCGCGATCCCGGCGGCACCGTCGTAATCGACCCCGGCGGCCTCCAGGTCGAGCCCCTGCACATTGGGCCGGCGGCCGACGCCGGTGAGAATCGCATCGACCTTGATCGTGCTGTGGTAATCGGCGCTGACCAGATCGACCAGCCTGCACCCGTCCTCCATGCGCACGCCGGTCACCGTGGTGTTCAGGCGCACCTCGATGCCTTCGCGCGCGAAGGCATCCGAGAGAATCTGCGCCGCATCGCGTTCCTCGCGTGCGAGGAACAGCGGCAGGTCCTGCACGATGGTGACGCGCGAGCCCAGTCGCTGGAACGCCTGCGCCAGTTCACAGCCCAGCGGACCGCCGCCGATCACCAGCAGCCGCGGCGGCAGTTCGGTGAGGTCGAACACCGTGGCGTTGGTGAGGAAGCCGGCTTCCTTGAGGCCCGCGATGGCGGGGATATTCGGCCGCGCGCCGGTCGCGATCAGTGCCTTGTCGAAGTACAGTTGCTGGTCGTTGACGCACAATCGGTCGGCCCCGTTGAAGCGCACGTTGCCGAAATAGACGTCCACGCCGCTGGCGGCCAGTCGACGCACCGAGGCGGTGGCTGTGACGTGGCTGCGGATGCGTCGCACGCGCTTCATCACGGCGGCGAAATCGACCCGGACATCGCCCGGCACCTGCGCCCCATAGCGGGTCGCATCGCGCATCTGGGCATACACGCTGGCCGTCCGGATCAGCGTCTTGGAGGGCACGCAACCGGTGTTGAGACAGGTGCCGCCGATCAGATGCCGCTCGATCAGCGCCACCCGGGCGCCGAGCGCCGCCGCTTCTTCGGCGGCGGCAAGCCCGGCCGGTCCGGCACCGACGATCACCAGCTGATAGCGGCCGGTGGGTTCGGGATTGTTCCACGACTCGGGGTGGATGTCGGCGATGCGCTTGCACTGGAAGGCATCCTTGGGTGTGCGCACGGTGGCGTCGAATCGTGCGGCCATCAGCCTGCTCCCCCGGCAGCGGGCTGCTGCAGCCAGCCGCCCTCGAACCCGGCGTTGCGCAGGCCGTCGCCGAGGTAACGGCAGCCGCGCATCAGTTGCCAGATCCGCTCGCTGCGATGGTTTTCGATCATCATGAACACGATCCCCTGATCCAGTCCGTAGTGACCGGGCGACACCCACGGCTGCCTGTCGCCGTCGACCAGCGTGGCATTGAAACTGGTGGCGAGGCAGTCGTTGCGGAGCACCTGCGGGTAACGCAGCAGGATGTTGCGGATGGCTGCCAGTACCAGATCCGGCGCGAACGGCAGCGATGCCAGCACGGCCGGCGGCGATAAGGTGCCGTCGTCCGGCCCGTACGGCACGCCGCGGGCGGCATAGCCGAACAGGCGCCGGTGCTCGTTCTGCACGTCCGGACGTTCGTCGCTGGGTCCGTCGCAGGCCGACAGCCCCCAGCAGTTTTCGTCGTAGCCGACGAACTCGCGCGGATTCAGCCCGGTGTATTTGCGCTGCACGAACACCGCGCGCCGGCTGTTCTCGAAATAGTCCGAACACTTTTCGCGCATGAATCTGTCGCGGATACCGCGAAAATCGATCCATGCATGCGAGAACTGATGTTCGAACAGCGGGCCGGCATAGAGAAAGTCCTGGTCGTACAGATTCTCCCACTGGTAGGTGCCGGTCCATGCCGGGAAGCAATCGGCGGAAATCGGATGGGTGGGCGAACCCAGCGCCAGCGCATACAGCACGGTCGCCTCGCTGTAGCCTTCCCAGCCGTAGTGCAGAAAGCCGCATTCGGGTTTCCAGCCCTGGCGGATGGTGCCGCTGCCGTCTTGCGACCAGCGCCAGTCGACGCGGCGATACAGCAGATCGGCCAGCTCGCGCAGCTCGGTTTCCTCGGCCGTTTCGGCGCTGAAATAGCTGGCCGCGGTGAGCACACCGGCCAGCAGCAGCGCGCTGTCGATCATCGACAGTTCGGACCGCCACGCGCGCGCACCGGAATGGATGTCGAGAAAGTGATAGTAGAAACCCTTGTAGCCGGTCGCCTCCGGGCCTCCGCTCTGGTCGCTGTCGCGAAAGAAGCGCAGCGCCAGCAGGCTGCGCCGGACCGCCTCGGTGCGCTCCATCCAGCCGCGCTCGACGCCCGCCGGATAGACCGACAGCGCAAACCCCACCACCGCGATGCTGACCGGGGAGTTCTCGCGCGACGTGTCGGGCACCAGCCCGTTGGCGGGATTCATGGTCTCCACGAAATAGCCGAAGGCAGCTCGCTGCAACCGATCGAGCATGGCTTCATCCGTTAGCGCGCAAAGCTGGGACATTGGCGACATCCAGATGGCGTGGGGAAGGGCAGGCTCGGCTCAAGCCGCGCAGGGCACGCCGGCATGGTGGTCTCATGCACCGGGCCTTCGCCCAGAGTGAGACAACAGCCGCGCGCATTCGTGCAGCCGTAACGTCCAAGCCTGCCCGACAGTGTGCCGTGCCGGATGCATGAATCTTGTGTAGGGCCGCCCTGACGCCGGCAGCCGCAGCGGCATTTCACATGGTGTTACCCCGTCGCGGTCGTACGCTGGTCGCACGTCGGTACCGCCGAGCGCCTGCAGGAGTGTGTCCAGCCCATGTCACCCCATCCGTCGATACCGCGCACCGCCGAGGGGCAAATGCAGCTGCTGTCCAATGGGCGTTACACCGCCATGCTGGGTACCTGCGGCTCAGGTTTCAGTCGATGGCACGGCATGGCGGTAACGCGTTGGCGGGAGGATCCCACCGGCGATCCGTGGGGCAGCTTCCTGTTGCTGCGCGACGAGGCCAATGGCGCGGTGTGGTCGGTCACGCAGCAGCCGCTGGGTACGCCAAGACCGGATGATGCGGCACGTTTCAGCCCCGGCCGCGCCAGCTTCAGCGGTCGCCACCACAGCTTGCACAGCGTGTTGGACATCGCCGTGGCCCACGATGCCGATATCGAATTGCGCCGGCTCACCTTGAGCAACCACGGCGATCGCACTCGCACGCTGTCGTTGACCTCGTATGCCGAGTTGGTGCTCGGCCCGATCGGTGACGACGACGCGCACCCGGCGTTTTCCAAGATGTTCGTGCAGACCGCCTGGGATGCGCCGAACGGCCTGTTGCTGGCGACCCGGCGGCGGCGCAGCGACAGTCAGGCGGAAATCTGGGCCGCGCAGGCACTACAGGTCGAGGGACAGCCGGCCAGCGCCGCGCAGACGCATGAAACCGATCGCGCCCGCTTCCTTGGGCGCGGGCGCACGTTGCGGGAGGCGCAGGCGATGCAGGCTGGCGCGATGCTGTCGAACACGATCGGCTGCGTGCTCGATCCGGTGTTCAGCCTGCGCCATCCGTTCACGCTCGCTCCCGGCGCCAGCATCCGCCTGCTGCTGTGGACCCGGTTGGCCGATACGCAGGAGGGTGCCAAGGCATTGACCACGCAGTTGCACGACGCCGACGCGGGCGAGCGGCTGTTCGACGGCGCCGCGCGGCATGCCGAAGCGCAATTGCTGCGGCTCGGTCCGGGCTCACCGCCGTCGCCGCAGATCGAGCAGTGGATGGCGGCACTGTTGCGCAGCGACGCTCGCCAGCGCGCCACGCCGGCGCAGTTGGCGCGCGGCCATGGCGGCTCGCCGACCTTGTGGCCCGAGGGGATTTCCGGCGATCGCCCGATCGCCCTGCTGTGCCTGCGCGACCACGACGGACTGGCGCAGCTGGACCAGTTGCTGCTGGCCCAGCGCTGGTGGCGCAGCCAGCAACTGGCGGTCGACGTGGTCCTGCTCAACATGCCTGCCGGCGAGGCAGGCGACACGCTGCAACAGGCGCTCGACCCGCGCGTGCGCGCCCAGCAGGAGCAACTGAAAACCGATGGCACGGCACCCCGCGCCGAGCTGTTCTGCCTGCGCGACGGCAGCATCGGCGAGGATCTGCGCGACGGTCTGCTGACGGTAGCCCGGCTGGTGCTGGACACCGAGGCTCCCGCCCGGGCGGTCGGGCCGGGTCACGCCGCGGCGCCCGTGCCGGCCGCGATCCGCGCCAGCGTGGCGGCCGATGCCAGCCCGGTGGACACGGACATACTGGAGTTCGCCAACGGCTACGGCGGTTTCGTCGACGACGGACGCGCGTACCGGATCGAGCTGGACAGCGAGCGTCCGGTTCCCGCGCCGTGGGTCAACGTGATCGCCAACCCCGCCTTCGGCTTCATTGTCGGTGCCGAGGGCGGCGGCTATGCCTGGTCGCAGAACAGCCAGCAGAATCCGCTGACGCCATGGCCGAATGACCCGGTCAGCGACATGCCGCATGACGTGATCTATCTGCGCGACGAGGACAACGGCGTCCTGTGGAGCGCCACCGCCGCGCCGATCCGGGCCGCCGGTGCGCGCTATCGGGTTACCCACGGCAAGGGCTGGAGCCGCTTCGACGCCGACGCGCACGGCATCGAACTGGTGCTGACCCAGTGCGTGCCGACCGCCGATACGCTGAAGCTGTCGCGCCTGCGCCTGCGCAATCGTTCCAGCCGCACCCGCCGGCTGTCGGTGACGGGTTATGTGGAGTGGGCGCTCGGCGCCAACGGCAGCACGCCGGCACCGTTCGTGCTCACCTCGCGCGACGAGCACAGCGGCGCGCTGTTCGCGCGCAACCGCTGGCGCGCCGATTTCGACGGGCGCGTGGCGTTCTTCGACCTGGCCGGCGCGCAGCATTCGGTCAGCGGCGATCGCGCCGAACTGCTCGGCGCGCTGGGCAGTGTGGCGCACCCGGCGGCGCTGCTCGACAACACCCCGCTGTCCGGCCGGCTCGGCGCCGGACTCGATCCCTGCGCCGCGCTGCAGACGCGCATCGAACTGCCGCCCGATACGCAGATCGATCTGCTCTTCCTGCTCGGCGATGCCGACAATGAAGCCGCCGCTCAGGCGCTGGTCCAGCAGTATCGCGCCATCGACATCGACCGCGTGCTGCTCGACGTCGCCGCGCAGTGGAACGACCTGCTGGACACGGTGCAGGTGCGCACACCGGATCGCGCGATGGACATCCTGCTCAACGACTGGCTGCTGTACCAGGTCACTGCCTGCCGCTTGTGGGCGCGCACCGCCTACTACCAGGCCAGCGGCGCGTATGGCTATCGCGACCAGTTGCAGGACGTGATGGCGCTGTGCGTGAGCCGGCCCGACCTTGCCCGCGAGCACCTGTTGCGTGCCGCCGGCCGCCAGTTCGCCGAAGGCGACGTGCAGCACTGGTGGCTGCCGCCCGGCGGCAAGGGCATCCGCACCCGGATTCGCGACGACCGCATCTGGCTGGCCTTCGTGGCGATGCACTACGTCAACGTCAGCGGCGATCGGGCCGTGCTGGACGCAATGCTGCCGTTCCTGCAAGGCCAGGCGATTCCCGACGATGCCACCGACGCGTTCTTCCAGCCGGCGGCCTCGGGCGACCCGGTGTCGGTGTACGAACACTGCGCGCGGGCGATCGATTCGAGTCTGGGTCGCGGCGAACACGGCCTGCCGCTGATCGGTACCGGCGACTGGAACGACGGCATGAACGCGGTCGGCGCCGGGGGGCGCGGCGAAAGCAGCTGGCTGGGCTGGTTCCTGTTGAGTGCCATCGAGGCGTTCGCGCCCGTGGCCGAACAGCGCAGCGATGGCGCCCGTGCCGCCACATGGCGCCGCCATGCGGTGGTGCTGCGCCAGGCGCTGGAGCAGGCGTGGGACGGCCAGTGGTATCGCCGCGGCTATTACGACGACGGCACCCCGCTCGGTTCGCAGCAAAGCGATCAGTGCCGGATCGACACCATCGCGCAGTCGTGGAGCATCATCGCCGGTGCCACGAATCGGCAGCACGCGGCCGCGGCGATGGCATCGGTCGATCGCCTGCTAGTCGATCGCGAGCACCGGCTTGCCCGACTATTCGCCCCGCCGTTCGACCAGGACGGCGCCGAAAACCCGGGTTACATCAAGGGCTATCCGCCGGGCGTGCGCGAGAACGGCGGGCAGTACACGCATGGCGCGGTCTGGTCGATCTTCGCCTGGGCCGGACTCGGTGACGGCGAGCGTGCCGGTGGCCTGTTCGACCTGCTCAACCCGATCCGCCATAGCGACAGCGCCGAGGCGGTCGCGCGTTACAAGGTGGAACCGTACGTGGTCAGTGCGGACGTCTATGCGGTGGATCCGCACGTGGGTCGCGGCGGCTGGACCTGGTACACCGGTTCCGCCGGCTGGCTGTACCGCGCCGGGCTGGAAGCCGTGCTCGGGTTCCAGTTGCAGGGCGACCATTTGCGCATTGAACCATGCATCCCCGGGCACTGGCCCGGTTTTCGGCTCAGCTACCGGCATCGCGGCAAACAGCACGTCAGCTGCTACGAGATCGACGTGGAGAATCCGCACAAGGTTTGTGGTGGCGTCGCGTTCGTGGAAATGGACGGCCAGACGCTCGACGCCGGCACGGCGATCGCGCTGCTGGATGACGGCCAGACACATCGGCTTCGCGTGGTCCTCGGCTGACGCCCCGCAGCCTGTAGGAGCGCACCCTGTGCGCGAATGCTTTTGTGGGAGACTTCAGCCGCGATGCTTTTGCTCTGACCAACCAAGCCAAGAGCATCGCGGCTGAAGCCGCTCCCACAAGTACGCTCCACACAAGGGGGTCAGCGCCGCCGCGTGCGCGATGCGCCGAGTTTTCGGGTCAGCGTGTTGCGACCCACGCCGAGCGCCTGTGCGGCGTGCTGGCGATGGCCGTCATTGGCTTGCAGCGCCGCCTGCAGCAGGGTCTGGTCGAGCGACTCGCGGGCGCGTGCATGGATGTCTTCCTCGCCATGTTGCAGCGCGGCCACTGCCCATTCGCGCAAGGCATCGGTCCATTCGCCGCTGGCTGGCGCACCCGCGGTACTGCCCAGATCCGACGGCAGGATCTCGGCGCCGGGCGCGATCACCACCAGCCGGCGGCACAGGTTTTCCAGCTCGCGCACGTTGCCGGGGAACTCGCCCTGCGCGACCAGCTTCAGTGCCGCACGCGAGAAGCGCTTCGGCGGCAGTTTCAGTTGCTGTGCCGTGGCCGCGAGAAAATGCTGGGCCAACAACGGAATGTCGCTGCGGCGCATGCGCAGGGGCGGCAACTCGATCCGCACCACGTCGAGCCGATGCATCAGATCCGCCCGGAACAGTCCGGCCGCGACGCGCGCGGCCAGGTCCTGGTGCGTGGCGGCGACGATGCGCACGTTGCAGCGGATCAGCTCGCGGCCACCGACGCGATAGAACTCGCCGCCTGCCAGCACGCGCAGCAGCCGCGTCTGCAGCGCCAGCGGCATGTCGCCGATCTCGTCGAGAAACAGCGTGCCGCCTTCGGCCTGCTCGAAACGGCCGGCCACGCGGCGGGTGGCGCCGGTGAAGGCACCGGCCTCGTGGCCGAACAGCTCGCTCTCCAGCAGCTCGCTGGGGATTGCCGCGGTGTTTAGCGCCACGAACGGCTTGTCGCGCCGCGCGCTTTCCTCGTGCAGTGCGCGTGCCACCAGTTCCTTGCCGGTACCGGTCTCGCCGGTGATCAGCACGTTCAGATCGCTGGCGGCGACCCGCCCGATCAAGCGGAACACCTCGCGCATCGGCGCGCTGTCGCCGAGCAGGGCATGGTTCTGCACGACCGCATCCGCACCCGCCATGGCCGGCAGCGCCACACTGGCCAGCGCGCGCTGTATCGCGGTGACCGCCTTGTCGAGATCGAACGGCTTGGCGAGGTAATCCACGGCACCGGCGCGATACGCCGCCGCGGTCGTCGCGACGTCGGTGTACGCGCTCATCACGATCACCGGGCCGATGTCCTGCGCCTGCAGATCGCGCAGCAGGTCCAGGCCATCCTCGCCCGGCATGCGCACGTCGGTGACCAGCAGTGCCGGCCGCACATCGGCCAGCGCCGCGCGCGTGCTGGCCGCATCGCCGAATTCGCGCACTGCCAGGCCGGCATCGCGCAAGGCCTCGGCCAGCACGAAACGTACGCCGCGGTCGTCATCGACGATCCAGATTTCAGCAGTCATCGCATTCTCCGGGTAGGAGCGCACCCTGTGCGCGAATGCACTGGTTTGAATGTCTGCGAAGGGCATTCGCGCACAGGGTGCGCTCCTACCGGCGGAATACCCCGATCAGCCATGGGTTCGCTCCAGCGGCAGATACAGCGAGAACACCGTCTCGCCGGTCCGGCAGGCATAGCGCAACTCGCCGCCATGCTCGTGCGCGATCTCGCGCGACAGCGCCAGGCCGAGGCCGGTGCCGTCGGCGCGGCCGGACACCAGCGGCTCGAACAGGGTGTCGCGCAGGTGCGCCGGCACACCGGCGCCGTCGTCGATCACGTCAAGCCGCAACGCCGTGCGCAACATCCGTTCGCCCAGCCGCACGGCATGCTCGACCCGCGTGCGCAAGGTCAGCGTGCGCGCCCCGGCTTGCAGCGCGTTGCGTGCCAGATTGAGCAACACCTGCTGCAGCCGGTCCGCATCGCCCTGCAGGTCCGGCATACTGGGGTCGTAGTCATGGCGCATTTGCGGCGGCGCCGGTTCGGCCAGCAGCAGGTCGGTGAGTCGTTCCAGCAAATGGTGGATGTTCACCGGGCCGAGCTGGGGCGCGCCATCATGATGCAGCAGCCGGTTCGCCAGCGTGGTGAGTCGATCCGCTTCGTCGATGATCAGCCCGGCCAGCGCCTGCAGATCCTCATTCTCGACCCGCCGCTGTAGCAACTGCGCCGCGCCGCGCAATCCGGCCAGCGGATTCTTCACCTCATGCGCGAAACCGCGCAGGGTGGCCGACAGCGGCGAGTCCTCCGAGCGGACCGCGGCCAGTGCGTGCACTTCCAGCAGCAGGCCGGCATCGAGCGGCTGTATCGCGATATCCACCATGGTCGTGCGGCCACCGATCGCCACCAGCGGAACCCCGCGCCACTGCATCGGCTGTTGTTCCCGCAACACCCGCTCGGCCTGCGTGATGCCTTGCGGATCGCCCAGCAGCAAACCCAGTGGATAGCCGACCGCGCTGCGGGGTCCGAGCTCCAGCCACTCCGCCATTGCCGGGTTGATCCATTGCAGGCACAAGTTGGCATCGACCACGGCCAGGCCCGTCGCCATCTGTCCCGCCCAGTCACGCCATACCTGCTCGTTCATTGCACCATCATGGACAATGCTTTGCTTTGGTGCAAATGATTTGTTGGCCGGACGCCGGGCGATCAGCTGTCGACGGTCTTGTCCTTGTAGCGGCAGAGGTCGCGGATCACGCAGTGCGGGCAGTCGGGCTTGCGCGCCTTGCACACGTAGCGGCCGTGCAGGATCAGCCAGTGGTGGGCATCCTGCTTGAACTCGGCCGGGATCGCCTTCTCCAGTTTGTCCTCGACCGCGCGCACATCCTTGCCCGGCGCCAGGCCGGTGCGGTTGGCGACGCGGAAGATGTGCGTGTCCACCGCGATGGTCGGCTCGCCGAACGCGGTGTTGAGCACCACGTTGGCGGTCTTGCGGCCCACGCCGGGCAGCGCTTCCAGCGCCTCGCGGCTGCGCGGCACCTCGCCACCATGTCGTTCGAGCAGCAGCCGGCACAGTGCGATCACGTTCTTCGCCTTGGCGTTGAACAGGCCGATCGTGCCGATGTAGCGCTTGAGGTTTTCCTCGCCCAGATAGAGCAGGGACTGCGGTGTGTTGGCGACCGGATACAGTTTGCGGGTCGCCTTGTTCACGCCCACATCGGTGGCCTGGGCGGATAGCACCACAGCGACGAGCAGCTCGAACGGCGTGCTGTAGGCGAGCTCGGTCGTGGGGTGCGGATCGAGCTCGCGCAGCCGACGGAACAGCTCGATCACGTCGGCGCGCTTCATGATTTCGGTTCCTGCTGCTTGGCCTTGGCCCGAGCCAGCGCTTCGAGTACCGGATTGCGCTTGGCGGCGCCGTCGACGGCGGCCTTGCGCGCGGCGAGCTCGGCTTCGCGTTCGGCTTGCCAGCGGGCCAGTCTCGCCTCGCGGCGCTGGAAATGCGTGCGCGCCGCATCGGCGTGCGCCGCGTCGATCTGCGCGGTGGGCATCGGCTCCAGCACGATGCAGTCGACCGGGCAGGCCGGCACGCACAGCTCGCAGCCGGTGCAGTCGTCGGCCAGCACGGTGTGCATCAGCTTCGACGCTCCCACGATCGCATCGACCGGGCAGGCCTGGATGCACTTGGTGCAGCCGATGCAGTCGGCCTCGACGATGCGCGCCAGCATGCGCGGCTTCTCCACACCGTGCTCGGGATTCAGCGGCAGGATCGGCCGCTGCAGCAGCGCGGCCAGTTTCGCAATGCCGGCGGCGCCGCCAGGCGGGCATTGATTGATCGGCGCCTCGCCATTCGCGATCGCCTCGGCATACGGCCGGCAGCCGCGATAGCCGCATTGCTCGCACTGCGTCTGCGGCAGGATCGCATCGATGCGGTCGGCCAGCGTGTCGGCGGAATGATTCTGGGCGTGAGGTCGAGTCATCTGGCTTCCATTGTCGCGCAAATGGATGTT
>DATKVA010000013.1:0-63591 GCA_035530315.1 Rhodanobacter sp. | reverse complement strand
CGTCTCGGCGGCGGTCGCGCGCAACGCCAGCACGAGACCAGCCGCTTCGTGCGCGAACACGATCGCTGGTATTACCTCGACGGCGAGCTCAAGAGCTGAGCGGATATGTGGGGCTTCTGTGGGGGCTGTCGGCAGCTTCTGTAGGAGCGCACTAGTGCGCGATGCTCTTGCTGCATAGCGAAGAGCATCGCGCACAAGTGCGCTCCTACACGGGTTTTGAATGCGACCGCTCAGAATCCCTGCACGCCGGCCGCACGCAACCGTGCGGCCTGTTCGCGCACCGCCGGGTGCCCGAAGAACGCGACCAGCTGATCGGCGCGACCGGCGCCGACGCCCTCGATCGCCTGCCACTGGCTTGCACGGCGCGCACTGAGCGTGGCCCAGTCCGGCAACCCGACGCGGCCACGGGGCGGCATCCCCAGTGCGTGCAGCCATTGCGCGAAGGGACGCCCACGGGCGGAGGCGAAGGTCCGCGCCAGGGTGGCGGCATGGGCCCGGCCGATGCCCGGCACACCGGCAAGCTGTGCCGGCGTCAGGCTCATCCAGTCGAGCAGGCCATGGATCAGCCCGGCGTCGACCAGCGCCTGCCAGGTGTCGGCGCCGAGGCCGTCGAACTGCAGACCCTGCCTGCCGCCCAGCCGCCGCAGGCGCGCCAGGAACTGCTGCCGGCAAGCATCCGTCGCCTGCCAGCAGCTGAGGGCATCGTATGCCTGCGGATCGGGCGGCGTCACCACGGCACGCTGCTGCGTGCGCCACACCACCGATTGCAGGCGCGGAATGGTCAGGCCGGCGAGCACCAGCTCGACCTGATCGCCGGGGCGGATGTCCAGCTGCCGCCAGCGCCGCAGCGAACCCACGCTGACCCGCTGCACCCGATGGTCGTCCAGTTGCACCGGCTCCAGTTCCAGCACCGGCGTGATGCGACCGGTGCGGCCGATCGTGAAGATCACCGCGCGCACCTCGGCCAGCGCCTGCGCCGCCGGGTATTTCCAGGCCACCGCCCATGCCGGCGGCGCAGCCTGCCAGGTCGCCGCCGCGGGGCGATGGCCCTGGCGCAACACCGTGCCATCGGCGGCAAACGGCATCGCGTGGCGATACCACTGTTCGCGCCAGCGCTTGACCTCGGCCAGGCTGCCGACCGGGTGGGTATAGGCCACGCTGTCGTTCAGACCCATCGCCTTGAGCCCGGCCAGCCGCGCCGGCATGTCGGCCGGGCCGCTGGGCCAGTCCCATACGAACAGGCCGATCTTCGCGGCCGTGGCGGCATCCAGCGACTCGCGCGCCAGTGCCCCGGCCACCGCCGAGCGTGCATTCGCGCCGCCGTCGCGGGCCTGCACATGACCAGGTACGCGCCAGTAGATTTCGCCTTGCAGTACCACCCGTGCCGGCGCATGCGGCAGCAGCTTGGGGATGGCGTCGATGCGCTGTGCACGGCCGGTCCAGTCCGAGCCATGGATGCCGTCCCCGCGACTGGTCGCCTGGCGCAATTGGCCGTCCAGATACAACAGGGTGACCGCCACACCATCGGCCTTCGGCTGCACCCACAGATCCCGGTCGCCGCGCGCGTGCATCCACGCCGCCAGCGCAACGGCATCGGGCAGCTTGGCCAGCCCGGTTTGCGCCACCGGCGCACGCGTGCTGCCCCCGGCATCGGCCAGATGCGCGGGCGGCGCCGGCGACTGCGCAGGGAAACACTCGCGCCAGCCGGCAAAGCGTTGCAGCGCCTGATCGTAGACGGCATCGTCGACCGGCGACTGGCCGCTGACCCGGTACGCATGGTTCCAGCCGTCGAGCCGCGCATGCAGCGCGTTCAGTTCCTGCCGTGCCTGCACCGGGGTCCAGTCGGGACAGTCGGCTGCGCGCAATGTGCCACCGCAGAAACCGGCGATGCCGGCGGCAAGCCACAGCCATCCGTTGCGCATGGAGTTGTCCTCGCGTCGTGTGAGAAGTGAGTGCAGAGAAGTGAGAAATGAGTAAAGGCATGCAGGAGCGACGTTTCTCTCGTTTCTCAATCCTCTCCACTCGTTCCTCTCTCCCAATGAATCCAGAAGAGCAGGAGTCGACAGGCTAGCCGGCAACCGGCGGCGCCGGCAGCCGGCGATGCCGATGCGGCGCGTAGGCGTCGACCGGGTCGCGGATTCAGCGGATGCCACCTGTCGCGACGCAGGTTGCCGACATTATCGATACGGCCCGCGAATACCGTGCCTGCACCGTTCGTCCTGAGCGTAGCGAAGTCGAAGGCAGGCGTCCGCACGGTTCGCGGGCCGGATCAATCGCCCGTCGCGGCGGCAGGATCGACGATACGCAACGTCGTTTCGCCGTCGAAACGGCCGTTCGGACCGAAGCGCCGCTCCACGATCACGCCGTGACCGTCATGCCCGATCGCCACCACCGTGCTGGCACGGGTGCCGTAGAGATCGCCGCGGATAAAGGCGGACGACAGCCAGCGTTCGCGCTCCAGCCCGACGCCGGTATCGGGCAGTAGCGCGTCGGGCGCGACGCGTCCGTCGGCCAGCGCGTCGAGCAGCGGGGCAAAATCATCGTCGCCGCCCCGGTCGATCCAACCCTGCAGGCGTTGCATCAACTCGCGGGTCTTCGGCCACGGTGTGTTGAAGTCGGCGTTGGACAGACCATGCACGCCGGGCGTCACCGCCTGTGCGGACGGCGCCGGGCGATTGCCCAGATAGAAGCCGGCACGGGCGTCGAAGGTCAGCAGGTTGAACGGGCGATAGTCCGCCGCCGCCGCGAGCAGCCGCTGCGCGTGACCTGTCGCATCCGGCGCGCCGGCGAGGTAGTCGGTGGCCAGCAGCCCGCGCGAGGCACCCGTCTGAGGATCGCGCGGATCGCGCACGTTGGTCACCACGCAACAGCGGCCGGCATCGGTCACGCCCAGCCAGGTCCCGCCGGCCTCCAGGTCGCGGCCACCGATGATGGGCATGTCGCTCCAGCGCGCCAGCGGCGCACTGGGACGCGCGTGGAATTCGTCGCGGTTGCCGGCCAGCAGCAGGCGCCAGCGCGGATGCGCGTTCCAGGCAAAGGCGATCAGGCACATAAAAGCAGGAGTGAGTGAAGAGGAATGAGGAGTGAGAGATGGGGGTTGCGCAGTGGAAAGGGCGACCGGCCCTGCCCGTGCCTGGCGGACAACGTGGTGATCAGGCAAGGAAGCCCGCCGGCAAACAGGGCTTGTCGCAACGACCGGCGCACGAGGTATTCATTCTCCGCTCTCACTTCTCACTCCTCTTCACTCACCTCTCGCCCGCCGCTTTACGGCTTCGGCCCAGCGCATCGCCACCGACGGCGAGGTCATGCAGACGGCCTCGTCGGTGACGGTGGTGACGGCGCGCTCGAGCAGCTGGATATCGGCCTCGTGCTGGCGTGCCACATGCGGATCCTCGAAGAAGATCGCCCGCTGGCAACGCCGCTCCAGCACCAGATCGGCGATTTGCGCATCGCCGCCCATCGGACCGCTCTGGTAGCGGTCCACCCAGACCCGCTGCCGCGGCCAGCCGCGGCTCCAGGCCAGTTCATTGAGACGCTGGCCAGTGGTTCCGGTGGCGATCCGGCGCGCGAATCGCGACAGCAGGTCGAAATGCTCCGCGGCATAGGCCAGCATCTGCGGCTTCATCGCATCATGCGCGATCAGCGCCAGGGTCTGCCTCTCCAGCGCGTGCAAGCTGTCGGCGCCCGGGTCGGCGGCGAAGCCGGCACGGATGCGTTCCATCTCGATCCAGTCGCGTGCCGAAGCCACGGTGGAAATGAACGGCTTGCCGTGGATCACGCACTGGCGCTTGAGCGCCACCGCTTCGGGAAAGATCGAGGACGGATCGACCGGATCCACCAGATAGATCGCGCCATCCAGCACCCGCCCGGACTGCTCCAGCCCGACCACCTCGGCGACCAGTTTCATCAGCCCGCCTTCGCGCCCATTCGGATAGCGCCGCAAGGCGGCATAGTCGGCGAGCCGCCCGGTCCGCACGATCGCATCGTAGGTACGCCCTACCGTGTGCAGGCCCAGCTGCAGTTCACGGATGCCGGACTCACAGGCCCGCAGCCAGCGGAACAGCGCCGCGTCACCGTGGCTGTGATGAAGTTGGTTGGCGGCAAGGCCCAGACGCATGAAGCGCGCTCCCGAAAGCGGATGAATCAACCGAAGAACCAGTAGCACACGCCGATCGACGCCAGCACGCCGGCCAGATCGGCCAGCAGCGCACAGCCGATGGTGTGCCGCACGCGGCGGATACCGACCGCGCCGTAATACACCGCCACCACGAAGAAGGTGGTCTCGGTGCTGCCTTGCACGGTGGCCGCAAGCAGTGCGGGAAAACTGTCGACGCCGGAATGATGCATGGTCTCGATCAGCATCGCGCGAGCGGCACTGCCGGAGAACGGCTTGACCAGCGCGGTCGGCAGGGCGTCGACGAAACGATCGTCCAGCCCGGCATGCAGCACCAGCCAGCGGATGCCGTCCAGCAGGAAGTCCAGCGCGCCGGACGCACGCAGCACGCCGACCGCGCACAGCATCGCGATCAGATACGGCAGCAGATCCTTCGCCACCTCGAAACCCTGTTTCGCGCCGTCGATGAAACTCTCGAACAGCGGCACCTTGCGGTACGCGCCCACGCTCACGAACACGACGATCACGCCGAACAGCAGCAGGTTGCCGAGCAGGCCCGACAGCGACGCCAGCGCCGCGGCCGTCATCGAGGCCAGCAGTGCGATGAAGCCGCCCAGCAGCAACGCACCGCCGCCCAGCCACGCCAGCACCACCGGATCGTGCAGGCGCAGTTTCTGCATGAACGCCACGCTTAGGAAACCCACCAGGGTGGAGGCGCTGGTAGCCAGCAGGATCGGCAGGAACACCAGCGTGGGATCGTGCGCGCCGGCCTGCGCGCGGTACATGAACACGGTCACCGGCAGCAGGGTGAGCGACGAGGCGTTGAGCACCAGGAACAGGATCTGCGCGTTGCTGGCGGTGTCCGCGGAGGGGTTCAGCGTCTGCAGTTCGCGCATCGCACGCAGGCCGATAGGCGTGGCCGCATTGTCCAGCCCCAGCGCGTTGGCGGCGAAGTTCAGCGTGATCAGGCCGATCGCCGGATGCCCGCGCGGCAGCTCCGGCATCAGCCGCGCAAACAGCGGCCCCAGCAGGCGCGCCAGCCGATCCACCAGCCCGGCCTGCTCGGCGATGCGCAGGAAACCCAGCCACAAGGTCAGCGTGCCGAACAGCAGCAGCATCACCTTGACCGACAGATCGGCCATGTCGAACAACGCGCCAACCACCGCGGCGAACACGCCCTCGTCTCCACCCACCAGCCAGCGCGCCAGCGCGGCCACCGCCGCCACCAGAAAAAACCCGAACCATAGCCGGTTCAGCATGGGCGAGGCGACACGGCGGGAAAGGCAGGCATTCCGCATTATCGGCGACATCAGCGGCGGCGGCCACCGATGTCGTCGTCGCAAAAGCAGCAAGCACACCTATGGAAACTCTGAACAAGTCCCGCCCTCTCGGTTACAATTAGACGTCCAAACGCAAGGTCACCATCGATGACGCAGATGAGCTTCTCCGATGCCGAGTATGCCGGCAAGCGCAAGCAGACGCGACGGGAAATATTCCTTGCCGAGATGGAACAGACTGTGCCATGGGAAACCTTGCGGGCATTGATCGAACCGGTCTACCCCAAGGCCGGCAACGGACTCCGTCCATATGCTCTCGAGACCATGCTGCGCATTGAACTGATGCAGAACTGGTACAGCTACAGCGATCCGGCAATGGAGGAAGCGCTGTACGAAATCGCGCCGCTGCGCTGTTTCACCGGTCTGTCGCTGGCCCGCGGCAGCGTGCCGGACGAAACCACCATCCTCAACTTCCGGCGCCTGCTGGAAACCCACGGCCTGGCGCCGAAAGTGCTGGCGTCGATCAACGCGTATCTGAGCGACAAGGGCTTGCTGCGGCTGCGCCAAGGCACCATCGTGGATGCCGCCATCATCCATGCCGCACCGTCGACCAAGAACAAGGCGAAGGCACGCGATCCGGAAATGCATCAAACCCGCAAAGGCCAGCAGTGGTACTTCGGCATGAAGGCGCACATTGGCGTGGACGTCGAGGGCGGTGTGGTGCACACAGTCACCACCACCGCGGCCAACGTCGCCGACGTTGCCGAAATCGGCAACCTGCTGCACGGCAAAGAAAAAACGGTGTATGTCGATGCCGGTATATCGGCGCGGACAAGCGCGAAGGCATGACCAAGCACGGGCGCACCTGGCACATCGCTGCCAAGCGCGGTCGCATCAAGGCGATGCTCGAGGGTGAGGAAAAGGACGCGGCCAAGCACGTGGAGCACATGAAAGCGGCCGTACGTTCCAAGGTGGAACACCCGTTCCGGGTCATCAAGCGCCAGTTCGGCTACCAGAAAGTGCGCTTCAAGGGGCTGGCCAAGAACACGGCACAAATTCTGACGCTGTTCGCGTTATCCAATCTGTGGATGGCGCGACGATCGTTACTGATCAACGCAGGAGATGTGTGCCCGTGATGGGGGAAATCCCCCCGACATGGCGCAAAAGACGCCATGAAAGGCGGCATGCGAGCCTGTTCGACGGGATTTTCGACGAATAATCGGCCATAAAACTGTTCAGACGCTAGATACCTGTTTGACGATAGCTTGTTCAGACGTTCCCAATGCGGGCCGCCACGTTCATGGGTGCAAAGCAGGCGTGTCGAGCAATTATTTTGCGATTGGACGAATACCAATATTTTGAGCCACCGCAACCGCAATAACCTACGGAACCGTTGCTGTCAGCCATTCTTAGCATGATCGGGCCTTGAAATCATAAGTCGCGCCGCGGGGCAATACCGCAAGTACCTTCGAACATGCATACAGTTACGAATGAAGCCCGCTCGCACGATATCCCGGCGTTTTCGAAATGGCTTGCAACGCGTACATGACGGTTACATAGCACGTCCATAACACCGCATCGTCGGGCAGGAACGATGCCACGCTGGGGAAAACAAACCCTTATCAATGATGCACAGGCCACAGTTCAGGACGGGGGTGGACGTTTTGCAGAGAGGTTCCCTCAGTTGTTGACTTTTTGTTAGACCAAGACGTAGTCTCAAGAAAGTTGCGCAAAATATTCGACTGCTTGGCGGCATTGCTGAATGGCGTCGACAGCGGATTGAAGATCCATTGGTTCCCGGGATGGTAGCTGGTTGGCCTTACATCGTTGAGAGACGATTATCTCGGAGTTTGATTTGAAACAACATTCACGATATATCGCTAGGGGAGTCGCTATGTCAATGAAGAGTCAGAATTGTATCGATGTTAGGAAATCCAGGCCGGTGCGCCGCACCGCCATGACGGTGGCGATCACCACCGCTCTTGCCATGACGGGCGGCCAGGCAATCGCCCAGTCGACGACCGGCACCATCTTCGGTCAGGCGCCGGTAGTGAGCGGGGAGACGGTGCAGATCACGGGCGGCGCGGGCTACAACCGCATTGTGCCGGTAGATGAGTCCGGTCGGTACTCGGTCACCTTGCCCCTCGGCACCTACCAAGTCAACTTGTTGCAGAACGGTAAGGTGATCCAGTCGAAGTCGAACATCACGCCGAGTGTAGCCAGTGGAATAGCGGTCAACTTCGCTGCGGTGGGCGGCAAGGCGAACCCGCTGACGCTATCGACAATAACGGTCACGGCCAGCGGGTTGCCCGCCATTGATGTGTCCTCAGCCCGCCAGAGTCTGATCATTACCTCTCAACAGCTTTCACATCTTCCGCTCGGCCGCTCCGGTGAGTCGATCGCCCTGCTTGCTCCGGGCACCGTCTACGGAGCAGGTGCACTGGGCACGGGCCCCACGGGTACGCCGCTGGTCTCGTTCGGCGGCTCGTCGATCGCTGAAAATGCCTATTACATCAACGGATACAACACTTCCGATCCGCTCTACAACGAAGGCGGCATCACGCTGCCGTACGGCTCCATCGAACAACAGCAAACCATCACCAGCGGCTACGGTGCCGCTTACGGCCGTTCGGCCGGTGGCGTGATCAGTCAGATCGGCAAGAGCGGTACCAACGAGTGGCATTTCGGCGCCCAGGCGCTGTGGCGGCCCGACTTTGCCCAAGGCAGCTTTGTCAATTACCACTACAACAACCCGCTGTCGAGCGCGACCGGCAATGTCGGGAAGATGTACGAATACCGGCAGCCCAACTCCAACTGGGAGACTGTCTACGACGCCTATGTCGGCGGCCCGCTGATCAAAGACAAGCTATTCTTCTTCTTGTCGGCAGAGGCCGACAAGCAATATCAGGTCACCAACGGCACGGTGGGTTCAGCCAACATCAGGAACGAAACGACCCACCTGCCCAAGCTCTACGCCAAGGTGGATTGGAACATCAACGACAACAATGTCTTGTCCTTGACCGGCATCCGCACCTCACAGCAGTATCAGGGTGCGTTTTACAACTACGACAACACCACCCACACCACGGGATCCTTCAGTACGCTTGCGCCGCAGGGCAAGAACTCGTTCGGCATCTGGATCGCGAAATACACCTCGTACATCACCGACAACCTGACGGTCAATGCGATGTACGGCAAGATGAGCAGCACATATTATACGGCCCCTCCGGGCAGTGGAGCCTCGCCGCTTGCCAACATCATCAACCCCAATCAGGAGAATCCGGCGCTGACCGGCGGCAACGCCAATGGCATACAAAATGCCAATCAATTCGCGCAGCTCCCCAATTCCAACCACACGGGCGGCAACAACAACCTGCGGATTGACTTTGACTGGAGGCTCGGGTCGCACGATCTGCAGTTCGGTATCGACAACCAGAACACTTTCGACAAAGGCGACGGCAGCATTACCACCGGCCCGGGTTATGCGTGGTCGTATGGCAACGGCATCCCCACCAACTACATCGTTGGTACGAACCCGAACAATTCGCCGTGGGTCGATGCTACAGCCGCCTATCCGAATGGTGCGGGCGGTTACTACGTTAGCGAATACAAGTTCTTTACCGCCGCAGCGGTGTCGGTGAAACAGCGCGCCCAGTTTATCCAAGACAACTGGCAGGTCACTGACAACTTGCTGCTGAAACTTGGTCTGCGCAACGACCAGTTCACCAACCTCAACGCCAAATCTGTGCCCTACATTCGCGAGCACAGCGGTCAGTTGGCGCCACGTCTGGGCTTCAGTTGGGATGTGTTCGGCGATTCCAGCCTGAAGGTATTCGGCAATGCCGGACGCTACTACTTGGCGCTGCCCACCGGCGTGGCGGTGCGTGAGGCCTCCGCATCGACATTCACCAATCAGTACTTCACCTACTCGGGCATTGATCCGACCACCGGTTATCCGACAGGCCTGACTCCCATCAATTCGAACGGGCAGACGTCGGGCCCCGGGGTACCGGTTTCGCTGAACAATGAATACGGTCAAGCGCTCAATCCGTACACCGTGCATTCCACCAACATCAAGGCCGAGTACCAGGACCAGTTTGTGCTGGGCATACAACAGCAGTTTGCCAAGTCGTGGGTGTATGGCGTGCAGGGCACCTACAGCAAGCTGGGCCGGATCATCGACGATGTGGGTGATCCCATCCCGCAGTGCGAACAGCTGATCGCACAGAACCCGAGCATCTCGGCGGCCAATCCGAATGCGCTTGCCGACTGCGAAGGCGGCCCGGCTACCTACAACATCCAGGGCAGCGTGCTGATCAACCCGGGTTCGACGAACAACTTCAGCGTCGTGAACCCCGCCGGCGGCTATTACCACTACACGGTATCGCCGGCGCAGTTCGGTTTCCCGAAGGCTTCTCGCAAGTACTACGCGCTTGAGACCTTCCTGGAACATGTGTGGGACGGCAAATGGACCGGCAAGCTCGACTACGTGTTCTCCAAGAGCTACGGCAGCACGGAAGGCCCGGTACAGTCGAACATTGGCCAGGGCGGTTCCTCGGGATCGATCACCACGCAGTGGGATTACGGCCAGCTGATGCAGTACGCGAACGGCGTGCAGGCCAACAGCCGCAAGCATGTGTTCAAGGCCTTCGGTTCATACCAGATCGCGCCGGAGTGGCTGGTCAGCGCCATCGTGACCGTGGCCTCGGGCACACCCAAGAGTTGCCTGGGGTACTTCGGCCCCGGCCAGACCAACCCGGGCCTTGGCTATGGTTCCTTCACCCATTGGTGTGACGGCAAGCCGGCGCCTAGTGGCTCGACGGGCTACACGCCGTGGATCCACCAGCTGGATCTCAGCTTCGAGTACCGGCCGTTGTGGGCGCAAAAGAAGCTGGCGATACAGCTGCAGATCCACAATGTGCTGAACGAGCAGAAGGTAACTCAGTACTACCCGTACTTTGGCCAGTATCTGCCGGGGGCTACGCCAGCCACTTCCACGTACTCGTACCCGAGTTATGGCCGGCCGATGTACACAGAAGCGCCGCGCTATGTGCAACTTGGCGTGACCTACGACTGGTAAGAGCGCGTCGGATACGTGCATCCCGGAATTGGGGATGCACGGCTGTTTCCTGAAACAAGCAGAAGGGTCGCCGTCATCCGGCGACCCTTCTGCTTGGGCGGAGCCGCCGCTGCCTGTCGTACGTGAAGGGAAGAATTGCCGAGGGATGCTTCCGGTACCATCTTGCGGCGCCAAGGGAGCGGGCTTGTGCAAGTCTTGAGCGCACCTGACCATGAGCCGGTGTCAGCATTGAATTGAGCGCCGCGCAGGCGCGACGTTTCCGATGGATTACAGGGGAGGAATGGTATGGCCACGTCATCCGACGCCATTAGCTGGGCGGGCCGAGGGAATTCACGGTATGCAGCCCGTTGCTTATTGATACCGTACCCGCAGTGAATGGATCCACAGACAAACGCTGGGCTCGCTTCTACCGTCACCTAGCGATGCAACAACTTGCTCCTGCCCGGGCCGAGCTGGAGTGCATTCTTGCGCGCCATCCCGCCTCCGGCGCCGCACATCTGATGCTCGGCAGCCTGCTCGCGGACGAGGACCATCAGCGGGCCGCCGCAGGCCATGTGCTGGAAGCTTCACGCAATCCTCCCGCCGATCCCGGTGTGCTGGGTGATCTCATTGCTGCGTTGATCCGGGTCGGTGAGATTGTTGCCGCACGGCGGTTACTGGGCCACCCATCGATCACGACGAGTGCTTCGGCGCCAATATTGCTGCGCGCCGCTACGCAGCTGCAGACGCTGGGCGAACACCAAGCCGCGCTCGGATTGATCGAGCGCGCGCGTGACGCCGGCGCTCATGGACACGTTTTTCATTTCTCACGGGCGATCCAGCTGTTGTTCAACGGGCGCCTAGACGAGGCGGAAGCGGACCTGGAACAATGTGTCGCAATCGAACCGCCGCTGGGCCAGGCTTATCTGCATTTGGCAAGGGCACGCCGGCAGACGCCGGCACGCAATCATTTGCAGGCGATCACGCGAGCCCTCGTCAACGCTGAGCCTGGCGGCGAAGACCAGGCCTCGCTGGAATTCGCGCTCTACAAGGAGCTGGAGGACCTGCAGCGCTACGATGAGGCGTGGCATGCGCTGGAAAGGGGCAATGCCCTGCTGCACGCGCAGCTGCCCCACGATTCTGCGCGTGAATCCGCGCTGTTCGAGCGTCTGATCGAGGTCTGCACGCCCGAGTTCCTGCACCTGGAATCTGCGCGAATCGACGATGGCCCGCGACCGATTTTCGTGATCGGCATGCCGCGCTCGGGGACCACAGTTCTGGAACGTATCCTGTGCAACCACTCACAGGTTGAATCCGCCGGTGAGTTGGGTGAGTTTCCACGCGCACTGGCCTGGGCAACCGACCACGCGGCGCCCGTGATGCTGGATGCAACCACCCTTGCGCGGTTGCCACAGGTGGACTGGACCGAGGTTGGTCGCAGGTATCTCGCTCAGACCCGTTGGCGCGCGCGCGGCAATGGTTTCTACGTGGACAAGCTTCCCCGCAACTGGATGCTGGCGGGCCTGATCCACCGGGCGCTGCCCGACGCACGCATCATTCGAGTGGTGCGCGACCCCATGGATGTGTGTTTCTCCAACTGGCGCGCTTGCTTCGGCGTGGGTGCGGAATATGCGTACGCCTACGATCTTGCCGCGCTGGCCACACATTTTGGACAGTATCAACGCGTGCTGGCGCATTGGCAGCGGACGCTGCCGGGGGTGATCCTCGACGTGGATTACGCGCGGCTGGTGCAGGAACCAGAGGCGGCAACGCGCGATATCCTGGCCTTCTGCGGTCTTGACTACGAACCGGGCTGCGTGGACCTGACTCGTAACGCGGCGCCGGTGGCGACACTCAGTGCGCCACAGGTGCGACAGCCGATCCACGCCCGATCTTTCCGAGAGTGGGAACCGTACGGCACACAATTGCAGGGACTGGCCTCGGCGCTGTCATTGGCGTCAAAACCGGAGGACACCGCACGGTAGCTTCACAACAAATGAGGGCACCGGATGCTGGAAGCTGACCTGCGTCGGTCACAACAAGCCAGCGTCGTGCAGGTGGACTTGCAGTGGTGCCAGCCGTTCGCCGTAACGAGCACTCCGCAAGGTATTCGTGCGCAGCGGCTGGCGCACTTGGGCGGCGCTGGCGGTACTGCGCACCGTGCGGGCGGAAAGATGCGGTGCAAGGCAGGCCGCATCGAAGGCGAGTCCGCAGAAATCCAGCAATCGGCGAATCCGGTTTTCGGGGTCGGCCAGCAGCGATTCGTACGAGTGATCGAGGATACGTTGTGGGTACAGCATCTGCCAGTGGCGGCTCAGCCGCGCATATTCGCCGTAGTGGGAGGCCATTTCCGCCAGGTCGTAGCTAAAATGAGCGCCGCTGCTGAACAGTTGGCGATAACAGGCGAAGCAGGTTTCAAGCGCATCGCGATGGCAGTTGACCACCCGCGCGCCCGGCAGCATCGCCATGACCGCACCGACCAGCTGCCAGGTGACGAGGTTCTTATCGGTGAAGCGCGGGTGTTCGCTGCGCCAGCGCTCGGTGCGTGCGAGATAGTCGCGGCCAAGACGTGCCCAGTCTTCTGCCGTGGCGCTATGGGCCCATTGCGGAAAGGGCTGGCCACGCCGTTTCGACTCGTCCTCGAGTACCTGCGGCAAGTCGGTGATTTCGTTGGCGCCTGCCACGTCCGGATGCGAGGCAATGATCTGCTCGGTCAAGGTGGAGCCAGAACGCGGCAGACTCACGATGAAGATCACCTCGCTGCCCAGCGTGGCATCCGATGCGGCGGGCATGGGCCTTGTGAACGCGTGCATGATCGTATCCACGCGGGCGTGCTCGGCGTCCGTGTCCCACCGCAGGGTTCGGCGCTTCAACGCGTTGGCCTGTTGCAGCACGTCAAAGGCCGACGGGTAATCGCATTGATCCTCCAGCGCCTTGGCCAACGCGAAGCCGAGCATGATCCGGGTATCAGCCGGGGCACCGGCTTGGCGGAACGCGCGCTGGAGCCGGGCCACGTCGGACGCTGTAAATGGCTCGGTTTTCAGGTTGGACAGGGAGAACCAGGCCTGCGCCTGCTCAGGTTGGCGACGCAGCACCTCGCGATAGTTGCGCGTCGCGTCGGCAATGTCGCCCAGGCCGGTCTGGGCGTCGGCCAGGCTCAACAGCGACAGGACATGATCGGGGTCAAGTTTCAGGGCCTGTCGCAGCGCTTCGCAGGCATCTTCATACTGGAATTGCAGCTTCAGCGCCTTGCCCAGGTTGTACCAGCCGGAGGCCACCCGGGGTGCCAGCTCACAGGCTTGACGCAGGCTGGCAAGGGCAGCATCAGTTGCGCCGGTCTCGAACAGCGCGGTGCCGAGGTTCATGTGCGTGGTCGCGTCGTCAGGGTTGGCGGCCAGCGCATGCTGAAGGAAGTCGACGGCCCCCGCGTTGTCGCCCCGCATCTGGGAAACAACACCCATCAGCCGGTTCGCTTCCGCGCAATCCGGCACCAGCGCCAATACGCCAAACAGTGCGCGCTCGGCATCATCAAGCTGCATTTGACCCAGTGCCTTGCCTGCCGCGTTGAGCAGACGGGTCGCCGTTGGAGACAGGCCGCCAACCGCTGCATGGATCGATTGCCGGGGCGGGTTTCCCTTCATGGTGTTGCGTATCCTGGATGCGTGGGCGCCGGATGCAATCGGGGCAGTGACTTGGAAGGTGTGCAGAATTTTGCGTAACCGGATTCTGGTGCGCAGCTGAGGGAGCCGTCTCTCGAACTGGATCGTAAAGTGGTTCAAGGCAGCATTCCAGTCGCGGATCGGTATCGTTCATTTTTTGCTGCTATGGCGTAGTGCCAGGTAGAACAATTTCAGCCGTGCTTCGTCGCTCGGGAAGGAACCCCGATTCTTGGTGATTTTGCGCAAGTTCCCGTTGACCGCGTCAATCGCATCGGTGGTGCGGATCACATTGCGGATCCGGTGGGTAATCAAAGGACGGGATCAGCCGCGCCAGTTGCGCCGCCACGACGGGGGATCGGCAGGCACTCGCGGCCCGTCTTGGCCTGAGAACCCGCGGGCGCACGCGGAGGCGAATGCACGGCGGACACGAAACCGCCGTGTTGTTATCCGCCGGCTTCCGCCCGGGCGCCGGCGCGCATGGAAAGATCCTGCAGCATCCGCACGATCGAGCCAGCCGCTTCACGGCCATCGTAGACCGCGCGCACCACCAGGTCGGCGCCGCGCACGTTGTCGCCGCCGGCGAAGATCTGCGGGTGGCTGGTCTGCAGCGGCAGCGCGCCGTCGGCGCCGGTGACGACGCGGCCAGAGCGATCCAGCCGCACGCCATGCGCCTTGAGCCAGTCCGGCGGGCTGGGCAGGAAGCCGAACGACTGGATCACCACGTCGGCGGCGATTTCCGACTCTGTGCCCGCCACGTTGCGCGGACGCGGGCGGCCGTCGCCGGCATCCACCAATTCCGTGTCGACCACGCGCACGGCGCGCACGCGGCCGGCGCCGTCGTCGAGGATCGCCAGTGGCTGTCGCTGGAACTGGAACCGCACGCCTTCCTCGCGGCTGTAGTTCACCTCGCGCCGCGATCCGGGCATGCTCGACTCGTCGCGGCGGTAGACGCAGGTGACCGAGGCCGCGCCGAGGCGGATCGCGGTGCGGTTGCAGTCCATGCCGGTGTCGCCACCGCCGAGCACCACCACGTGCTTGCCGGCGAGGTCGATCGCCGCCGGTTCGCCCAGCAGCAACCGCTCGGTATTGGCGATCAGGAACGGCAAGGCGTCGTGCACGCCCAGCAGCTCGCGGCCGGGCAATTGGCCGTCCACATAGGTATAGGCGCCGGTGCCGACGAACACCGCGTCGTACTCCTCCAGCAGTTGGCCGAACTCGACATCGCGTCCCACCTCGCGGCCGAGCAGGAAGCGCACGCCCATTTCCTCCAGCACCTTGCGGCGCGTGCGCACCACGTCTTTCTCCAGCTTGAACGGCGGAATGCCGAACGTCAGCAGGCCGCCGATCTCGCCCTGGCGGTCGTACACGTCGGCTGCGATGCCGGCGTAACGCAGGCGGTCGGCGCAGGACAAGCCCGCCGGACCGGCGCCGACGATCGCCACGCGCTTGCCGGACTCGCGCACCGCCGACAGATCCGGCCGCCAGCCCTGACGCAACGCCTCGTCGATGACCCAGCGTTCGATGCTGCCGATGGTGACCGCGCCGAACGCGGTCTGCTCCAGCGTGCAGGCACCCTCGCACAGGCGATCCTGCGGGCAGATGCGGCCGCAGATCTCCGGCAACGGATTGGTCTCGTGCATCAGCGTGGCCGCTTCCATGATGCGACCTTCCTGCACCAGCTTGAGCCAGTTCGGAATGTAGTTGTGCACCGGGCAGGCGTGCTCGCAATACGGATTGCCGCAGTCGATGCAGCGCTCGGCCTGGGTCGCCGCCTGCGGCACGGCGAAGTCGCCGGAGATCTCGCCATAACCGAGTACGCGCACCGCCACCGGCACCGTGCGTGGCGGCTGCCTGGGCACATTGAGGAACTGGAAGAGTTTGTCGGTCATGGGGCAATCGAACCTGCTTCGGTGATGGATCGGCGCGAGCACCCGCCCCTCATCCCAACCTTCTCCCCGGCGGGGAGAAGGGGCGAACGCAAGAAGCACGTTGTTTCATTGGAGCGGGGATTCATGCCGCGCTCCGGAGTTCCTCGGCCAGCGCCGCCAGGCTCGCGGCCTTCGGCTTGACCAGCCAGAACTTGTACTGCAGGCCGCGGAAGTCGCGCAGGATCTCCCGGCCCCACTCGCTGCCGGTGTACTCGACGTGCCGCGTCACCAGGTTGCGCAGGTGCTGCATGTAGTTCTCCATGCCCTCCGGCGAGATGCGCAGGATGTCGACCAGCTCGTGGTTGTAGCAGTCCACGAAATCGCGCTCCAGATCGAGCACGTAGGCGAAGCCGCCGGTCATGCCCGCGCCGAAGTTGAGACCGACCTTGCCCAGCACCGCCACCACGCCGCCGGTCATGTATTCGCAGCAGTGGTCGCCGGCGCCCTCGACCACGGCCAGCGCGCCGGAGTTGCGCACGGCGAAGCGCTCGCCGGCGCGGCCCGCGGCGAACAGCTCGCCGTCGGTGGCGCCGTACAGGCAGGTGTTGCCGATGATCGAGGCATCCTGGCTGGCGAACGGGGAATCCGCCGGCGGGCGCACGATGATGCGGCCGCCGGCCATGCCCTTGCCGACGCCGTCGTTGGCTTCGCCGGTGAGGTCGATGTGCACGCCGCCGGCATTCCAGGCACCGAGGCTCTGCCCGGCCGCGCCGGTGAGTTTCAGGATGATCGGGTTGGCGTCCATGCCGTGATCGCCATGCACGCGGGCGACGTCGCCGGAAAGCCGTGCACCGATCGCGCGATCGGTGTTGGCGACGGCATAGGCGAACGTGCCGCCAATCCCGCGTACCACCGTCTCGTCCGCGTCGGCACTGATGCACGCAGCCAGCGCTGCCGGGTCGCGCATCGGGTTGCGTGCCAGCGTGCAGGAAAAATCGACATCCGCGCCGAGGCCCTGGCCGTGGATCAGCGGCGTGAGGTCGAGCCGGTGCTGCACCGGCGTGCTGCCTTCCATCTGCTGCAGCAGATCGGCACGACCGACGATATCGCCCAGGCTGCGTACGCCCAGACGCGCCAGATGGCCGCGCACGTCCTCGGCCACGAAGCGGAAGTAGTTCATCACCATTTCCGGCAGGCCGATGAAATGCTCCTTGCGCAGCACCGGATGCTGGGTAGCCACGCCGGTGGCGCAGTTGTTGAGGTGGCAGATGCGCAGGTACTTGCAGCCCAGCGCCACCATCGGGCCGGTGCCGAAGCCGAAGCTCTCGGCACCGAGCATGGCCGCCTTGATCACGTCCAGGCCGGTTTTCAGGCCACCGTCGGTCTGCAACCGCACGCGACCGCGCAGGTCGTTGCGGCGCAGGGTCTGTTGGGTTTCGGCCAGGCCGAGCTCCCACGGCGCGCCGGCATACTTGATCGAGCTCAGCGGGCTGGCGCCGGTACCGCCGTCGTGGCCGCTGATGGTGATCAGATCCGCACCGGCCTTGACCACGCCGGCGGCCACCGTGCCCACGCCGGCATGCGAGACCAGCTTCACCGAGATCAGCGCGGCCGGATTGACCTCCTTCAGGTCGTGGATCAGCTGGGCCAGATCCTCGATCGAATAGATGTCGTGATGCGGCGGCGGCGAGATCAGGCCGATGCCCGGCTTGGCGTAACGCAGCCGTGCGATGGTGGCGTCCACCTTGTGCCCCGGCAGCTGGCCGCCCTCGCCCGGCTTGGCGCCCTGGGCGACCTTGATCTGCAGCACTTCGGCGTTGACCAGATAGGTCGGGGTGACGCCGAAACGGCCCGAGGCGACCTGCTTGATCTTCGACATCTTCTCGGTACCGTAGCGCGCCGGATCCTCGCCGCCCTCGCCCGAGTTGCTGCGCGCACCGAGCCGGTTCATCGCGATGGCCAGCGCCTCGTGCGCCTCCGGCGACAGCGCGCCCAGCGACATGCCGGCGGAGTCGAAGCGCTTGAGGATGACCTCGATCGGCTCGACCTGGTCGAGCGCGATCGCCGCGCCGGCCGGTTGCGGCTCAAGCAGGTCGCGAAGTGCCGATGGCGGCCGGTGGTCGACGTGGTCGGCGTAAGTGCGGTAATCCTTCGCGTTGCCGCTGCGCACGGCCAGCTGCAGGCTGGCGATCACGTCCGGGTTGTACATGTGGTACTCGCCGCCGTGGATGTACTTGTACAGCCCGCCGGCACGCAGCGGCAGCGCCTCGTTCCAGGCTTCGGCCGCCAGCAGGCGCTGGTCGTGTTCGAGATCGGCAAAGCTGGCGCCGCCGATACGCGAGGGCGTGCCTGGAAAACACAACTCCACCACTTCCTTGGACAGCCCCACGATCTCGAACAGCTGCGCGCCGCGGTAGCCGGCGACGGTGGAAATGCCCATCTTGGAGAGGATCTTCAGCAGCCCCTTGCGAATGCCGCGGCGGTAGCTGCGCCCCACCTCGAAGCGGTCGCTGGCGATGTGGCCTTCGCGGCCCAGTTCGAACAGGCTCTGGTAGGCCAGCCACGGATAGATCGCGGTGGCGCCGAAACCGAGCAGGCAGGCGAACTGGTGCGGATCGCGCGGGGTGGCGGTCTCCACGATGATGTTGCACTGGCAGCGCAGGCCCTGATCGATCAGGTAGGCATGCACGGCGCCGACGGCCAGCAGCGCATGCATCGGCAGCCGTTCGCGCTGGGGAAAACGGTCACTGAGGTACACCAGGGTCTGGCCCTCGCGCACGGCCTGTGCCGTCTCGCGGCACAACCGGCGCAATGCCGCCTCTAGCCCTTCCTCGTGCGCGTACATCAGGTCGAAACGTGGGGTGCCGGCAAACTGCGGCATCGCCAGCAACTGGCGCAACTTGCGCTGCGACAGCACCGGCGAGTTGATCAGGGTCTGCTTCGCGTTCTCCGGCTTGAGCTCGAATACGTTGCCCTCGGGACCGAGCTGGGTCACCAGCGACATCACCAGCTTTTCGCGCAGGGGGTCGATCGGCGGGTTGGTCACCTGCGCGAACGCCTGGCGGAACCGGTCGAACAACGGACGCACCTGGCGCGACATCGCCGCGACCGGGGTGTCGTCGCCCATCGAACCGGTGGCTTCCATCTCCAGGTCGGCCAGTGCCTTGAGCACCGACTCGCGCTCCTCGCGGGTCAGGCCGTACAGCTTCTGGTAGCGGTGCAGTTCATCGGCCGCCAGCGGTTCGGCCGCCAGCGAGGGATCGATCAGATCCGATTCCAGATAGCTGACGCCGGCGCGCAGCCAGTCGCGGTAAGGCGCGCGCTTGCGGTTGATGTCGTCGATGTCGGCATCGCGCAGCAGGCGATGCGCCTTCAGATCCACCGCGATCATCTCGCCCGGCGCGAGACGGCCCTTGGCGAGCACGCGGGCGGAAGGCACATCCCACAGGCCCGCTTCGGACGCCACGATCAGATGGTTGTCGTCCGACAGCGCCCAGCGCGCCGGGCGCAGGCCGTTGCGATCGAGCGTGCACGCGGCGTAATGGCCGTCGCACATCACCAGGCCGGCCGGTCCGTCCCACGGCTCGCTGTGCAGCGCGTAGTACTCGTAGAACGCGGCCAGATCCTCGTCGATGCCCTCGCGTGCGGCAAACGCCGGCGGTACCAGCACGCGCATCGCGGCGAGCAGGTCGAGGCCGCCGGCCAGCAGCATCTCCAGCGCGTTGTCCAGGCTCTCCGAATCCGAGCCGGTCTGCGACACCAGCGGTCCCAGATCGGACAGATCCAGCAGCGGCGTGCGCAGGATCGACTGGCGCGACTGCATCCAGCGCCGGTTGGCACGGATGGTATTGATCTCGCCGTTGTGCGCCAGCAGCCGGAACGGCTGGGCCAGCCGCCACTGCGGCGTGGTGTTGGTGGAGAAGCGCTGATGGAACACCATTGCGTCCGTCGCCAGCGCCGGATGCCGCAGATCCGGATACACCTCGCGCAGCCTGCCCGGTGCGGCCATCGCCTTGTAGCCGATCACCTGCGCCGACAACGTGACCACGTAGAACTGCGCGTCGTCGCGCAGCGCGAACTCGGCGCGGCGGCGGGCGCGGAACAAGGCATGCTCGAACGCCGCCTCGTCGATGCCGGTAACCGGCTCCACGAAAATCTGCCGCACGCGCGGTTGCGCCGCGGCGGCAAGTTGCCCGCATGCCTCGGCGTCGACTGCCACTTCGCGCCAACCGGCCACTTCCACGCCCTCTTCGCGCAGGCAGTCTTCAAGCGCAGCCACCGCCACCGCACCGCCCGCGGGATCGAGAAACACCACACCGGCCGCGAAGTGCTCGCCGAGCGCGATACCCGCCTCTTTCGCCAGCGCCCGCAGCCATGACTGCGGCCGATGCAGCAGCACGCCGCAGCCGTCACCGCTGACGCCGTCGGCATTGATGCCGCCACGATGGGAGAGTTTGGCCAGCGCCGAAAAAGCCGTATCGACCACCCAGGCACTGGCACGCCCATCGACCTGCGCAACCAGGCCGAAGCCACAGCTGTCATGCTCGAAAGCCGGGTCATACAAGGTCGGGATCTGTGATTGCGCCATCGTGTTCTACCAGCTGATTAAATTGGCCTTCCGAGTGCAGCCAAGTGCGCCGAGGTGGCGCTGCCGCACGTGAGGTGAACCCCGACTAGAACACACTTGTTGCGTAGCGTCAAAATTTGTTTGGACGGCTATCTGTCGGACTTCGATTTCCGGCACGCAGCTGAATGGTTCAGCGCGCGCCATCAAGATCCTGGCCGCACGCCCCTGCCATTGCCGGGCCGACCGGCGCCTTCCCGCATGCTGCAGCGCTCGCCCCCGTCCACCGGCTCGGCGATAATCAACCGATGCCCACTCACGCACGCTTTGTCCACCCGTCCCTCGCCGGCCTGTCTGTCGTTGTCGCCCTGCTCTGCGCGTTCACGACCATGCCGACCGATGCCCGCCAGAACGGCAAGGACCGAACCGAACAGGCCACCGCCGAGAAGAAACTGGCCGAGGTGCGCAGCCGGATGGAGGCGCTGGCAAGGCAGCAGGCCGCCACCGCGGCTCGCCGCAACAGCCTGAATGCCGCACTGGCCAGGCAGGCCAAAGCCCTGGCCAATGCGGCGCGGGCGCTGCATCAGACCGAGATCGATCTGGCCGCCAAGCAACAGCAACTGGCGCAACTGCAACAGCAACGCGCCACCTTGAAACAGGCCCTGGCCGACCAGCATGCGGCCATCGCCGACCTCCTGCGCGCCACCTACGCACTCGGCCACGGCTCGGATCTGCGCCTGCTGCTGGGCGACGAGGACGTGACACGCATTTCGCGGGCGCTGGTGTATTCGCGTTATTTCCAGCGGGACCGCGTTCGTCGCGTGCATCAGCTGATGGCCGATCTGGCCAGGCTGCAGGAGCTGGAAACCACGATTACCGCCGAGCAGCAGGCCTTGCAGGCGACACAGGAGCAACGCCGGCAGCAGACGGCGACGCTGGCCAGGCAGCGCGCCGCCCAGCAGAAACTCGCCACCGAAGCCGATGCGCAGTACAAGGATCAGGCACAACGACTGCTCGCGCTCAGGCAGAACGCCGAATCGCTCAATCGACTGCTCGACAAGTTGCAGAAAGCGATCGATGCCGCCACCCAGGAGGCTGCGCGCGCCCGACACGCCGGTCGCAAAGCGCCGTCATCATCGCTCGCCGCCGGCGGCGCTGCTGCCGACATCCGTGGCGACCTGCCATGGCCCGCCAGTGGCGTGGTCAACAGCTACGGCAATGGTGTGCTGATCAAGGCCAGGGGCGGCAGCGAAGTCCACGCGGTGGCGCGCGGCCGCGTGGTCTACGCCGGCTATCTGCGCGGCTACGGCATGCTGCTGATTCTCAACCACGGCAACGGCTGGATGAGCATGTATGGCGACAACGAGACCCTGCTGCACGGTGTCGGCGACCAGGTCGAGGCCGGTGATCCGATCGGCACCGCCAGCCCGCCCACCGCCATCAATACCGGCGTGTATTTCGAGTTGCGCAAGAACGGAAAGCCGGTCGACCCACGCCATTGGCTGAGCCTGCGCCATTGACGCCACCGGCATGGCGTCGCAGGCTAGCAGTCTGTCGGATGACTTCGGATGAATTACGCCTCCGTTCGGTTGTCACAAGCTCTGCCCTCCCTCTGTCGCGTGCCGCGCGACACTTGACCGTTGCACGGAGTCATCTGCATGCGTCTTTCCGCCCGCTTCCGCTTCCGGACCACCCTGCCGCTGGCCGCCTTCCTGCTGCTGCCGCTCGCGCAGGCGCAAACGGCACCTGCTGCCGCAACCACCAGTGCGGCAGCACCGGCAGTCGATTTGCCAGCGGCGGCCGGCAGTGCCGGCAATCCCGCCAGCAGCAGTACCGATCAGGTGGACCTGAATGACATCCGCAACTTCAGCCGGGTCTATGAAATCGTGCGCCAGGCCTATGTCGAAAAGGTCGACAACAAGACCCTGATGAAGGCGGCAATCACCGGCATGCTCAGCGGCCTCGATCCGCACAGCGAATACCTCGACAAGGCGGGTCTGGCCCAACTCAGCGAAGACACCACCGGCCGGTACAGCGGCCTCGGCATCGAGGTGATCCAGGTCGATGGCGGCCTGCGCATCGTTTCACCGATCGACGATACCCCGGCGGCACGCGCCGGCATCCGGGCGGGTGACAGCATCGTCAAGATCAATGGCACCCTGATCGACCCGCAGAACGTCAGCACGATGTATACGAAGTTGCGGGGCAAGCCTGGCAGCAAAATCACCCTGACCATCGCCCACGACAAGAGCAACAAGCTGATCGACCTGCATCTGGTGCGCGAGAACATCTCGATCAGCAGCGTCAAGGTGCGCGAACTGGAGCCGGGTTATGCCTATCTGCGGATCAGCCAGTTCCAGGAGGACACCGCCAGCGATCTGGAAAAGAAGCTCGACGCGCTGATCAGCAAGCACGGCCCGCAATCCGGCGCCATCCTGGACCTGCGCAACAATCCGGGCGGCCTGCTCACGGCGGCGGTATCGGTCAGCGACGATTTCCTCTCTTCCGGCATCATCGTCACCACCCGCGGCCGTCTGCGGGACGCCAACATGAGTTTCGGCGCGCACCCGGGCGACCTGCTCAACGGTGCCCCGATGGTGGTGCTGGTCAACAACGGTACCGCCTCGGCCGCCGAAATCGTCTCCGGCGCATTGAAGGACAATCATCGCGCCCTGATCATGGGCCAGCGCACCTTCGGCAAGGGAGTGGTGCAAACCGTGCTGCCGCTGGACGCGGACCACGCCGTGAAAATCACCACCGCGCGCTACTACACGCCAAACGGCACCTCGATCCAGGCCGAAGGCATCAAACCCGACATCGCGCTTGCCGATCTGACGGTTAGCAAGGTCGACAGCACTCCCGCCCTGATCAGCTCGGAGGCGGACCTGCCGAACCATCTCGCCAACGAAAACATGAAGGCAGGCACCAACATCAACGACGACGGCAGTGCCGCCGACGCCAAGCTGGCAACGCGCGACTATGCCCTGTCGCAAGCCCTGAACGTGCTCAAGGGCATGGCGCTGGGCCACACTGCGGTGACGCATCAGTGACGAGGAGTGAGTGCAGAGGAGTGAGAAAAAAGAGACGGCGACACGGCTTTTGCTCCCACTCGTTTCTCACTCCTCTGCACTCACTCCTCGCCCCTCGGCTCCTCGCCGGCATGGGGGCCGTGCGACAGCGGGCACAACGAACGCAAACGGCCCCGAAAGGGGCCGTTGCCGGTGCAAGCCGTGACGATGTGAATCAGGCGGTGGCGGCGAACAACCCACGCATCTTCTTCATGGCATTCGCTTCAACCTGACGGATCCGTTCGGCGGAAACACCGTACTCATCGGCCAGATCCTGCAGGGTCGCCTTGTTGTCGTCATCGAGCCAGCGACGCTGGATGATGTCGCGCGAACGTTCGTCCAGGTGGCTCAGCGCATCCTGCAGCGTCTCCATCTGGTTGTCGGCCTGGTCGGCGTCGGACACGTTCTCGTACGGATCGGCGCCATCGTCGATCAGGAACGCGGCAGGCGCCGGCTTGGCGTCCTCGTCGTCACTGACAGGCTCGAAGCCGATGTCGCGGCCGGACAGCCGCGACTCCATTTCGCGCACGGTTGCCTCGGGTACGCCAAGATCCTTCGCCACGGTGCGCACTTCGGCCGCATTCATCCAGCCCAGGCGCTTCTTGCTCTTGCGCAGGTTGAAGAACAGCTTGCGCTGTGCCTTGGTGGTGGCGACCTTGACGATGCGCCAGTTCTTGAGAATGAATTCGTGCATTTCGGCACGGATCCAGTGCACCGCGAAACTGACCAACCGCACGCCCTGATCCGGGTCGAAACGCTTGACGGCCTTCATCAGGCCGATGTTGCCTTCCTGGATCAGGTCGGCCAGTTGCAGGCCGTAACCGCTGTAGCCACGCGCCACATGCACCACGAAACGCAGGTGCGACATCACCAGTTTCCTGGCCGAAGCAAGGTTGGCTTCTTCGAGGTAATCGCGCGACAGCGCCTGTTCTTCTTCCACGCTCAGTACCGGAATCCGGTGAACGGCGGAAATATAGGCGTCGAGACTGCCGACCACGCTGGGCAACGGATAGTTGGCGGTCACCAAGGCTTGAGACATGGGTGGAACCTCCTGAATGACGTCACAGTTTAGCACTCGATAAATTGGAGTGCTAAATCGCTGGTTGGTTCAGCCTGGGTCGATCCGGGCTTTAATAAACCGTATGGTATAGATATTGACCGCCCTTGTCCAGCGCCCCGAAGCATCCACATGAGGGTGCCATTCCAAGGTTCAAGCAGACGTGAATCCGGCCGCCATGACGGGGTGCGATGGCAGCGACCAGTCGATCGGCGCCTGGCCATGCGCCGCGAGGTAGCGGTTGGCGGCGGAGAAATGACCGCAGCCGATGAACCCGCGGTGGGCCGACAGCGGCGAGGGGTGCACCGAGCTCAGCACGCAGTGCCGCCGGGGGTCGATCAGCTGCCCCTTGCGCTGCGCGTAGCTGCCCCACAGCAGGAACACCAGGCCTTCGCGCTCGCGGTTGAGTGTCTCGATCGCCAGGTCGGTAAAGCCCTCCCAGCCCTTGCCTTGATGCGAACCTGGCCGGCCGGCCTCGACCGTCAGCACGGCGTTGAGCAGCAGCACGCCGCGGTCGGCCCAGGCCGTGAGGCAGCCGTGATCGGGGCGCGCAATACCCAGGTCGCGCTGGATTTCCTTGAAGATGTTTTCCAGCGACGGCGGCACCCGCACGCCCGGCCGCACCGAGAAACACAGGCCATGCGCCTGGCCGGGTCCGTGGTACGGATCCTGGCCCAGGATCACCACCCGTACCGCATCGAACGGGGTATGGTCGAACGCCGCGAAGATCTCCGGGCCGGGTGGATAAATCTGTTTGCCGGCGCGCTTTTCGGCACGCAGGAAGGCCGCCAGGGCCTGCATCGGGGGGCTCAGCAGGTAATCGCCCAGACGCGCCTTCCACGACGGCTCCAGCCTGACCTGCCCCGCACTCATGCGTCGCACGAATGCTTGCGCAGATGATGCGCCACGCGCAGCTGGAACAGCAGCTTGGTGATCAGCAGCTTCTCGTCGACCGGCTTCTCGACCAGATCGTTGGCACCGGCCTTGATCAGTGCCGCCTGGTTGGCCGGATTCTCGTCGCCGGTCATCACCAGTACCGGCAACCGGCCCTTGCCGTAGCCGAACTCGCCGCGGATCCGCTCCAGCAAATCGCCTCCGGTCAGCTCGCCTTTCAGGCTGACGTCGGTCAGCACCACGTCGGCGCCGACCCGGCCCTGTTCCCGGGCCGTTTCCAGCACGGCCAGCGCATCCTCCACGCTGATCACGTGCCGCACGGTGAGGCCGATCTTTTCCAGCATGCGGCGCGTTGCCAGCGCCACGACGCGGCTGTCCTCGACATAAAGGACTTCACCCTCGGCGGTATCTTCCGGCCGCACATAGCCCCGGATGAACTCGGCCAGGGCATGAAAACCCAGCGCCTTGTCGAAATAGTCGGTGACGTGCTCGCCCAGTGCGCGCCGATGCAGACGATCGTCGACGTCGCCTGAGACCACCACGATCGGCACGTAGGCCTGCGGCGCGGACTCCCTCACGAAACGCGCCAGTTCCAGCCCATCCATGTCCGGCAGGCGCAGCGCGATGGTGATGAAATCGAACACGCCGCTGAACAGCAGCAGCTGTGAGGCAACCCCGCTGTCGCAACCGACCACTTCGACATCGGGCAACTCGGCGTGCAGCACGCGGGTGATCAACTGCCGCACAACCCGGGAACCGTCAACCACCAGTACCCGCGGTGCAGCCGTGGTCAGATGACTGCTGATACTTGAACTCATCGACTGTACATACCCAGGTAAGCGTGACGATCCCGTACCAATGAACCTGCGGCCACGCCTCTGGTGCCCGCTCCCACACGAATAATGCCCGCTGCGCGACAGCGGCACCTGCGACATCCATCACCGTGTCGGGAGACCATCGGGCTCACGCGGCTTTGTGCAACTGCCAGGCACTGACCAGACGCGCGCCCAGCCAACCGAGCACGGCCGCTGCCAGCGGAACGGCCAGCAGCAACCATGGCGGCAACCCGTTGATCTGCAGCTTGCCATCATAGGCCCGGCTCAACTGGGCCACCGGTTCGGCCAACACCAGTTCGATCAGCACCGCCAGCAGGGTTGCCAGGATGCCGCTGAACAGGCCATACCAGATGCCGGCATATAGATAGGGCCGGCGCACGAACGCCGCACTGGCGCCGACCAGCATCAACACGCCGATTTCCTCGCTGCGGCCGGCAATGTCCATGCGCACCGTATTGCCGACCACCAGCAATGCCGCCAGCGCCAGCAGGGAGGCCAGCACCAGGGCTGCGCGATTGCCGACACCAAGCAAGGCATCCAGCCGCCGGCGCCAGTTGCCGCTGTCCTGCACCATGTCGACGCTGTGGATCGCACGCACGTCGGCGGCCAATTGCTCGACCGTGCCGGCGCTCGTGCCCGCCTGCGGCTGCAACTGCAATACGTAGGGCAGCGGGTTATCGTCCAGCGTCAGCAGGGCACCGGAAAAACCCTGCATCCGGGCCAGTTCGTCCATGCCCTGCTGCGGGGTTTTCACGATCACCTTCGCCACTTCGGGCCGTTTCCCCAGCTGCCTGGCCAGCAGCTGCGCCTGCTGCGCACTCTGACCCGGCTGCAGGAATACGCTGATCGCCTCGCTCTGGCCCAACGCGTCGCCGAGGTTCTGCACATTGCCCAGCAGCAGATAAAACGCCAGCGGCAAGGCCAGCGCCAGCCCCATCACCGCGATGGTCAGCAGACTGCCGAGCGGTCGCGAGGCGAGCCGACGCAGGCTGGCCGCGGCGCTCCAGCCGTGATGCTCGCGCCAGCTGGCCAACCGCCGGCCGCGACTGTGCTCGTTGCGCGGCGGCGCTTCGGACAGCGGCATCGGGGTGGGGGGTTCCGGCGACATGGGCGGCATGCTCACAACACCTCCTGTGCCGACAGATCGGCCACCAGCCGACCGTGGTCGAGCACGATCACGCGCCGCTTCATGCGCTTGATCAGCGGCAGGTCGTGGCTGGCGATCAGCACGGTGGTGCCGACCTGCTGGAATTCGCCGAACAGCCCCATGATCTCCAGCGCCAGCTGCGGGTCGAGATTGCCGGTCGGTTCGTCGGCGATCAGCAATCCCGGCCGCGCCACGATCGCGCGGGCAATGCCCACACGTTGCTGTTCACCGGTGGACAGGGTTGCCGGCAGCTGGCGTTCGCAGTCGAGCAAGCCGACTTTCTCCAGCGCCGCACGCACCCGCCGAGCGCGCTCGGCGCGAGCGATGCCGCAGATCACCAGCGGCAGCTCGACATTCGCGAATACCGTTCGCTCCATCAGCAGGCGATGGTCCTGGAACACCATGCCGATCTGCCGACGCCATTTGGGAATGCCGCCGCGACGCACCTTCTCGAGGTTCTTGCCGTCCAGTGTGATCACCCCGTGCGAAGGCCGTTCGATCAGCCCGAGCAATTTGAGCAGGGTGCTCTTGCCGGCGCCCGAATGCCCGGTAACGAAAGCCATCTCGCCGGTCGGCACCTCGAACGACAGCTGCGAGAGCGCCTCGTGGCCGCCCTCGTAGCGTTTGCTGACTTGATCGAACTGGATCACCGAGTGTCCCCACACCTGCACGCCGTTGCGTCAAATGCAAGGATAAGGGATGCCGGCGTCAAGTGTGGATTTTCGCTCAGCGACCGGTGAACAGCCGGGTCAGTCGACGGAACAGGCTGGGCTTGTTCGGATGGGCGTGGTCACGTGCCTTGCCGGAAACCACCTCGACTTGTCGCGATGGCCGGTTGGCAACAGCGATGGATTCCGTGGCATTGCGTTCACGCGACGGACGACGCTCGCCGTGGGGTGCGCGGTTGCCTTCACCGGTGTGGACGGCGTTCTGGCCATTCGCCTCCGGCGTGCCGGCGACACTACCGTCACGATGGCGATTGCGACCGCCGCGTCGGCGACGCGGCTTGCGCGCACTCTCACCGTCAACGTTGCCGGCCGTGTCCCGGGGCACGCTGGCCGCATCGACGGCAGGCGCAGCGGAAGCGGCGGCGATGGTGTCGATCCGGTCGGCCGTGCCGTTGACAGCGGTGGCCGGCGGCTTGCGCTCACGCGGCGGGCGCGAACCCGTGCGGGAATTGCCGCCATGACGCTCGCCGTCACGGCCACTGGAACCGCGCGAACGGCGCGGCGCCTCGCCCGGTCGCGGCGGCACGAAATCGCCGAACGCGGCGCTGTCGGCCGCGGCATTCGCGACGAACTCGGCGTCGATCGCGCGCGGCTTGGGCATGATCAGCAGATCCGGATCCATGCTGGCCACCGGGATGCTCTGGCCAATGAAGGTTTCGATATCCGGCAGCGACATCGCATACAGGTCGCAGGCGAAGCTGATCGCGTCGCCTTCGGCGCCCAGCCGCGCGGTGCGGCCGATGCGGTGCACGTAATCTTCCGCATCCTGCGGCAAGTCGTAGTTGAACACGTGGCTGACCGCGGGAATGTGCAGGCCGCGGGCGGCCACGTCGGTGGCCACCAGGATGTCCAGCTGGCCGGCCTGGAAGCGCTGCAACAGCTTCTGCCGCTTGAGCTGCGGCACATCGCCGGAGATGGCGCCTACCCGGTAGCCGTGACGCTTCACGCGGTCGGTGATGCGCTCGGCGGCGGCCTTGGTGTTGACGAAGATGATGCTGCGCTCGGCCTTGGTGCGCTCGAGCAGGTTCAGCAGCAGCGGCATCTTCTCTTCCTTGGCCGGGAAGTAGACCAGCTGGCGCACGCGGTCGGCGGTGACGTTTTCGCTTTCCACCACCAGCTTCTCGGCCTCGTGCATGTGCTCGTAGGCCAGCTCCAGCACGCGGTGGCTCAGCGTGGCCGAGAACAGCAGCACCTGCCGCTGTTCGCGCGGTGGCAGGCGACGGAAGATGAAGCGCACGTCTTTGATGAAGCCCAGGTCGAACATCCGATCGGCTTCGTCGATCACCATCACTTCGACACTGTTGAAGCTGAAGACGCCCTGCTTGTGGTAATCGAGCAAGCGGCCGGGCGTGGCGATGATGATGTCGCAGCCATCCTTCAGTTGCTGACGCTGCTTGTCGTAATCGACGCCGCCATAGATCAGTGCGATGCGCAGGCCGGTATGGGCGCCGATGGCACGGGCATCCTTCTCGATCTGGATGGCCAGCTCACGGGTCGGTGCGATCACCAGCGCCCGCGGGTCGCTGTCCTTGCGGTCGGCCACGGCGGGGGTGGTCAGCAGGCGATTCATCAGCGCGACCAGGAACGCGCAGGTCTTGCCGGTGCCGGTCTGTGCCTGGCCGGCGACATCGCGTCCGGCCAGCGCCAGCGGCAAGGTCATCTCCTGGATCGGCGTGCAGCGGGTGAAACCGCTGTCGTCCAGGCCTTGCTGCAGCAGTGGATGCAAATCGAAATGGGCGAAAAAAGTGTCGGTGAGTACAGTTTGTGACATATGTGGATGAATAACCTTGCCAAACGGCGGCGGGATGCGCTGCACCCGCATCATTCGCCAGGAGGCGGCGGATGGCGGTGCAGGACGGGTGCGCGTTGCGCGGCGAATCGGTGCCAGGGTCGGCAGCTCGCGCCGCAGCTCGCGGCGCCGGATCTGCCGGCGGTCTGACGGGTGGCTACGACAGGCTCCAAGCCACCCTTGAATCGTGCCCGGAGTTGCGCTGGAATGAAGGCTTGCCGACACGGCGAATCCTCTGTTCCGGCACCGACCCGCGCTTCATGGGCACCCGAGTGTAGCCGATCACGGCCACCGGAGTCTGTCGGACTTGGGCGGACGCGGCGAAACCCGGTTGCACGATGGCCGGTTTTGACGCATGGCCGGATCCGGATGGGATCATGGATATGCAAGCGGCGAGACCCGGACCCGGGATCGTCCTGTCTTGTTATTCTGTACCTTTCACCCCATTGTTTTCATCCCCACATAAAGTGCACCAAGCCACGGAGACCCACGGTGAGCGACCTGATTACCCATGTGAACGACGACGCCTTCGAGCAACAGGTGCTCAAGTCCGAAACCCCGGTACTGCTGGATTTCTGGGCCGAATGGTGTGGCCCGTGCAAGGCCATCGCGCCGATGCTCGACGAACTGGCCAAGCAATACGAGGGCAAGCTGCGCATCGTCAAGGTGAATATCGACCACAACCAGCAGACCCCGCGCGCCTATGGAGTCCGCGGCATCCCGACCCTGATGGTGTTCAAGAACGGCAAGGTCGAAGCGACCCAGATCGGTGCCGTCAGCAAGGGCCAGCTGACCCAGATGATCGACAAGGCGCTTTGATCCGCCCGTAGTGAAACCCGCTGTACGGAGCCTGTCCGGCATGTCCGACCGGCTCCCCGGCACTGCCACGGGCTTTACGTCCGTACATGGTGAGTGTTAGATTCGATGCGGTCCGTCGGGGCAGTCCTGTCCCTGAGCGCCTTCCGCGCGACGCACACCCTCCCTCTTGTTATTCAACGGCGCCCCGTGAGGATTGCCCGTGTCCGATACCGAAAACAACACTCCGACCGACGTCAGCAGCGCCGATACCAGCCCTGCCACTGCAGGCAAGCCCGAGCCGCGCCCCCGCGCGCCGCGCCGGACGGCCGCCGCAATCGCGGCGGCCAATGCCGAGAACGCGTCGAGCACCGACAAGGCGGCGCCGGCGGAAAAGCCTGCCGAGCCGGCAGCGGCACCGCCCCCAGCGGCACCGGCAGCCGAGCGCCCGGCGCCCGCTCCATCGACCCCGATCGCCGCACCGAATGTGCCTGCGGCGCCAGCGACAGCGCAAAGTGAAGCGTCGCCGCCGATCCCGCCCGAACCCCGCGAACCTCGCGAATCCGTCTCCGATCAGGGGCAGCAGGGCAGGGATCAGGCAGGGAACCCGATCCCGAACCCGGCACAGAATCCTGGCCAGGCGCAAGCTCCGAACCAGGCTCAGGGCCAAGGACAAGCAGCGAACCCGGGACAGAACAATCCCGGCGGTGGTCGCGAAGCCCGCGATGGCCGCGGCCGTCGTCGGCGCAACGAGCGCGGCGGCGGCAATCCCAATCCGCAGCAACCGCGTCCGCAGGGCGAACGCCATCCGCGCCCCAACCCGAACGGCCTGCCGGTGGACGACGACAACGCCGATCCGGGCAGCAACGACCGGGTGATCAACCTCACTGAGCTCAAGCGCAAGAACGCGATCCAGCTGCTGGAATTCGCCGAGTCGCTGGGCGTCTACGAAGGTGTCGCCCGCGCCCGCAAGCAGGATGTGATCTTCAACGTGCTCAAGGCGCACGCGCGCTCCGGCGGCGGCATCTGGGCCGAGGGCGTGCTGGAAATCCTGCAGGACGGCTTCGGCTTCCTGCGCTCGGCCGACGAGTCGTACCTCGCCGGCCCGGACGACATCTACGTGTCGCCGAGCCAGATCCGCCGCTTCAACCTGCGCACCGGCGACTACATCACCGGCCGCGTACGCCACCCCAAGGAAGGTGAGCGCTACTTCGCGATGCTGCGCGTCGACGACATCAACGGCGATCCGCCGGAGGCGTCGAAGAACAAGATGCTGTTCGAGAACCTCACCCCGCTGTTCCCGCGCAAGGCATTCAAGCTCGAGCGCGGCAACGGTTCCAGCGAGGACATCACCGGCCGCATCCTCGACCTGATCGCACCGATCGGCAAGGGCCAGCGCGGCCTGATCGTCTCCCAGCCGAAATCCGGCAAGACGATGATGCTGCAGAACATCGCCCAGGCGATCCAGTACAACCACCCCGAAGCGCACCTGATCATGCTGCTGATCGACGAGCGTCCGGAGGAAGTCACCGAGATCGCCCGCACGGTGCGCGCCGAGGTCATCAGCTCGACCTTCGACGAGCCCGCCGTGCGTCACGTGCAGGTCGCCGAGATGGTGATCGAGCGCGCCAAGCGCCTAGTCGAGCACAAGAAGGACGTGGTAATCCTGCTCGACTCGATCACCCGCCTGGCCCGCGCCTACAACACCGTGGTGCCCAGCTCCGGCAAGGTGCTCACCGGCGGCGTCGACGCCAACGCGCTGCAGCGCCCGAAGCGCTTCTTCGGTGCGGCCCGCAACGTCGAGGAAGGCGGCAGCCTCACCATCATCGCCACCGCGCTGACCGAGACCGGCAGCAAGATGGACGAGGTGATCTACGAGGAGTTCAAGGGCACCGGCAACATGGAAGTGCACCTGAGCCGGCGCATCTCCGAGAAGCGCGTCTACCCGGCGATCGACATCAACCGCTCCGGCACCCGCCGCGAGGATCTGCTGATCGACCCCGACCTGCTGGCCAAGATCTGGATCCTGCGCAAGCTGCTGCACCCGATGGACGAGCTCAGCGCGATGGAGTTCATGCTCGACAAGATGAAGAACACCAAGTCCAACGACGAGTTCTTCAATTCGATGAAGCGCTGATTCGTCGGTTCGCGTCATCTATAAAGGCCGGCACATGCCGGCCTTTATGTGTGCGCACTTGCGGAACTCCCCTCCTTCGACTGCAATCGGCCGGAAGTCCGAGGGGAACACTTATGCTTTTGCGTGTTGCGTTGCTTGTGTTTGGACTGTTACTCGCAGGGTCAGCCACAGCCGATCAGAAACCTTTTCCGCTGACACAGATATGCCCATATCAGACTGCCCTCATGCGCAAGCTTGCGCTGCGCGGCGTTTTCGATGCACCTCCCGCCATCAACACACTAATGCTGAATGTGATCGACGGCAAAATGCCGCAAGTACGTCAGCAGCTGAGCGAAATGAACAAGGGCGATGCAGTGCGTTGGCGACAATCCGCATTGATCATCGCGGCCTACGCGCGAGAGCCCGCCATGGTGGCAGCCCCGCTGGATGATGGTGCCTTGGTCGATGCTTAGGGCACGCTGCCTGGTCTCGACCTCAAGTTTCACGATCAGCTCTTGGCTGAAGTGAAGAAGGATCCTAAATGGGACACCGTCGATCCAGATCTGAAGACAGCACGGTTGCTGGACGTAGATTTTCTGTTCGACGGCCGGCCCGATGGTCCCGTGGCGACCATCGCAGCGCAATGCAGCGATCTGGCGACATTGGATGTTGCGTTGAACCACCACGCCAACCTGAAGACGCGGATACCGCACAGCAAAGATGTCGTGACCATGGCGGTGCTTGCCGGCAATCCAATCATCGTCAAACGCCTGCTCAATCACGGCGCCGACCCAACAAGCGCACCGCCCGGAATCGCCGACGGACTGACTACAGCCATCGTCGAGGACAAAAGCGCCATGGTGACTCTTCTGCTCGACCATGGCGCGGACCCCTGTACCGACGATCGGCGCCTGCAACGGGGTCATGACGCCGACCATGCCAAGCACCCCGGTCAGAAGAAGCCGCTGACCAGCGTTGCGACCATTGCTCGTCGGCAGAACCTGCCGGATGATCTGGTCGCCCGACTGACCTGCCCGGCGTTTGACTCGGCCAGCATCGCCAGTCATTGAGGCGAATTGTTGGACGCGCCATCTGGCATTCGAGCAACCAGCGGATCACCCTACCTGTACCGCCACGTACAATTATTTTCCGTCAACCCCTTTTCGCCGCCCCCCGACACCCCCATAGTGTCTCGTTCATCCTGCGAGGCTTTGCCTGTGTCCATACCCAGTGCCGTCCAGAGCACCCCGATTGCGGGTCGCCAGCAGCTTGTCGATTACCTTGCCGCGGGCGAGAAGCCGCGCGAGGCGTGGCGCATCGGCACCGAGCACGAGAAGTTCGGGTTCCTCACCGACAGCCTGCGGCCACCCACCTTCGAGGGCGATCGCGGCATCAAGCTGCTGCTGGAGACACTGGCCACCCGTTACGGCTGGGAGGTCGCCCGCGAAGGCGAGAACCCGGTCGCCCTTTCAAGGGAGGGCGCCTCGATCACGCTGGAGCCGGCCGGCCAGCTGGAGCTTTCCGGCGCAATGCTGGAAACCATCCACCAGACCTGCAGCGAGGTGAACGCGCATCTGCAGGAAGTGCGCTCGGTCGCCGACGGCATGGGGCTGGGCTTCCTCGGCATGGGCTTCCAGCCGAAATGGCGCCGCGACGAAATGCCGTGGATGCCCAAGGGCCGCTACAAGATCATGCGCGAATACATGCCCAAGGTCGGCTCACTGGGCCTGGACATGATGACGCGCACCTGCACCGTGCAGGTCAACCTGGATTTCTCCAGCCAGGCGGACATGGTGAAGAAGTTCCGCACCAGCCTGGCGCTGCAGCCGATCGCCACCGCGCTGTTCGCCGACTCGCCTTTCACCGAAGGACGTCCAAACGGCTATTTGTCCTACCGCTCGCACATCTGGACCGACACCGATCCCCAGCGCACCGGCATGCTCGATTTCGTGTTCGAGGACGGCTTCGGCTACGAGCGCTACGTCGACTACATCCTCGACGTGCCGATGTACTTCAGCCTGCAGAACGGCCAGTACCTCGACCTGGCCGGCCAGGATTTCAAGCGCTTCATGGCCGGCGAACTGGCCGCCCTGCCCGGTACCCGCGCCAGCATGAAGGACTTCGCCGACCACCTCACCACCGCCTTCCCCGAGGTGCGCCTGAAACAGTACCTGGAGATGCGCGGTGCCGACGGCGGCCCGTGGAATCGGCTGTGCGCGCTGCCCGCGTTCTGGGTCGGCCTGCTGTACGACGACGAGGCGCTGGACGCCGCGTGGGATTTGGTCAAGGACTTCAGCCGCGCCGAACGCCACGCGCTGCGCGACGGCGTGCCGAAGCATGCGTTGAAGCTGCCGTTCCGCGACGGCACGGTACGCGACCTCGCCGAGGCAGCGCTGAAGATCGCCGGCCACGGCCTCAAGCGTCGCGCCAGGCTCAACAAGCACGGCGCTGACGAAAGCATCTTTCTCGAACCGATGATCGAGATCGTGCAGGCCAACCAGACCCCGGCCGAACGCAAACTGGAGCTGTTCCACGGCCCCTGGCACGGCAGCGTGGATCCGGTGTTCCGGGAGTTTGCGTACTGAGCGCACCGCGCCGCACGGCAAACCTGCGAAACGCCAGGCAAGCTGGTGGAAGCTGATCGCCCGACGACGACCGCCACCGGATCAGGAGGCGGCTGTCTCCATGAGAGACCATGCGACGGATTCGCCCGCGCGCATCGGCTTGCAGGTCGATCCGGCCAGCGGATATTCGTCCGGCACGATCCACGGTGTGCGTTCGAGTACGACTCGGCCCTCATTCCGTGGCAGCCGGTAGAAGTCCGCGCCATGGAAGCTGGCAAACGCTTCCAGCCGATCCAGCCTACCCGCCTGCTCGAACGCCTCGGCATAGAATTCCAGCGCCGCATGGGCCGTATAGAGCCCCGCGCATCCGCAGGCCGATTCCTTCGCTTCGCGGGGATGCGGCGCGCTGTCCGTGCCGAGGAAGAAATGGGCGTCGCCGCTGGCGGCCGCCTTCACCAGGGCAGCGCGATGCGTCTCGCGCTTGAGGATCGGGGCACAGTAGTTGTGCGGGCGCAGGCCACCCGCGAACAGCGCGTTGCGATTGAGCAAGAGATGATGGGCGGTGATCGTCGCCGCCACGTTCGCTGGCGCCCCGCTGACGAAGTCCACGGCGTCCCGCGTAGTGATGTGTTCCAGCACCATGCGCAAGGCCGGGAATCGCTCGCGCAGCGGCATCAGATGGCGCTCGATGAAAACGCGCTCGCGGTCGAAGATGTCGATGTCGGGGTCGGTGACCTCGCCGTGCAGCAGCAAGGGCAGTTCATGCCGCTCCATCGCCTCCAGCACGGGATATACCCGCGACAGCTCACGCACGCCGGACTGCGAATTGGTGGTGGCGCCCGCAGGGTAATACTTGACGGCAAACACGCTCTCGCTGGCCTTGGCGCGAGCGATCTCCTCGACCGGGGTGTCCTCGGTGAGGTACAGCGTCATCAATGGCTCGAAACGCGACCCGGCCGGCAGGCTCGCCAGAATCCGACGACGATAGTCTTCGGCCAGTGCCACCGTGGTCACCGGCGGCTTGAGGTTCGGCATCACGATGGCGCGCGCGAATCGCTGCGCGGTGTGGCCGATCACCGAGGCCAGCGCATCCCCATCGCGAAGGTGCAGGTGCCAGTCGTCGGGGCGGGTGATTTCAAGACGCGTGGGGGTCATGGGTGGGAACTCGGGATGGCGGTCTCAGATGGCAATGGTATCGCGCGGGCATACTTCGGTTGTTCGCTGTGATGGATCACCGTCAAGAGCAGAGCTTTCGTCCTCCTGCGGAGGGCGAGTCACTTTCTCTCGCGTGCCCGAGAGAAAGTAGCCAAAGAGAGGGGCACCCCGCTTCCGCGCTTTCCGGGCTTCCTGCCCGGAAAGTCCGCGGCCGGGCTCCGGGGTTTGTCGACAGCACATCCTGTGCTGACGCCAAACTGGCTTGCATCCATGCAAGCCACCCTGCGGGCTTTCCTCCACCCGCCCGCCGCTGCAGAGGGGCCCCATGTAAAGCAACGCGCATCCTGCGCGTACTTTTCAGAACAGCCAGATCAAACGCCCCCTCACCCCAGCCCTCTCCCCGGCTTTGCCGGGGAGAGGGGGCAAAGCCGTCAGCGGCTCACATATCGCTCTTCAGCTCTTCAGCTCTTCAGCTCTTCAGCTCTTCAGCTCTTCAGCTCTTCAGCTTTCGCCGCCGCGCAGCGGCGGCGCACCGAGTGCGGGCCAGGATGGCCCGCTGCTCTACCCGGGGCCCCTGTTCGGCGGTGAGCTGGGGACGACAGGCCCGCAGGGGCATCGGCAGGGATGCCGATGCCTTTTCGTCAGGGCAGGATGCCCTGTCGAAAAGCCCGGCCCCAGCTCACGGACTTGCCGGGCAGGATGCCCGGCAAGCGCCAAGCGGGGTGGCCTTCTCTTTTGGTTACTTTTCTCTTGGCCACGCAAGAGAAAAGTGACTCGCGCGCCGAAGGCGCACGAAAGCTCTTGCCTCTGCGACGAACACTGGCTTACCGCAGAAGCTGAACATGACCCCGGCGAACCGGAGGGAAGGGTATGATTCGCCTACGGAAATCTCTAACCCTTCGGTGCACCAATGGGAATCGAACGCAAGCTTGTCAGCCTTAGTCAGTTCGTTGCACTGCTGAACGAGTATCTGAAAAACGACCGCGATCAGCACTCGTTCGAAGAAGGCATGATGTTCGAGGATATTGAAAGTGGTTACAGATTTGTAGCAGACATGCTTGCGGAAACCGATAGACAATCGCTGGATAAGCTTGTCTATGACAAAGTAAGCGTGAATTACATCATTGCAAAGTGAGTAACGACACACAAAATGGAATTGTCATGTTCAAATGGTTAGCTTATTGGTTTTTTGATACAAAGCATCTAACTTATGAAACTGATGAGGCTAAAGCCAAATGGTCGTTGCTCAGGGCGATAGAGTGGGGAATTTGGCCACTCTTTGTATCCCAACCAATCATTCCAGTGATGCTTATCTACATCGATTGGGTAATTGTAATTAGCTCTTTATTTATTATAAGCACTATATGGCAAATTATTTGCTTAAACTTAGTTAACCTGACACTTTCGGAATTTGGCTGTCGGTTCGTAAAATTAAAATGGTACGTATCAATTTCGGTTGCATTCTATTTGATTGTTTTGAAGCACTATGAGCTTGCCGCATTAGCAGGGTTATGGCCGCTGGCGGTTCTAATCCTAAACATATTCTTTCCATCCAGACTAATTGGAGTTTTGCAGGCCGCGATAGTTAATAAGATGATGGCTCTTGAAGAGTCTGTCAAAAAAACTGCGTAACCCGCATTTTCATGCCATTTTTTCTTAAGTTGAAATCATTGTATACGGAAGGTGTTGGCGTACATTATCATCAAGCGAATGTCAGTCAATCTGTAGACAGAGGTTGTATATGCGTTCGGCCATGGCTCGGCCTGTACTGTTTTTTATTCGACTCATCGTGTGGTCGATCGCCGTCTGATATAGAGTTCCGTCAGTGCTAAGCTCCGGGCCATGACGCGTCAGCGCGTTCAGAATCGCGGCCCATTCTGGTCTGAGACCTTCTGGAACTTCGTTCTCAGATAGACTTCGGAGGGGGCGATAAGCGCCTTTCAGGCGGCACCGCACATCGCCTTCCGCGACTGCTAGGCGGTGCAGTGCCTCATGGAATTTCTCCCGGCATCGACGATTTGTGGTAGTCATATTGGGTGCCTAGCCCATGCGGAAAAGGTGGCCATAATTGGTACGGTAAGCGCCCTTGAACGCTTCTGGCGTTTGCACAGATCGCTAACTGACGAATGATGATCAGAGGAATACAGGAAGCACTTATGAAGCCCCTTAATCCCATTGTATCTAAAGAAAGCCCCCGAGAAATATTGGCTGAGGACTACAAGAGCATGAACGGCCTGCTGCCGATCAAGGGCGGCTGGGGCTATACCCGAGATGATGCTTGCGTCATCGACATGGATGATCCCATTGTACCCAAAGACGCCCCCTTCAATGGCGTTGCCGTGGAGTATTCGTTTGTTGAGAAGAGAATTTGGGAGGAGATGATCATCTTTCGCCAGCATGAGGATGAGTATGCGGGAATTGAATGGAACCTTCTTACACAGCGATTAGATTTCGATAATGGGCACACTTACGACATGCTTGAATTTGAGATCACCGCAATCCCTCGGACAGTTTTTGAAGCCTTGAAGGCGGAATGGGAAGGCCCCGATGGATTCTTAAGTCTGGATTTCGACCGAGAGGCGCATAATCGAAAGCATAGGGAAAGCACGTTTACTATCGTCCGTGAGTTCTGGTTTGACATTACGAGTTTTTTCGGGAAGTGACGAAAAACGTCGCAGTGGCGGACATTCAGAAATATTTCGAGGCCGGACGGCCGCTCGCAAAGTGGGGACATTGCCAAACCGACCGCCCCTACTCCCCGCACAACCACCGCGCCGCGTCCATCGCGTAATAGGTGAGGATCGCATCCGCCCCCGCCCGCTTCATCGCGGTGAGCGACTCCAGCACCACCGCCTTCTCATCCAGCCATCCATTCATCGAGGCGGCCTTCAGCATCGCGTACTCGCCGGACACCTGATACACGAACGTCGGCACGCCGAAGCTGTCCTTCACCCGGCGCACGATGTCCAGATAAGGCAGACCCGGCTTCACCATCACCGCGTCGGCGCCTTCGGCGATGTCGAGTTCGACTTCGTGCAGTGCCTCGTCGCTGTTGGCGACATCCATCTGGTAGGTGTGCTTGTTGCCCTTGCCCAGGTTGGCTGAGGAACCCACCGCATCACGGAACGGGCCGTAGAAGGCGGAGGCGTACTTGGCCGAGTAGGCGAGGATGCGGGTGTGGATGTGGCCGGCTGCTTCCAGCGCATCGCGGATGGCGCCGATGCGGCCATCCATCATGTCCGACGGCGCCACGAAATCCATGCCGGCCTCGGCCTGCGCCAGCGACATCCTGATCAGCGCCTCGACAGTGGGTTCGTTCATCACGTAGCCGGTTTCGTCGATCAGGCCGTCCTGGCCATGGGTGGTGTACGGGTCGAGCGCCACGTCGCCGATCAGGCCCAGTTCCGGGTACGCGGCCTTCAGCGCACGGGTGGCGCGCTGCATCAGGCCGTCGGGATTCCACGCCTCGGCGGCATCCTCAGTTTTCACCGACGCACCCGGCGACGGGAACAGCGCCAGCGCGGGAATGCCCAGCCGCACGCACTCGCCGGCCAGCTTCAGCAGTTCGTCGATCGACAGGCGCTCGACGCCTGGCATCGACGGCACCGCCTCGCGCTGGCCCTCGCCCTCGATCACGAACGCAACCATGATCAGATCGCTGGGCAACAACGTGTGCTCGCGCATCAGCGCACGGGAGAAGGCGTCATGGCGCATGCGCCGCATGCGGGTGGCTGGGAAACTCATGGGGTCGATCCTGCCTGATTTGCCGAATGACGCATTCTACGCCGTGGGCCCGCAGCCCCGACGCGGCAAGCCGACTCAGCCGGCGCAGCACCCCGTCGCCACCAAGCCGCCACTCACCGACCTCGCCCGAAACTGGACGAACAGCATGGCAACTGGCACGCTTGGCGGATTCGTTGTCTGGATTGCCCATGCGTCAAACCATCTCTGCTCCCCCAACGCTGCTCGCCGACCTCGGCGGCACCAACGTGCGCTTTGCACTGTCCGATCCGTCTGCCGCCGCACCCTTCCAGGCGAACAGCGTGCGGCGTTATCAGGTCAGTGATTTCGCATCGCTGACCGCGGCCATCCGCCAGTACTTCAGCGACAGCGGGCTGCAGGCGCAGCATGCGCTGATCGCCGCCGCCGGCCGCATCAGCGACGGCGAGACGGTGCAGATCACCAACAATCCCTGGGCGATCTCCGCGCGCAACCTGCAGGCGGAGTTGTCGATGCAGTCGGTGCGGCTGGTCAACGACTTCGCCGCGCAGAGCATGGCCGTGATGCTGCTGCAGCCGAAGGATCTCGTGCCCGTAGGCGGGCTGCCGTTGCCGCGCCTTGGTGCGCAGGTGGAGCAGACCTTCGTGATCGTCGGTCCGGGCACCGGACTGGGCGTCGGCAGCCTGCTGCTGCGCCAGGGCAAAAGCAGCGTCCTGCAGACCGAAGGCGGCCACGCCGGCTTTGCCGCGCACACGCCCGAGGACATCGAGATTCTCCACCGCCTGAACCAGCGCTACGGCCGAGTTTCCAATGAACGACTGATCAGCGGCAATGGCCTGGTGAACCTGTATGGCGTGATTTGCGAGATCGCCGGCCAAACCCCTGAACCGCTGAAGCCCGAAGACATCAGCAAGCGCGCGAATGCCGGCAGCGATTCGCTATGCGTGCAGGTGGTGGAAACCTTCGCCGGCATCTTCGGCAGCGTGGCCGGCGATCTGGTGCTGACCACGGGCGCATGGGATGGCGTGTACCTCACCGGCGGATTGGTGCCGATCCTGCTGCCGTGGATGGACCGCGGGCATTTCCGCGAACGCTTCGAGGCCAAGGGCCGTTTCCGCGAGACCATGGAACAGGTACCGACGCAGGCGATCATGAACCCTGAACCCGGGCTAGTCGGTGCCGCCGCGCTGGCAATCCAGGAAGCTGGCGGCTCGCTGCTGCCGCACCAGGACTGAAGGCTGCCGGGCCGGATGCGGCCCGCGCCGATGTCGCGCGCATCACCTGCCGTCTGCCGCGATGGCCTGACCACCGCTTCGCCACTCCACCGGGATGCTCATGTCGCGCAGTGAAACCGCCTTTCTGTTCGATCTCGACGGCACCCTGGTCGACAGCGTCTACCAGCACGTGCTGGCCTGGAAGGAATCGCTGGGCAACGAAGGCGTGCATCTTTCGGTATGGCGCATCCACCGCAGGATCGGCATGAGCGGTGGCCTGTTCGCCAACATGCTGCTGCGCGAGACCGATATCCAGATTACCGAGGACCGGCTGCAGCGGCTGTTCCGGGGCCATGCGGCAGCCTATGCGCGGCTGGCGGCCAACGAGGCCGTGCGTCCGCTGCCCGGGGCGCGCGAGCTGCTTGGCTACCTCACCGACAACGGCATCCCATGGGCGATCGCCACCAGCGGCCGGATGGAAACCGCCGCGCACAACCTGGCCGCACTGGGTGTCGACCCCGACAAGGTGCCGGTGGTGACGCGTGACCAGGTGCGTCATGCCAAGCCCGATCCGGACCTGTTCATCACCGCGGCGAAGCGTCTGGACTGCGACATCGACAAGGCACTGGTGATCGGCGATTCGATCTGGGACATGCTGGCGGCGCAACGCGCCCGCGCGCTGGGCGTAGGGGTACTCAGCGGCGGCTACGGCCAGCACGAGCTGGAACAGGCCGGTGCGTTCCGCGTCTACGAGGATCCGGCCGATCTGCTCAAGCGCATCGACGAGATCGTCGCGCGCAGCTGAGCGCCCCCTCGAATAACCACGTTTGTTGTAGGAGCGCGCTTGCGCGCGATGCTATTGCTTCCCCCTGGCAAAGAGCATCGCGCGCAAGCGCGCTCCTACAACCGCCCCCACAAAAGCCGCTCTCAAGCGCAGACCGCCGGGCTCGCTCAGCCCGGCGCCAGCAACGCGTCCAGGTCGCCCTGGTCGAAACTGAGTTTCTCGCGGCTGCCGCCGCCTTCCAGCACGGCGGCGGCCAGTTCGGCCTTGCGCGCTTTCAGTTCCTCGATGCGTTCCTCCACCGTGCCGCTGGTGATCAGGCGGTAGACGAAAACCGGCTTGTCCTGGCCGATGCGGTGCGCACGATCGCTGGCCTGCGCCTCGGCAGCCGGATTCCACCACGGGTCGTAGTGGATCACGGTGTCGGCGGCGGTGAGGTTGAGACCGACGCCACCGGCCTTGAGCGAGAGCAGGAACAGCGGTACCTCCCCGTTCTGGAAACGCTGCACCGGCTCGGCGCGGTCGCGGGTCTCGCCGGTCAGGGTGACGTAGCGGATGCGCCGGCGATCGAGCTCGGCAGCGACCAGCTTGAGCATGCCGGTGAACTGCGAAAACAGCAGCACCTTGCGGCCCTCGTCCAGCAATGCCGGCAGCATCTCCATCAGCAGTTCGAACTTCGCCGACTCGCGCACGCCGCGCGCGACCTCCAGCTTGACCAGGCGTGGATCGCAGCAGACCTGGCGCAACTTCAACAACGCATCGAGCACCACGATGCCCGAGTGCGCAATACCACGCTGGGCGATCACCTCGCGCAATTCCTCGGCCAGCGACAGCCTCAGGCCTTCGTACAGGTCGCGCTGACGACCCTCCATCACCACCCGCCGGGTGATCTCGGTTTTCGGCGGCAGTTCCTGTGCCACCTGCGCCTTGGTCCGGCGCAGGATGAACGGCGCGAGGCGCAGATTGAGCCGCTGCTGGCATTCCTCGTCATGCTGCTTTTCGATCGGCACGCGGTAGTAGCGGCGGAACGCGCTCTCGTCGCCGAGCAGGCCCGGTACCGCCAGATCGACCTGCGACCACAATTCGCCGAGATGGTTTTCCAGCGGCGTGCCGGTGAGGCAGACATAGCGTGCGGTGCGCAGGCTGAGCAGCGCGCGACGGGCCTGCGTACGCGGGTTCTTCACCTGCTGCGCCTCGTCCAGCACGATCAACGCGAACGGCTGCTTGCGCAGCGCCGCCACATCGCGCGGCAGCACGGCGTAACTGGTCAGCACGATGTCCTGCGCGCCCAGCTGGGCGAATTCCTCGGCGCGTTGCGGACCGTGCAAGGTCAGCACCTGCAGCATCGGCGCGAAACGGGCGACCTCCGATTGCCAGTTCGGGATCAGGCTGGTCGGCACCACGATCAGTGCCGGCTGCAGCAGTGCGCCGCCTTGTTTCAGCGCCAGCAGATGGGTGATCAGTTGCAGCGTCTTGCCCAGCCCCATGTCGTCAGCCAGTACGCCGCCGACCCCGGCCTCGGCCAGTGCATTCAGCCAGCGCAGGCCCTCGCGCTGGTAGGGCCGCAATTCCGCCCGCAGCCCTTCCGGTGCGGCGTCGCTGGCGCGCGCCGCGGCATCGCGCAGGCGAGCGGCAAAGCCAAGCAGCGGTTCCGGCGCTTCCAGCGTACTGCCGCCGGGCATCGCCGCGGCCAGTTCTTCCAGACGCCCCGCCTGTACCCGTGGCAAATGCAGCAGCTTGCGCGGTTTGTCCAGGTATTCGGCCAGCGGCGCCAGCAGGCCGCGCAATTCCGTCAGGCGCACCGGGACGCGGCGACGGGCGTCGACCGGCGCATACCACACGGCGTCTTCGGGTTCGTTCGGTGCCGGGCTGAGATTCACCTGATGCTCGGTCAGCGCCTGTGCCACCGCCGGCAGCAGGTTGTAGCGCTGGCCGTCCAGCTCGATGCCGATTTCCAGATCGATCGCGTGGTCGTCGACATCTTCCGCCGCATGGCCATACCAGCGTACCGGGCCTTCCAGCACCTCGAACGGAAAACTCGGTGCGTACTCGATCTGGAAATTTTCCTGTTCCAGCTTGGGCCGCAGTGCCAGCCAGCGGGCAGGCGTGTTGACCTCCAGCGCGCCGGCGTAACCGGTCCCGGGAAACAGCCACGCGTCTTCGGGCAGCGTCTCGGCCACATCCCACGGCAGGCCCTCGGTATCCACGCCCGGGGTCAGGCCGACCCGCTCGAGCTGCTCCATCGCGGAGAGTTCTTCGGCGCGGCGGCGGGTGATCTCGACCAGCTGGCCGTTGCGCACGCGCCGCACCAGCGGCTCGCCGCCGCGGCCGGGCAGCCGTTCGCCGGCATAATCGAATGCCAGCCGCGCATAGCCCAGCGGCGGCGTGCCGGCCGCCAGCCGTGCGTGCCGGGTCAACGCATGCATGATCAGCACCGGCTTCGGCGCCGGTTGCGAACGGCGCAGTTCCCCGAACACCTGCGGCAACGGCACCCGTGTCGCCAGGCGGCTGCCCGGCAGCCGATGGCGCAGGCGCCGGCCGTGCTCGTGCAGCAGCGGCGGCAGCTCCAGCCAGTGGGTCTCTTCGGTGGCCGCCTCGAGCGGACCGATCGTGGCCCGTTCGGCGTCGAGATACCACAGACCGTCGATGCGCAGCAGGCGCTGGCTGTGCGGCAGCAGCGGCAGCAGGCGCTGGCTGCCGTCCGGCGCCATCTGCCAATGCCAGTTGAGCGGATGCGACTTGCCGCGCGACAGCCGCAATCCGGCCAGCCCACCGAGGAAGCACGGCGCGGTATCGAGTATCTCTGCCAGCAGGGTGTCGCCCACATGGCTGCTCAGCCGCGCGTAGCTGCGGCTCTTGCGCTGGCTCTGCGGCAAGCCGAGCATGGTGGCGGCCAGCCGCTGTTCGTGCGGCTGCAGTGGCGAATGCGGCAGGTGCCTGCTGTCCAGCGGTACCGGACGGGTGTAGTGCCCGTGTTCGACGGCCGTCAGCAGAACCGGCGCCACGTCCAGCCGGGCGAATGCGGCGCCTTCCTCGGGCATCACCTCCAGGAAAAAACCAAGCACGCCCCGATCGTCGGCCAGGACCGGCTTGGGCACGGCCAGCAACTGTCGCCAAGCGAGCGGCAAGATTTCCTCGTCGCCGGCTGGCGGCGTGCTCCTGCGCTGTTTCTCGTCCGGTTGCTGCATGCGCATGCGATCCGTGGCGACAACCAAAACACTGAGCTTAGCAGTGCCGAAGCGGTTGTGATGCCTTGGAGCCTGTCGGACTTTGGCCGGCCGGTCTGCAAATCCGCCTGTGCGGTCCATATTTCCGTCGCTTCTTGGCCCATGGAACCACTATGGGCCGGCGAATCGCCGTAGTCTGTCCTCGCACAGCCGAATTTTCGACTCGGCCGCCAAAGCCCGACAGGCTCCTAGACGCCGAACAGGCCTCCCGGATATTCCGGTTTCTGCTCGCGCGCCATCAGTGCCCGCAGCGCGGCGACCGGGGTCACTTCGCCGTGCAGCACCGCGCGCACGCCCGCCGTGATCGGCAGCTCCAGCCCGTGCTTGTCGGCCAGCCGGGCCACCTCGTCGACCGTGAACACGCTTTCCACCACCTGGCCGATCTGTCGCACGGCTTCGTCGATCGCGATGCCGCGGCCGAGCGCCAGCCCGAGCCGGCGGTTGCGCGACAGGTCGCCGGTGCAGGTCAGCACCAGATCGCCCAGACCGGACAGGCCGATCAGCGTTTCCGGCCGCGCGCCCAGCGCCACGCCCAGGCGCAGCATCTCGTTCATGCCGCGGGTGATCAGGCCGGCGCGGGCATTCAAGCCCAGCCCCATGCCGTCGGCGATGCCGGTGGCCACCGCCAGCACGTTCTTCATCGCGCCACCCAGTTCGGCACCGAGCACATCGCTGCCGGAATACGCGCGCAGGTTCGGCGAATGCAGCAGGCTGGCCAGTTGCTGCGCAAACGCATCGTCATCGGAATGCACGGTCACGGCGCTAGGCAAACCGGCCGCCACTTCGCGCGCGAACGACGGACCGGTCACCACCGCCGCGGCACGGCCGGGCAGCCGTTCGGCTACCAGTTCATGCAGGAAGCGCCCGGTGCCCGGCTCGAAGCCCTTGGTCGCCCACGCAATCGCCGTGCCGGCATCGAGCAGCGGCGCCAGCTCGTTCAGCATCGAGGCAAACGCATGGCTGGGCACCACGATCAGCACAATCGCGGCACCATGCACGGCGGTGGCCAGATCGCTTTCGAAGTCCAGCCCGGGCGGCAACTCGATGTCCGGCAGGTAACGCTGGTTGCGGTGACTGGCCGCCATCGCCGCCAGCGCCACGCGATCACGCCCCCAGAGCCGGGTTGGTACGCCGTTGCGGGCAGTCAATGCGGCCAGCGCGGTGCCCCAGGAACCGGCACCGAGGACGGCCAGAGTCGGACGTTCGACCATGTCGCGTCACTCAGCTGTTGAGCGTGGCCGGGGCCTCGTCACCGCCGGCCATGCGGCGTTGCTGCTCGGCAAACAGCGCGTCGAAATTGATCGGCTGCAGCAGGAACGGCGGGAACCCGCCTTCCAGCACCAGCGAGGAAATCACCTGGCGCGCATACGGGAACAGCAGGTTCGGGCAGTAGCTGCCGATGATCCCGGCCTGATCCGTCTCGTTGAAGCCGGAAATGCCGAACAGGCCCGCCTGCTCCACTTCGGCCAGATAGGCGGTGCGCTGGCCCACCGTGCAGGTCAGGGTCAGGCTGAGCACCACTTCGAACAGGCCGTTGCCCAGATCGGTTGCCTTCTGGCCCAGATTCAGCTGCACCTGCGGCTGATCCCTTTCGTCGATATCGTGGAAGATCTGTGGCGCATTGGGTGCCTCGAAGGAGACATCCTTCACATATATCTTCTGTACCACCAGCTGCGGCTGGCTGGCCTGGCCGTTGGCCTGGTCGTTGGCGATCACTTCTGCCATTGCGAATCCCTCAAGGTCTTGTCGGGTAAAAAAAGAGGTCGATTGTTCCATACATCCCTCCGGCGCGCACGCGAGCCGACATGCGGCAGGGCGGGAACGATTGCGTATGGCGCTGTTTTTCTGCGAGAATGCACGGCTCGCCCAAGTCGACCCGGGACTCCCGGGCAGTCCGCCACGCGATGCGGACCTCACGATCATGCGTTGGCAACAACCTCCAGCATCGCGTGGCGCAAAGCGCCGCTGGGCCGAAATCACCCTGGCCAACGGGTGGTAAACAAGAATTACGGAGGTCGTCATGGCCCGTGTATGTCAAGTCACCGGAAAGGGTGTGCAGAGCGGCAACAACGTCTCGCATGCCAACAACCGCACCCGTCGCCGTTGGTTGCCCAACCTGCATGAGCGTCGCTTCTGGGTTGCCAGCGAGAATCGCTGGATCAAGTTGCGCGTTTCCAACCACGCGCTGCGCACCATCGACAAGAAGGGCATCGAGGCCGTGATCGCCGACATGCGCGCCCGCGGCGACAAGGTCTGAGGATTGAGCCATGGCTAACAAATCGCAAGACAAGATCCGCATGATCTCCTCGGCCGGCACCGGCCACTTCTACACCACGCAGAAGAACAAGAAGAACACGCCGGAAAAGTTCGAATTCAAGAAATACGATCCGGTCGTGCGCAAGCACGTGATCTACAAGGAAGGCAAGATCAAGTGACGCAACGGCCCATGCGCGCAGCGCATGGTCTGCCGTTGCGTCATCCTTGCGAAAGCAGGGATCCAGCGCCTCAAAAGAAAACCCGCCCCGGTGGCGGGTTTTCTTTTGCCCGAAGGCCTGCCGCATGCAGATCTTCCCGCACCGTCGGCTCAAGCCCGGTCGACGGCGCCGGGTATCCTGGAAACACTCGACCTAAAACAAAACCCGCCGGATGGCGGGTTTTGCCGAAACTTGATACGGGGCGTGCTCAGGCTGTAGCGAGCCTGTACCCCTTCAGCCGCGCGGCGAAATCCTGCAGCGCGCGGATGCCGCTCTCTTCGGCCTCGCCGATCCACTGCTGCAGGCCTTTCAGTGCCTGCTCGGCGCCGCGCTGCTCCATCAGTGCCGCCAGGCGGCTGCGGAAATCGCATACCGTTTGCAGGGCAGGACGACGGGCCAGCAGCGCCTGCAACTTGGCGCTGTTTTCGCCGTCCAGCCAGCGGCCGCCGTTGGCCAGCGCCAGCCGCACGCGGCGCGGCATCGACTTCAGGCTCTCGCCCGCATGCTGCGCCTCGTCGCGCAGGGTCGGCACGATCACGCCGCGGTAGTAGTCGGTCATCGCCTGGAAGCGGTGGGTAAGCACCGCCTTGAGCGTGTCGGCATCCGGCAGTTGCACATTCGGGCGCACGTCGAGCGAGGGCGCCACGCGCAATACCTTGGCCAGGCCGAGCGCACGCAGGCCGCAGATCGCCGCCCAGCCGATGTCGAACTCCCACTTGCGCAGCGCGAACTTGGCCGAGCTGGGGAAGGCATGGTGATTGTTGTGCAGCTCTTCGCCGCCGATCCAGAAACCCCACGGAATCAGGTTGCGTGCGGTGTCGGCGCTCTCGAAATTGCGGTAGCCGGCCCAGTGGCCGATGCCATTGACGAAACCCGCGGCCCAGAACGGAATCCAGACCATCTGCACCGCCCAGATCGCCGCACCGATCACGCCGAACAGAGCCACGCTGATCAGCAGCATCAGGGTCGGCCCCCAGTACGGATGGGCGCCATAGACCTTGTGCTCGACCCAGTCGTCCGGCGTGCCGCGACCGTACTGCTCCATGTCCTGCTTCGACTCGCAGGCGTCGCGGTACAGCGAGACGCCGTCCCAGAACACTTTCTTGATGCCGTAGATCATCGGGCTGTGCGGGTCGTCCACGGTCTCGACCTTGGCATGGTGCTTGCGGTGCACTGCCACCCATTCGCGGGTCACCATGCCGGTGGTCAGCCAGCCCCAGAAACGGAAGAAATGCGCCAGCACCGGGTGGAAATCCACGCCGCGATGGGTCTGGCTGCGATGCAGATACAGCGTCACCGTGAAGATGGTGAGTTGGGTCACCACCAACAGGTAGATCAGAATCGAGCCCCAACTGGCGCCGGTCAGGCCATCGTTCAGGAAATTGAGTACTGCGTCGAGCATGGAAGGCACCGCGTGTCGGGGTAGGAGCGGCTTCAGCCGCGATGCTTTTCTCCATGCACCGAGCATGGAAGGTAAGGCACGCGCGCCGCGTAGTAGGCAAGTTCAGTCTAGTCGATGGGTTTCCGTACCCGCCAGCATGGCTTTGAGTATCAAATGGTAGCAGTCAGTCAATAAGCCAGACGTGAAATGACGCCCCGGTTCACTCGTGTTCATGGGCCCGTCGTCACTCAACTGTTGTCATGACCGTGGGGAGACCGTGACAATCGGGCAATGACCCCGAGCATCCCCGTTTCACCCGCGACCATCCTGCGCCTGGATCAACTCAGCCGCCGGCGTGCCGGCCGGCCGGCCGTGCGCAACCTCAGCCTCGCCCTGCAAAGCGGCCAGGTGCTGGGTTTGCTCGGCGTCAATGGCGCGGGCAAATCGACCACGCTGTCGATGATTGCCGGTGCGCTGCGCCCGGACAGCGGCAGCATCCAGCTGAACGGCGAGGATTTCCTGGAACGCCCCGAGCTGGCGCGCCGATTGATCGGCTGGCTGCCCGAGCGTGCACCCCTGTGGGGCGAGCTGACCGTGAACGAGCACCTTGATGCGCATGGCCGTCTGCGCGGCCTGAACGGCGCCGCGCTGCGCCTGGCGCGCTGCGCGATCGTCGAACGGCTGGAGCTGCAGCCGCTGGCGCGGCGGCTGGCCGGCGTACTGTCGCAAGGCCAGCGCCAGCGACTGGGGCTGGCCTGCGCATTGCTGCACCGGCCGGCGCTGCTGGTGCTGGACGAACCGGCCAATGCGCTCGACCCGGTACAGGCAGCCGCCCTGCGCACGCTGATCCGCGAACAGTCCGCCACCGGCACGGCGGTGATTCTCTCGACCCATCTGCTGACCGAGGTGACGGCAGTGTGCGATCGCGTGGCTATCCTGCATGAGGGCACGTTGCGGCATGATGGGCCGATCCACAGCGACGATCATGCGGCACTGGAACGAACCTTCTTCGAGATCGCCATGCACGGCACCTCCGACCCGGCACGCGCGGCATGAGCGATGCCTTCATCAACACCCTCGCGGTGGCCCGCCTGGAGTGGCGTCGACTGGTCGTGCGCCCGCTGGCCTGGGTGCTGGCGGCGCTCACCCTGGCCTGGCTGGCGTGGAACTTCACCCTGCTGCTTGGCGGTTTCCTGGCCGGGCAGATCCAGCGCGCCGCCCTGCCCGGCGGCCCCGGTTTTACCGATCTGGTCGCTGTTCCGCTGCTTGGCCAACTCGCCCAACTGGCGTTTCTGGTGGTACCGCTGCTTACCATGTCGGCGATCGCCGGCGATCGCCGCAACGGCACGCTGCCGCTGCTGTTCGCCGCGGGCGTGCCGGCCTCGCACATCGTGCTGGGCAGGTATCTGGCGGTACTCGCCTGGCTGCTGTTGTGGCTGGTGCTGACGCTGGCCATGCCGCTGGCACTGGCGCATGCGACTTCCCTCGACTGGGGCAAGCTGGCCGCTGCCGCGCTGGGCCTGACCCTGATGCTGGCTGCGCTGGCTGCGGTGGGCGTGGCCAGCTCCACGTTCGCCTCGCATCCGGCCATCGCCGCCGCCGCCGCGCTGATCATTGCCCTGGCCCTGTGGGGGGTGAATCTGGGCGCGCAGATGGCTGGCATCAACGGCGGCGCGATCAACTGGCTGGCGATGAGCACGCATCTGCAGCCGTTGCTGCGCGGACTGGTGTCGACCACGGACCTGCTGTGGTTCGTGTTGCTGGTCGCGTTGGCGCTGGCGCTGGCCACGCACCGATTGGGCTCCGACCGGGAGCGTGACTGATGCGCAATCTGTTCAGACGTCTGGACGGCTGGCTGTTCGCCCTGCTCCTGCTGCTGGCCGCGGGTGCGCTCGGCTATCTGAGTACCCGTTACACGCAAGAGGCCGACTGGACCGCCAATGGCCGCGCCAGCCTGTCGGCACCGAGTCGTGCCGTGCTGGCCAAGCTCGACGGGCCGGTGGAAATCGTCAGCTATGCAGCCCCGCAGGGCAACCTGCGCCAGACCGTGGCCGGCTTCCTTCAGCGCTATCAGCAGGTCAAGCCCGATATCAGCCTGCGCTTCGTCGATCCGCAACTGGATCCGGCGAAGATGCGCGAGCTGGGCATCACCGTCGATGGCGCGCTGATCCTGCACTATCGCGGCCACGAGCAGCGACTGGACGAGTTGTCCGAGGAAAGCCTCACCAACGCACTGGAGCGTCTGATCCGCGGCGACGACCGTGTCGTGGCCTTCGTCACCGGCGACGGCGAGCGCAACGCCGACGGCAAGGCGAACGCCGACCTCGGCACCTTCATGAGCCAGCTGGAAAAGCGCGGCATGCGTGCGGTACCGCTGAACTTCGCCCAGGTCAGCACGGTGCCGCAGCACACCGACCTGGTGGTGCTGGCGAGCCCGTCGATGCCGCTGGCGCCGGCGGCGGTGCAGGCGCTGGTCGCCTATGTGCAGAACGGCGGCAACCTGCTGTGGCTGACCGAACCGGCCAACGACGATCTCGGCCTGCAGCCGCTGGCCGCGGCGCTGGGTATTCGCGTGCTGCCGGGCGTGCTGGTGGACGGCTCGGGCGCGGCGCTGGGCCTGCACGATCCGCGCCTGATCGCGCTGGGCGATTACCCGCTGAACGCGATCACCCGCGGCTTCGTCCTCACCACGCTGTTTCCGCAGGTGTCGGCACTGGCGCGGGTGGCGCAGCAGGGCGACTGGGCGATGGTGCCGTTCCTGCGCTCGAGCGCGCAGAGCTGGACCGAGTTCAAGGCGATCGACAATGCGAAATCGTCGGACATCCGTTTCGATGCCGCCGCCGGCGAACTGAAAGGGCCGCTGGATTTCGGCTTCGCGCTGAGCCGGCTGTCGCCCAGCCCGGACAAGAGCGAGCAGCGCGTGGTGGTGATCGGCGACGGCGACTTCCTCTCCAACACCTTCCTCGGCAACGGCGGCAATCGCGCACTGGGCGAGCGGGTTTTCGACTGGCTGCTCGGCGACGACAAGCTGGTGAACCTGCCGCCGCGCGGCGCGCCCGACCGGCTGCTGCAGATCTCGCAAGCCGAGTTGAACCTGCTCAGCGTCGGCTTCCTGATCGTGCTGCCGCTGCTGCTGTTGCTGACCGGCGGGCTGATCGTGTGGCGCCGGCGCCGGCGCTGAGCGATGAAACGCGCGACGCGCCAGCGTCTGATCCTGCTGCTCGCCGTTGCGGCCTTGCTGGCCATTGCGTTCTGGCAGATGCGGCAGGACGCCCGCCATGCGCCCGGCACCCTGCTGCAGCTCGATCCGGCCCGCATCGACCACCTTGCGCTGAGCCTGCCCGGCGCACCGGCCATGCGCTACGAGAAGCGCCATGGTCACTGGTGGCGCATCGACGGCACGCCGGCGCGGGCCAACGACGGCCGCCTCAACGAGCTGGCCGATACCGCGACCGCCGAGGTGCTGAGCTGGCGACCGGCGAGCGATTTCGATCCCGCCCGGATCGGCCTGGCGCCGCCACGCGCGGTGCTGAGCCTGGACGGGCAAACCCTGGAGTTCGGCGAGACTTCGGTCACCGGGCCTCAGCGCTATGTGCGTGTCGGCCAGCGGGTCGCGCTGGTGTCGGAGCGCTACATGCCGCGTTCACCGGCCATCAAGACGACCGAACTGCAGTGAGCCACGGGATCGCCCTTGCCTGAATTGCCGGAAGTCGAAACCACCCGCCGCGGCATCGCCCCGTACCTGATCGGCCGGCGCGTGCTGAAGGTGGTCTTGCGCCGCCCCGATCTGCGCTGGCCGATCCCGACCGAAGTCAGCGAGCTGCTGCCCGGCCAGCGCATCGAGGCGGTCGAGCGGCGCGCGAAATATCTGCTGCTGCATACCGACGCCGGCAGCGCGCTGCTGCACCTGGGCATGTCCGGCATGCTGCGCCTGCTGCCGCCGGATGCGCCGATCGGCAAGCACGACCATGTCGATATCGCACTCGAACGCATGCCGACGCAGGCGTCACGCATCCTGCGCTTCACCGATCCGCGGCGTTTCGGCTGCCTGTTGTGGCAGCCGCCCGGCGAAATCCATCCGTTGCTCGCGCACCTCGGTCCCGAACCGCTGACCGATGCGTTCGACGGCGAACTGCTGTGGCGCGCCTCGCGCAGCCGCAGCAGCGCCGTGAAACTGTTCCTGATGGACCATGCCGTGGTGGTCGGGGTCGGCAATATCTACGCCAGCGAAGCGCTGTTCGCCGCCGGCATCGACCCGCGCCGTCCTGCCGGCTCGATCTCGCGTGCGCGCTACGCGCGACTCGCCACGGAAGTGAAGCGCATTCTGGCGTGGGCGATCGAACGCGGCGGCACCACCTTGCGCGATTTTCTCAATCCGGATGGCGCGCCGGGCTACTTCTTTCGCGAACTGAACGTGTATGGCCGCGCCGGCGAACCGTGCCGGGTGTGTGGCAGCTCGATCCGGCAGGTCGCGCTGGGACAGCGCTCGACGTTCTGGTGTCCGCGCTGCCAGCGCTGAGCGCGCAATGATTGTTGAGCGGCATTTTTTGCAGGAGCGCGCTTGCGCGCGATGCTCTTGCTCCTCTTGGCGAAAAGCATCGCGCGCAAGCGCGCTCTTGCAAGAGTCCCACACATCAGCTGGGCCAGTGAAACTCCACGCAGGTATTGTTGAACTGCGGATCGTCCAGCCCGCCGCGAAGATGTGCGACGACGCCACTGCCCAGGCCCTCGACATCCAGCGCCTGACCCTCGGCGAAGTGCGCACCGAGCGCCTGCAGTTCGACCAGCTTTTCGCACAGCAGACCGGCCCGATCGAGAGCGGCTTCGGGCACTTGGTGGATGCTGATGTCGGGCCGGCCGAACTTGCGCATGCCGCGAGTGTGGATCCAGGAGCGATCCGCTTCGGACTCGCCGTCGCACAAGATCAGCAGGTGGTTGCGGATCGGCGCACCGTCGCGGATCAGATACTTGCGGCGCCAGGCATCGGCATCCAGCAGGCTCAGGATCTGCGGGTCGAGGATCGCGCTGCCGCCGATATCCAGCAGCCCCGCCAGCACGCCCAGCGTGTCGCGCAGATAGCCGGTGGCCGGGCTGTCCTTGAGCGTGCCGCGCACCACCATCACTTCCGGCGCATCGAACGCACGCTGCCAGGCCTCGGGTGCATCCGCCTTGAACATGCGGCCCATCGCGCCTTTCAGCGGATAGCCTTGCCACGCCCGCAAGTCGCCGTGCGGGTGATTGGTCGCGCTGATGCCCGGCGGCAGGCCCGGGCTGCCGTAGTCGAGCGACGGCACGCGCACCGCGTCGAATTGGCCGAACACGTAGAACTGCAGCAGGATTTCCTCGTCGCTGGCCTGCCAATGCGGGCGCTGCCAGGCGGGGATGGTGATCGGGTGGCTCATGGGATTCCTTGTTGACGGGCGCCGTTCAATGGCTTTCGCCCAACGGCAGCACGGATTGCTGCAATTCGATGCGGCCGTTGCCCTGGCTGATCTTCTTGAATTCGGCGCGACTCACCGAGACGTAACGTTCGTTGCCGCCAATCTCGACCTGCGGGCCGTCGGTGACGGCACGCCCGAGTTCGTCCACGCGCACCACCATGGTGGCCTTGCGGCCGCTGTGGCAGATCGTCTTGATCTCCTCCAGATGATCCGCCCAGGCCAATAGATAGCGGCTGCCTTCGAACAGCTCGCCGCGAAAATCGGTGCGCAGGCCATAAGCCAGCGCCGGAATGCCGAGCTTGTCGACCACGTCGCTGAGCTGCCACACCTGTGCCTTGCTCAGGAACTGCGCCTCGTCGACGAACACGCAGTGCAGGGCACCGTGGACGGCGATGTCGGCCTCGACCCGCGCCAGCAGATCCTCGTCGCCGCGAAAACGCAGCGCGTTCGCCTTCAGGCCGATGCGCGAGGCCACCACGCCTTCGCCGTAGCGGTTGTCCAGCGCGGGCGTGAGAATCAGCGTTCGCATGCCGCGCTCACGATAGTTGTACGCGCCCTGCAGCAGCGTGGTGGTCTTGCCGGCATTCATCGCCGAGTAATAGAAGTAGAGCTTGGCCATCATCATGCATTCGGTTCGTGACGGTGCATGGTAGCGCGAGGGCCACGGCATCCGGTCACGCACGCGCTCGTTGTCCGCCGAAGTCCGCGCCCGCCACATACCCCGCGCGTGCTGCACATGGAGACGGCGCTCTTCGCCCATCCGGGAGCAGGCGACGACGGCACTCGACCCCTGTGTGTCTCCCCGGTGCGGATGCATCATCCGGGTCCGGCTGCCCGTACGATCAAGAACAACCCTGCGCCAACGACGACGGCGCCGATGGCTCGCGCGACGCGCTCACCGGCTGGCGCGAGACGTTCGACGGTGATGGCTGCCGTCACCGCAGCCATCGCCCCCAGGTCCATGACCCCGACGGCGAGGAGGATCGCGGTCAGGCCGGCACAGCAGGTGCTGCAGTGGAGGCCGAGGCGCAGGCCGTGTCGCCAGGCCGTGCCGGCGTCCGCCGGCAACGGACGGTCGTGTCCGGGGGCTACCCGACAGCAGGCAAGGTGACGCGCCTTCCACGCGGTGAACTGGAGCACGCCGGCGCTCAGGACGACCACGGCCGCCGCGATCGGGACGGCGCGCGCCAGCATCGGCAACCGCATCTCGATCGCCGCCGCCGAAACGCCCAGCAGAAAAGCGATCATGCCGAACGCGGCCCACACGAAGAAATACCCCGCGCCCACCAGCGCGCTCAGCCAACCCAGGCGTACCTCACGCGTGCTGGCGACGGCCTGGCGGTAGCGCCACAGCATCGGCACGAGGGACGGCAGCATCATCGCCATCATCATGATGACCCATGTGCCGAGGAACGACGCCGCGGCACCGGGCCACGTCTGCCCGGGCATCCGCATCCACGCCATCGACATCGTCCAGCCGCCGGGCATCGACATCCCGCCCATCGCCGACATGGACGTGCACCCGACGATGGTCAGCGCCGCACTGGCGGCGAAGAGCAGCGCCGAGACGCCGAAGAAGATGCGGTCCGAAGCCAGCCCGGAAACCGTGCGGGCATCGACGATGCGGGAGTTGACGCGGGAGATGACGCGGTTCGGATGGTTGGCGAGAGATGTCGCGCGGGTCATGATCCTGTGCTCCGTTTCCGGCGGTGCGCCGCCGGGCGCAATCGCTGTCCGCCGCAGAGGGTTCCCGGTGGATGCGTCCCGAGGCGGGATGCGGCCCACCGTCGGCGATGGCCGCTGTCTCAGTCGGCTTCGTACTCGTCGTGCAGCCTCAACCAGCTCATGACGCCATCGGTCTCGTTGCGCCCCTTGGGCGCGAGATCGAGCCACGCGAAGGCGCCCATCAGCACCTCGTCGCCGCGGGCGTAGGTGGAGTAGCTGTGGAAGATTTCGCCGCGCTCGTTTTTCGCGAAGATGCTGGTGCCGTGCATGTCTTCGCTGCTCTTGATCGTCTGCGAGCCGTAGTTGTAGCTGGCGCGTCCCGCGGCGATGTCCTCCGGCTTGAACGACACGCCGAAGTCGTAGTTGAACTCGGTGCCGTTCGAGGAGAGCCAGGGGAAGGTCCAGCGCATGCGCCGCCGGACCTGCTCGATCTGCCCGAGCGGCGCGCGCGAGATCGCGGCAAAGGCAAGGTCGGCATGCTCGAAATGCTGGCGCGCCCCATCGATGTGGTCGGCGATGTACGAGCACCCCTTGCAGACGTGATCTGAACCCGGCGTCAGCATGAAGTGATAGACGGCGAGCTGGTTGCGGCCACGAAACAGATCCGCCAGCGTGCATGGGCCCTGCGGCCCTTCGAATACGTAGGGCTTCTCGATCCTGACCCAGGGCAGCTGGCGGCGCTCGGCGCGAAGGACGTCGAGTTCGCGGGACATGGCCTTTTCCTTCACGAGCAGCGCCTTGCGGGCGGCAAGCCATTCGTCGCGCGAGGCGACTTTCGGCTGGGATGGCGTGCTGGTTTTCATGATCGCTCTCCTTCGATGGCGGAGTTGGGGTAGGTGCCTGTGCTCGGCCGGACCGCTGGCCTGGGCTGCTCTCATGCCTTGTCGTACTCGTCGTGTCGGCGCCACCAGACGCCGGTCTCGTTGCGCCCCCTGGGGGCACGGTCGAGCCACGGGTACATGCCCCAGAGGCTGTCCAGTCCGCGCGCATAGGTGGAATAGGTGTGGTAGATCACGCCGTCCTCGCGCACGAAGGCGCTCATGCCCGGCCGCTCGCGGATGTATGTCGCCACGTCGGTTCCGGCCATGGCGGCGTTATCGGCCACGGGGTTTCCCGACATGCTGTTCGCCATGCCCCCGTCGTCACGCGACTGCCACGCCGGTTCGCGGCGATAGTTGTATTCGACGCCGCCCTCGCGCTGCTGCGACTCGGTGATCGAGACGTTGAAGTCGCCGTTGAAGTCGCCGCCCTGCGAGGATGCCCAGGGGAAGGTCCAGCCCATGCGCCGCTTGAATGCCTGCAATTTCGCCAGCGGCGCCCGCGACACGACGGAAAGCGCGACGTCATGGTTTTCCAGGTGCACGGCGATGCCGTTGAAGCCGTCCGCGATCGACGAGCAGGTCGCACAACCCACCTTGTAGTCGGGCCCGAACATGAAGTGGTAGACGAGCAGCTGCGAGCGCCCCTGGAACAGGTCCGCCAGCGTGGCGCCGCCCGCGTCGGTCTCGAATCGATATGCCTTGTCGATCCGCACCCACGGCAGCGCCTGCCGCTGTCGCGCCAGCTCGTCGCTGCGCCGCGTCAGTTCCTTCTCGGCATCGAGCAGTTCGAGCCGCGCCGCCAGCCATTCCTCGAGTGTTCCGGTGGTATGCGTTGTCATCGTGAATCTCCATGATGGGTGAGCGTGGGCTAGATTAGGCACAGGGCAGCGGACGGTGGGAGTGACAACTGTGGCGCGATTCAGATGAGCTGGCTCCGGTGGATTCGCTGATCACCGCTGCGGCGCGTGCGCTCGCGTCCGGCGACCCGCTTGGCGCACTGAACCGGGTCGCCCTGCGCGACGACGCGCCGGCGCTCGCGCTGCGCGGCATCGCGATGGCGCAACTCGGCGATCTCGTGCGGGCGAAGGCGCTATTGCGACGTGCGGCGCGTGCCTTCGGTCCGCGCGAGGCCATGGCCCGCGCGCGATGCGTCGTCGCCGAGGCCGAGGTCGCCCTCGCCTCGCGCGACCTGGGCTGGCCGGCGAAGATGCTCGATGCGGCGCGGGCAACGCTCGAGGCACACGGTGACAAGGTGAACGCCGCGCATGCGCGCTATCTCGGGGTCCGGCGCCAGCTCCTGATCGGATGCCTCGACGAAGCCGAAGCCGCGCTCGCCGAACTCGACCCCGCGCCCTTCCCGCCTGCCTTGCGAGCCGCCCACGAGCTCGTCGTGGCGGGAATCGCGCTGCGCCGCCTGCGGACAAAGACGGCGCGCGCGGCGCTCGCCCGGGCTGGACGGGCCGCGCATCACGCAGGCATCCCCGCGCTGACGATGGAGGTAAAAAACGCAGCCCTCGTCCTGAACACGCCCGCAGCGCGCCTGATCGTGCGTGGCGAGGAGCGGCTGCTCCTGCTCGCGGAGGTCGAGGCGTTGCTGGCGTCGGACGTGCTCGTGGTGGATGCGTGCCGTCATGTGCTGCGTCGGCGGGACAGCGCGGTCCCGCTCGCCAGCCGGCCGGTGCTGTTCACGCTCGCCCGCCTGCTCGGCGAAGCGTGGCCGGCCGATGTGCCGAGGAGCGTGCTCATCGCCCGCGCGTTCCGGGCGAAGGCCATGGACGAATCGCATCGCGCGCGCTTGCGGGTCGAAATGGGGCGGCTTCGCAGGGCGCTTGGCGCGCTGGCCGACGTGCACGCGACGAAGCGGGGATTTGCCCTGGTGCCGCGCGGCGCACGCGAGGTCGTGGTGCTGGCGCGGCCGGTCGAAGAGAAGCACGCGACGGTGCTCGCCTTGCTCGCCGACGGCGAGTCGTGGTCGAGCTCGGCCCTGGCCCTGGCGCTGGGAGACAGTCAGCGCACCGTGCAGCGGGCACTCGACGCGCTGGCCGCCGCGGGCAAGATACAGTCGTTCGGGCGCGGGCGGGCGCGTCGCTGGATGACCCCGCCCGTGCCGGGATTCACGACGACCTTGTTACTCCCCGCGTCGATGCCGAGCGACTAGGATTCCACCGACGAACGACCAGGACGCAAGCATGAAGCGATCAGCCGCCACTATCGTCCGTGAATATGGGCCCTTTCCGGGAGTCGACAGCGTGGGTGGGGTCACGCATGACGGCCAGCACGTCTGGTTGGCCGCCGGCGACAAGCTGACCGCCATGGATCCGGCCAGCGGGAAGACGCTGCGCTCGATCGATATCGCCGCGCACGCAGGAACGGCCTTCGACGGCCGGCACCTGTTCCAGATCGCCGAGGATCGCATTCAGACGATCGACCCGGCGACCGGCCATGTGCTGGCCACCATCCCCGCGCCCGGCGGCGGCGGTGATTCGGGGCTCGCCTGGGCTGAGGGGTCGCTCTGGGTCGGGCAGTGGCGGGACAAGAAGATCCACCAGGTCGATCCCGCGACCGGGGCGATTCTTCGCACCATCGAGTCCAACCGTTTCGTCACCGGCGTCACCTGGGTCGACGGCGAACTCTGGCACGGCACCTGGGAAGGCGACGAGAGCGAGTTGCGGCACATCGATGCGCAAACGGGAGAGGTGCTGGAGAGCCTCGCCATGCCCTCCGGCGTGGGCGTATCGGGACTCGAGTCCGATGGCGGCGATCAGTTCTTCTGCGGCGGCGGAAACAGCGGCAAGGTGCGAACCGTGCGCCGACCCGGGCGAGGCTCCGCGGCGTGCAGTGGCTCCGAGATCCCCGTCGACGCCACGAGCGAGTAATCGAAGCGGCCCTCGCGGGCGAGCTTCGACACCGCGACGAGCAAGTCCTCTCGCAGGGTGCTCTGCTACCATCGGCCGCCGCCTCACGCAGCGCTTCGATCCATGCTCAATCCGCAACAACTGGCCGCCGTCGAACATTGCGACAGCCCGCTGCTGGTGCTCGCTGGCGCCGGTTCCGGCAAGACCTCGGTGATCACCGAGAAGATCGCCTGGCTGATCGCACGCAAGCGCCTGGCAGCGTCGAAGATCGCCGCGATCACGTTCACCAACAAGGCCGCGCGCGAGATGCGCGAGCGCGTCGGCAAGCTGATCAGCGCCGAGGCCGCGCAGGCCGTCACCGTGTGCACATTCCATGCGCTGGGGCTGAAATTCCTGCAGATCGAGCACGCCCGCGCCGGCCTGCGCAAGGGCTTCTCGGTGCTGGACGCCGACGACAGCGGTGCCATCGTGAAGGAGCTGGCACCCAAGGGAGCGAAGAACGATGTGCTGTTCGGCATCCGCAACCTGCTCGGCCGCGCCAAGAACGGCGGCCTGTCGCCGGAAGAGGCGCTGGCCGCCGCGCGCAGCCCGCGCGAACTGGAGGCGGCCACGATCTACGAGATGTACCAGCAGCGCCTGGCCGCGTTCAACGCGGTCGATTTCGATGACCTGATCCGGCTGCCGCTGCGTATCCTCGAAGCCGATGCCGAATGCCGCGAGGTGTGGCGCGAGCGCTTTCGCTACCTGCTGGTGGACGAATACCAGGACACCAACGACGCCCAGTACCGCCTGCTGAAGGTGCTGGCCGGCGAGCGCGGCGGCATCACCTGCGTGGGCGACGACGACCAGTCGATCTATGCCTGGCGCGGCGCCAACCCGGAGAACATCGACCAGCTCGGCCGCGACTGGCCGAACCTGCGGGTGATCAAGCTGGAGCAGAACTACCGCTGCGGCAAACGCATCCTGCGCGCGGCGAACCGGCTGATCGGCAACAACCCGCATCTGCACGAAAAGAAACTGTGGAGCGAGCTGCCCGAGGGCGCGCCGATCCGCGTGCTGGAATGCAAGGAGGCCGAACACGAAGCCGAACGCGTCGCCGCGATCGCCGCCGCCCTGGCCGAAAGGCACAAGGCGCGCTGGCACGACGTCGCGATCCTCTATCGCGGCAACTTCCAGGCGCGGCCACTGGAGAAGGCGCTGCGCCTGGCGCAGATTCCCTATCACCTCACTGGTGCGCTGAGCTTCCTCGACCGCGCCGAGGTGAAGGACCTGCTGTGCTATCTGCGCCTGCTGACCAATCCCAGCGACGACGCCGCGTTCCTGCGCGTGGTCAATGTGCCCAAGCGCGAGATCGGCGCCACCACGCTGGAGAAGCTCGGCCAGATCGCGCAGTCGCGGCACAGCTCGCTGCTCGACGCCACCCGCAGCGACAGCGTGCTGCGCCAGCTCACCCCGCGCCCGGCTGCTGCGCTGGCGTCGTTCTCGAACCTGCTGGACGAACTGCGCAGCGCATCGCTGCACCAGGGCGCGGCGGATCTGGTCGAGCTGATCCTCAAGCGCACCGGCTACGCCGCGCAGATCGCCGCCGGCACACCCGACGCCAGCGTGCGCGAGCGCAAGCTCGGCAACCTTCGCGAACTGGCCGACTGGTTTCGCGCGATGCAGAAAGGCGGCAACAGCGCCGGCGACCTGGCGTCACAGCTGGCCCTGCTGAGCCACGCCGACCGCGACGAGCCCGGCAACGCAGTGCGCATGATGACGTTGCATGCGGCCAAGGGGCTGGAATTCCGCTTCGTCTTCATCGTCGGCTGCGAAGACGGCACACTCCCGCACGAAGGTGCGCTCGACGAAGGCCGCCTCGACGAGGAGCGCCGCCTGATGTACGTCGGCATTACCCGCGCCAAGGAACTGCTGACGCTGTCATGGTCGGCGAAGACCAAACGCTATGGCGAAGTCCACAGCAACCAGCCCAGCCGCTTCCTGCACGAACTGCCGCAGAGCGATCTGCACTGGCAGGGCAAGGATCCGGAGGCGGACAAGGAAGTGGTGCGCGAGACCGCCGAATCGCACCTGGCGAAAATCGCGGCCATGCTGGCCGGCACCTGAGCCCACATCGCTCCCGTAGGTGCGCGCTTGCGCGCGATGCTCTTGTCGAGGTCGGAAAACAAGAGCATCGCGCGCAAGCGCGCTCCTACAGCAGCTGTTCCGCCTCCAGCTCACTCTTCAGGTAGGCGTAGTAGATCGGTGCGGCGATCAGGCCAGGCAGGCCGAAGGCGGCTTCCATCACCAGCATCGCGATCAGCAACTCCCACGCACGGGCGCGGATCCGGTTGCCGACGATGCGTGCGTTGAGGAAATATTCGAGCTTGTGGATCAGCACCAGGAATCCCAGCGCGGCAACGCCGACGCCGAGCGATACCGACAAACCCACGATGGTGACCGCCGTGTTGGAAATCAGGTTGCCAATCACCGGCAGCAGCCCGACCACGAAGGTGACCACCACCAGCGTCTTGGCCAACGGCACGTGGATGCCGAACAGCGGCAGTGCGCCGAGCAGGAAGATCGCGGTGAACACGGTGTTGATCAGCGAGATCTTGACCTGGGCGAACACGATGTTGCGGAACGCCTCGGCCAGGCGCTGGCTGCGCAAGCTCAATATGGCGGCCAGCGGCCCGACCTGATGCGCCGGCCGGGCGCGGCTCAGCGCGATGATGGCCCCCATCAGCAGTCCGATGATGATCTGCACAAATAATCGCAGCGCGTCCTTGCCGGCCTGCTGCAAGGTTCCCGCATGCTTGCGCGCCAGCTCGACCGCGCCATCGCGCAAATCGTCGACGCTGACCGGCAGGTGATCGACCAGCACCGCAGGCAATTGCTGGCGGGCCTTTTCCACCAGCGGCATGAGTTGTTGCTGCCACAGCAGTTCGGGATTGCCGATTTCCTTGTGGAAGATGCTGACGGCGCCGAGGATCAGCCCGATCAGCAACCCCACCACGACGGCCCCCAGTGCGGTCACCACCAGTACCCGGGCACGGTCGCCGGAGATGCGCTTGCCCAGCAACGGGGCCACCGCCTGCACCAGTACGTAGACCAGCGAACCGGCCAGCAGTGCCGGCAACAGCCGCAGCCACAACACCAGCAGCAGGGCGATGCCGGCCAGCACGTAACTTGCGATACGCAGCGGGCGGGCGGGTTCGTGGGTAGCCATCATGGGTTGCCCGTGAAGGGACATCGCGAAGAATGCGGCCAGTCTGTCAGCAGT
>DATKVA010000012.1:0-3877 GCA_035530315.1 Rhodanobacter sp. | reverse complement strand
CGACTGGCGATCTCGGCACTGCGCCGGTCGTAGTTCGCGGCGTTCACGCCTTTGGGCGCACGTGCCGGGCTGACCGGTTGCACGTCGAGGTTGGCGAGATTGACGATGCGTGTGCTCATGCTGGACTCCAGGGTCGTATCGCGGTTGTCCGATGGGTAGCTCAGCCCACCCAGCCCGGCGCGCGCTTGTCGAGGAAGGCGCCGAGGCCATCCTGGCCTTCCGGCGACACGCGCAGGCGGGCGATCAGGGCGGCGTTGTCGCGGTCGATCTGTTCGGCCTGCACTTCGTCGATGCCGGCCATGCGCAGTGCCAGCCGTTTGGCTTCGGCCTGTGCGACCGGACCGGCCTTGGCCAGCAGGGCAAGCGCGTGCTGCACGGATTCGTCCAGCGCATCCGCGGTGACGACCCGATGCAGCAGGCCGATCCGCAGCGCGGTGGCGGCATCGAAGATCTCGCCGGTGAGAAACAGCTGCCGCGCGTGGCGCAAGCCGATCGCAGCGATCACGTACGGCGAGATGACCGCCGGGACCAGGCCCAGCTTCACTTCGGTGAGGCCGAATTTCGCCTGTTCGGTGCCGATGGCGATATCGCAGCAGGCGATCAGCCCCACACCGCCGCCGTAGGCCGCGCCGTTGACGCGGGCGATGGTGGGTTTCGGGCAGAACTGCAAGCTGTGCATCAGGCTGGCGAGTGCCAGCGAATCGGCGCGGTTTTCCGCTTCGCTGGCGCCGGCCATGCCGCGCATCCAGTTCAGGTCGGCCCCGGCGGAGAAGCTGGCTCCCGCACCGGTCAGCACCACGGCACGGACGGCCGGATCGCTGCCGGCAGCATTTACCGCCTCGGTCAGCGCGGCGATCAGTCCGTCGTCGAACGCGTTGTGCACCTGTGGGCGGTTCAAGGTGAGCCATGCCATGCTGCCGCGGTGTTCGCACTGGATGGAATCGGTCATCGTGAACCTCGCAAATACCTGCATGATAAACGGTGGCGATATGTCGCATCGCCCGGCAGGTGCAGTGATGCGGGCAACGGATTATGATGCGAACAATTCTTATTTGAGAACAAGCCCGTGCGTCTGTCCAATTTACCCAAGGGTGCACCGGCCGTGGTCGATCGCGTGGATGACGCCCACCCGTCGGATCCGATTGCGCAACGTCTGCGCGATCTGGGTTTCGTCGATGGCGAGCCGGTGCGGGTCATGGCAATCGGGCCAATGGGCGGCGATCCCCTGTTGATCCAGATCGGCTCGACCCGTTTCGCGCTGCGCCGCAGCGAGGCGGCGCGGGTTGCGGTGCGGCCGGAGGCGGCATGAACGCATCGACGTTGCCGCTCTCCAGCTTGCGCATTGCGCTTGTCGGCAATCCGAATTGCGGCAAGACCGCCTTGTTCAATCTGCTTACCGGCGGTCGGCAGAAGGTGGCCAATTACGCCGGCGTCACGGTCGAGCGCAAGGAAGGCCGCTTTACCGCGCCGTCCGGTCGCGTGCTGCATGTGCTGGACCTGCCCGGCACTTACAGCTTCGATGCGAACAGTCCCGATGAGCAGATCACCCACGATGTCTGCCGCGGCACCCATCCGGGCGAGCCGGCGCCGGATCTGATCGTCTGCGTCGCCGATGCCACCAACCTGCGCCTGCATCTGCGTTTCGTGCTGGAGGTCAAGCGTCTGGGCCGGCCGGTGCTGCTGGCGCTGAACATGATGGATACCGCGCGGCGGCGGGGCATCGCGATCGACGTGGCCGAGTTGCAACGGCGGCTCGGCGTGCCGGTCGTGGAAACCGTTGCGGTCAAGCGCAGCGGTGCGCAGGCGCTGATTGCCCGCGTCGACGGTGAAGTGCCGATGGCCGCGCCGCTGCAGCCGGATGATGCGGCCAGCCGCGCCGACCTGCATGCGCAAGTGCGCGAACTGCTGACCGCCAGCGTGCGGATGCCGCGCGCCACGGCGCTGCTGGACGATGCGATCGACCGCTGGGCACTGCATCCGGTATTTGGCCTGGCGATCCTGGCGGTGCTGATGTTCCTGATTTTCCAGGCGGTTTTTTCGTGGGCCGCACCGCTGATGGACGGCATCCAGGCCGGCATGACGGCGTTCGGCGGCTGGCTGACCCAGGCGTTGCCGGCCGGCAGCGCGCTGCACAGCCTGCTCAACGACGGCATCTTTGCCGGTCTCGGCGCAGTGCTGGTGTTCCTGCCGCAGATCCTGATCCTGTTCCTGTTCATCCTGATCCTCGAGGAGTCCGGCTACCTGCCGCGGGCGGCGTTCCTGCTCGACCGGATGATGTTCAAGGCCGGGCTGACCGGGCGTGCGTTCATCCCGCTGCTGTCGAGTTTCGCCTGCGCGGTGCCCGGCATCATGGCCGCGCGCAGCATCACCGATCCGCGCGATCGCCTCACCACGATCCTGGTGGCGCCGTTGATGACGTGTTCGGCGCGCCTGCCGGTGTACACGCTGCTGATCGCCGCGTTCATTCCGCGGCGGCATGTCATCTTCGGCCTGTTCAACCTGCAGGGTATCGTGCTGTTCACGCTGTACCTGCTCGGCATCGTCAGCGCGCTGGTGGTGGCCAGCGTGATCAAGCGCCTGCGCCGCGACAAGAGCGAGCACGCATTGCTGATGGAGCTGCCAGCTTACCGCATGCCGCAGTTGCGCGACGTGGCGCTGGGCCTGTGGCAGCGAACGGTGATCTTCCTGCGCCGCGTCGGCGGCATCATCCTTTCGCTGACCGTGCTGCTGTGGTTCCTGTCGAGTTTTCCCGGTGCGCCGGCCGGGGCCACCGAGCCGGCGATCGATTTCAGCCTGGCCGGTCGCCTCGGCCATGCGATGCATTACCTGTTCGCGCCGATCGGCTTCAACTGGCAGATCTGCATCGCACTGGTGCCCGGGCTGGCGGCGCGCGAGGTGGCGGTTTCGGCGCTGGGCACGGTCTACGCGATGTCTGGCAGCGATTCGGCGCTGGTCAGTCAGCTGGGTACGGTGATCGCGCAGCAATGGTCGCTGGCCACCGCGTTGTCGTTGCTGGCCTGGTACGTGTTTGCACCGCAATGCATGTCCACGCTGGCGGTGATCCGGCGCGAGACCAACTCGTGGCGTTACGTGGCGATCAGCGCGGGTTACATGTTCGCGCTGGCCTATGCCGCCTCGCTGCTGACCTACCAGATCGCGAGGTTGCTGACATGAGCGGTTTTGCGCTGGTGCAGGCGGTGGTGATCGGCGTGGTGGTCGCGTTCAGTGCGTGGCAGGCGTTCCGCAAGCTGCTGCCGCAAACCAGCCGACGCCTGCTCGCCGGGATTTCCGCCGCGCTGGATCGGCCGGGTCGTTCGGTAGCCATGCGTCGCCTCGGCCGCTGGCTGCAGCCGGCGGCGGCGAAAGCCGGCGCATGCGGCAGTGGCGACGGCTGCAGCAATTGCGGTGGCTGCGCTCCGGCGAAGCCCGTGTTGGATGGCGCCGACCAGCGCCCGCTGCATTTCCGCTCGCGGCAATAGCGCCCGGCAGCCGTAGGCCTGGGTAATCGGAGCGCACCCTGTGCGCGAACGCTCTTCAGCGCTCGGACAAGAGCATTCGCGCACAGGGTGCGCTCTACATGGGCGGGGGCGATGCTGAGCCCATGAAAAAGCCGGCATGCGCCGGCCTGCACTTTTGGCTATGAAAAAGCCGGCCTGCGCCGGCCTGCATTTTATGATCATGAAAAAGCCGGCCTGCGCCGGCTTTTTGCGTCACCCCGGATCGCGCTCCGGCTTAGGCCAGTTCGCGGATCTTCGCGTTGAGGCGGCTCTTGTGGCGGGCGGCCTTGTTCTTGTGGATCAGGCCGCGTGCGGCATAACGGTCCATCACCGGCTGGGCGACGGTGAAGGCGGCGATGGCGCCGGCCTTGTCCTTGGCC